>CAYQFV010000076.1:0-18615 GCA_964416845.1 uncultured Phycisphaeraceae bacterium | reverse complement strand
TGAAATTGATATCAAGAACCATTCCAATTAAATCGACAGCCCCTGAATCGCTGGGCTATTGTCACAGTGTCCCTCCGGGACGAAACGGCCCCGCCGATACTGTCACGAACCCCGTCCACCCCGCGAACTGCGTGCGCGCACTGACGCTCGGACATCGTGCCCATGTCAGCGCTCCCGGTTGGCAATTGAGGACCATTGATGTGCGAACACCGCGCAGCGAGCGACGGCAGCGACACTGACGTGACCCGCCACGCTTCGATCAACAGGACGTCACGCCCCTCTACGCAGGTAACGCGCTATTCAAGAACGCGCCACCTGCATCGGGGCTTCCGCAATGGTCGACTATTCGTCGTTTGAGAAGAGATAGTCACCGCCGCCAGCCTGACCGTGACAACTGATGCAGCCTTTCGGCATTCCCTTGGCAACGCGCCCCGCGAGCTTCATGCCCTTCGGATTCGTGAGAATGTCACCCTTCGGCGAGAACTTGACCCAGAACCAGTTCTGGTTGTCCGAGTCATAGCCCTTTTCGCGCTGAAGCATGATGGTGACGGCTTTCAGCCATTCGCTCGGGTTCTTCTTGATCCGGTCCATCGTAACGCCCCGACCGCCGTAGTTGTCCTTGACGATGATGGGGTAACTCTTGCCATCGACCGTCACCCAGGTCGAATAGAGTCGAAGGAACTTCCCGTGCGGGCTTTGCCCCTTGTACACCGCCGTCGTCATCTTCCAATTTTGGTAACCGTCCATCGCCTTCCAAACCTTCTTGGCGAACGCGGTGTCGGTCGGACCACCGAAGGGGGGCGTCCCTCCAGACTGAGCAGCCATACCAACCCCGATCGACATCGCCATGCCTCCGCTCATAAACGCGACAATTGCCATAGTTCTCTGCTTGGACATCTTCACATCTCCTATTTCAACGACAAAAGGTACTCGACGACCGCGTCGAGTTCGTCTTGTGATCCCTCAAACGAGGGCATTTCCGTGCTCGGACTGATATTTCGCGGATTACGAATCCATTCCGGCAGGTAGTCCGCTCGCAAACGCCTGCCCACGTGCGTCAAATCTGGTCCTTTCGTTCCTCCGTTTCCAGCCACCGCATGGCACGTCACGCACTTCTTCTCGCCAAACAGTCGGCGACCTCGCGCGATCAGATCCAACGCGTCACCGCCGCCAGCCACCATTGACGACGCCGCAGACGATTCCATGAATCCCTTCGTCGTCAGACCGACGACAGCCGCACAGACCAACAGTCCCACCGATATCGCGAACCGCCGCCGGCGCGGCGAACGCTCCGGACGACGATCGAAAAAGGGCAGCCCGAGCAGCACCGCGAAAACCGCTGCCGGCAAGACGAACGTCCCGGCGACCTGCCACCGTCCCGGCAACCATTTCAAAACCTCGTAATGCGCCAGAAAGAACCACTCCGGACGAGGCACAAAGCTGCCCGCGACCGGGTCAGCAGCGCCCGTTCGTTCGACCGAAACCAACGCAGCCACCAGGAACAACACCGCCGCACCACCGGCGGCGACCAAAACATCCTTCATCGCTTGGCGGGGAAAAAACGCGTGCGTTGACTTCGGGGAACCTCCGTCGGTCGGCCCGGCGGAACCCACTTTTTGCAGCATCCCCAGGTGCAACGACACCAACACGACCATCGCGAGCGGTAACACACACAAATGCAACACGTAGAACCGCGACATGGTGGTCGCGCCAATGTCACCGTACCCGCCCGTTAACAGGCTTCGAATGGTCTCACCCAACAGAGGCACGCCGGACGCAATCCTGATGCCGACCACCGTGGCCCAATAGCCCTGTTGGTCAAACGGAAGCAATTGGCCGGTGAACGCGAACAACATGACCAACACGCTCAGAAGCAGTCCGGTCAGCCATAGCAATTCACGCGGGGCTTTGTAGGACGCGGAGAAGTACGATCTCGCCAGGTGCAACAACAGTGTCACCACGACGAACCCCGCGCCGAAATGATGCAACCGATAAACGAATTCGCCGAGAAAGAGCTTGTCGCGAACGAAACCGACACTCGACAGTGCGTTCTCGGGCGAGGGGCTGTAGTAGAATCCCAACAGAATGCCGGTAAGCGCCTGCAACAACAAATAGACCAGCAACAGTCCGCCGAGCGTGTGGAGCCACGACACGTTGGTCGGCAACGGCTTGCCGAGAAACGCGCGAGCCTCCTCCACGCCTCGCCATCGCGATGCGATCCAATCGATCAACGAGCGTCCCGCCTGCCTCACGTCGCCGCCCCCTCCTGCGGCGACGTCGGCAGTCGCACGAAAACAATGTCGTTCTCAATCTTGACCTCGAGACGAGTCAGCGGACGCGGTGGGGGTCCGCTCACGACACGTCCCGCCTCGTCGTAGACGCCGCCATGACACGGGCACTTGAAACGTCTTTCGCCGGGCTGCCAATGAACCGCGCAGCCCAGATGACTACACGTCGCCAGCAGCGCCAGCGGGTCCTTCGGGTATAGGTCTTTCACGAAAATCGCCATCGGGACGCGATGGCGAATCCAAGCGTGCCTCCGCTCCACGCGAACCACGAACGGGTGGAACGTGTCCGGATCGAGATCTTCAGCCAGACCGACTCGAATCCAAGGCCGATCTCGTGGAATGGACAACGCGTTGGAGAGGAACCCTGCGACCATCGCCGCCGATGCGGACAGCAACGCACCGACCCCGCCGATCACCACGACCAGCGCCGAGCGGCGGCCCAAGCTCGTCCCGTTGTCGTCGAGTTGTGGCGGCGGCACGGCGTTCATTGAGGTTTGCACCCGTACGTTGGGCGCTGCGGACCGCTCGCCACATCTCCGCAGACCCTGCCGGCAGACAGCAACACGCGACCGCACCGGTCACGCAGCCGACTCGCCAGCTATCACCACAACCCGATTGGGCTGGCAGCCATTCCAACCAAATCCCAAAATCCGTGGACTTGCCCGAATCATCATTGGTCTTGGCGCATGGCGGAGGTCACCTCGGACCGCCCGAGCGGCCGCTGACCGGCCGATTGAAGCGGAAAGCTCAACGGCGGCTCGCCCCGAGTCGAGGTGGCTGGTTTGGACGATCAGTCGGCGGAGGTGGGATCGTAACCGTGACTTGCAAGCCGTTTGCCTGCCATCGCGTACATCGCCGCGGGCAGCTCATGAACCCCGGTCGAGTCGATCCACGTGTTGAAGAATTGGAAGATCGCGCACACACTCAACGCGTCGTACAGGGCATCGTCGGACCAACCGGCCGCCCTTGCAAGGTCCAAGTCAGCACGGGTGACGGAACGAGAATCGGCATTGGTCTTGTCGATCAGCCCGAAGAGCGCTTTGTGCTTCTCGTCGATCGATGCCAATGTGTAGTCCGCCAGTACCGCGTCGACGAGTGGTCGATCGTTGAGCAGTTCAGCCGCGACCGCGGCGTGGGCACCTGTTCAGTAACCGCACTCGTTTCGCCGCGACACGAACGCGGCGATCAACTCCCGCCAACCCGCCGGCAACGGCGACGGACCGCGCATCAACCCCTGCATGAATCTCGCAAGGTGAATCGTCCGATCAGGCTTGTACGCGAACAACCGCATGATCTGCGGAACCGGCATCCCTGCGGCTTCGATCTCGCGGATCGCGCTCGCGTTCGGACCGGCGGCAGCCTTTTCAACATCTGGAAGATACATCGGATCCATGACCACAAACTCCATTCGGGTACACCGCGCCATGACAGCCGCTATGTTCAGCGGAATTGCAACAAATACGCCAGGAACGCTCAAATGCAAAGCAGAGTGCCACGCAGTGGCACTATCGGATCGCTCGCCGGTGCGCTCTCTGGCCCATCGCTAGGACGATCACACGCCGTGTGAATCGTCGTCGTCCTAACCGCCGGACCTGATTGTGCCTGACGATCAGGTTTCAGTTGATGATGCCTGCTTTCTTCCGCAATATCAACACGCGTCTTGTTAATTCGCCGATCCCGTTTGCCGCGCGGCAAGGTGTATTGAGTGCGCGAGTTGCGGAGTTCGAAAGACGAGTCGTCGAGCCAGGACGACTTGGGGGAAACTCGACGCCGTGCACCTCATCCGAGGCCATATTCCTTGATCTTACGCTGAAGCGTGCGGACACTGATGCCCAGAGCATCGCTTGCCTCGGTCCGATGTCCTCCGGTGCGGGCCAGCGCAAGACGGATGGCATCCCGCTCGATCTGGTCCAGCGTCATGCCGGGCTTGACGAGCAACTGTGAGGTGTGCCGGGCGGGCGTCTGCCGAATAGGTTCGGGGAGGTCTTCCGCTTCGATTATTTCACGCGTGGAAGTCACGATGGCGCTCTCCAGGACGTTCCGAAGTTGACGTACGTTGCCCGGCCAGTCGAAAGCCCGCAACTGAGCAAGTGCCGACGGCGAGACGTCTTTGACCGGCCGATTGTTTTCGGCAGCGATCTCGTCCACGAACGCCCGCACGAGCAACGGGATATCCTCGCTTCTCTCGCGGAGTGGTGGAAGGTGAATGTTGACAACGTTCAATCGGTAGTAGAGATCGTCACGGAACTTGCCGTCCGACACCAATCCCTGGAGGTTCCGGTTGGTCGACGCAACGATGCGGACATCTACGGGAATCTCCTTATTGCCACCAATCGGCGTGATGGATCCCATCTCAAGGACGCGGAGCAGCTTGCTCTGAAGGTCGATCGGCATGTCGCCGATCTCGTCGATCAGCAACGTACCGCCGTCCGCCGCCTGAAACTTGCCGGTTCTCCGTTCGGCCGCGCCGGTGAATGCGCCTTTCTGGTGTCCGAAAAGTTCGCTTTCGACCAATGCTTCCGGTATCGCGGCGCAGTTGACGGCGACGAACGGCCGCTTCCGGCGCGAACCGCTGTGATGAAGCGCCCGTGCGACGAGCTCCTTGCCGGTTCCGCTCTCGCCGTCGATGAGCACCGTGCTGCGAACGTCCGCCACCATGCGAATCCGCTCGAAAACCCGTCGCATCGGTTCGCTCGTTCCGATGATGTTGGAGAAGCCATACTTTTCGTGAAGCTGCCTGTGCAGCACCGCGATCTCCGACGCCATTCGATATTTGTCGTACGCCTGGCGGACAAGGCTTGCGAGTTCGTCCGGGTTGACGGGTTTCGTGACGTAGTGAAATGCCCCGGCTTTCAACGCGGTGACGGCGGCTTGCTCGCTCCCGTGACCGGTCATCAGGATGACCGGCGCGTGGGGTGCTTCCTCGCGGGCCGCGTGCAGAACGTCCATTCCGTCCATGCCCGGCATGGCGAGGTCGGTGATAATGACGGAAACGCCATCCCTGAGGCAGCCCAGCGCTTCGGGCCCGCTGGCCGCCGTAAGGACATCGAATCCTTCGCTCTCGAGGAACTGTCCGGTGGCTTCACGATTCCCTTTGTCGTCATCGACGACGAGCACGCTTCCGACGCTGGTTGATGTCATACGGTCACCTCGTCCGTCCGGCTCGCAAGCTGCAGGGAAGCGTCGACGGGTTGGCCCGATCGCGAGACGGGCAAAGCGATTCCGACGGTCGTGCCGCTGCCAACCTCGGAGGATATCTCGATCGACCCATCGACGGCTTTGACGATCTGCTTGGCGATCGAAAGCCCCAGCCCGTTGCCTTCGTCCTTCGTGGAGAAGAACGCATCAAAAACTCGAGCCAGCTTGTCAGGCGGAATGCCGCAGCCGGTGTCGCGAATGGCAATGTGCAGATCGCGCGAAGACGGCTTCGTCAAGCGAACCGACAGGGTCCCGCCATTGGGCATGGCATGCTGGGAATTCGTCGCGATGTTCAACAAGACCTGACGCAACTTGCCGCGATCCATCGTAACGATCGCGTGCTGGGCGTCAGGATCAATGTTCAGGTCGAATCGAATCTGACGTTGTTCCAACTCGGGTCGAAGGAAGTCGCCCACGTCGCGTAGCAGTTCCGCAAGGGTGAACTGCTCCGTACGGCCTGCGTCCGGCCTCCCGAACGTCAGAAAATCGGTCGCCAGATCCTGGAGACGCAGAACTTCGCTCTCAAGCCGTTCCAGTTGCGTCTTCGCGACTTCCAGATCCGGTGCGTTCAGCTTATCGAGTTGGATCCTGATGACAGCGACCTGCATTCGCATCGCGTTCAGCGGATTCCTGATCTCATGGACAAGCCCGTCCGCCAATTTGCCCACTTCGGCGAGATGATCTCGGCGTCGTTCCGCGGCGTCGGCGTCGCGGGCTGCCAGAACCAGTCGCCACGCGAACGCAGCTGCCACACACAAGACCGCGACCGAAACCGTGACCGTCAGCCGGACCCAACTGTGAATGGAGGCTTGCTGGTCCGCGATACGCCGCGTCAATTCCGGCTGCGAAACCCCCAGATGCACCGTCGCCAAAGCCCGCCGATCGAGGACGACCGGCATCGCATAGTCGATGATTGTCCCACTGCCGAACCAAGAATCCAATCTGACTTCGCGAGGTTCCAGCCGGCCAGAAAGCGCGAGCTGTTGAGAGACGTTCGCAGGCAACGTCGTGCGGACTTGAGATTCCTCGTTGTGAGCAAGAACCATCCCGTCAGTGGACACGACCATGATGTACGCGTAGACACTGCTTTCGCCCGCGACTCGCCGCAAGAAAGGTTGCAACCGTGCGGTCCCCTCGACGATCGCGTCGATTGTGGAAGCGGGAGGTCGCCCGGAAGCCTGGAGAACCCGGTCGCGAACATGCTCCAAACGGCGGAACGCGTTGGTCCGTACACGGTCGCGTTCATAGGGCTCAATCTTCCGAACGGCCAACTCGGCGGATATCAAGACGAACGCTGCGACGATGGCGATGGTACACACGCCAATCAGGAGCAGTCGATTGCCGAGTCGGTTGCGGTGATCCATGCGTGACTGCCTTTTGAGATTTCTCGCCGCCGCGTTCAGCGTTACAGCGCAGCGTCGTCGTGAATTCGTAGCGCAGGCATCTCGCCCGCACCGTAATCGCGGCTCGTGCAGGCCCGAAGCCTGCGCTACAAGGAGCGTTGCACTATGCTTCCAGGATAGCTACCTATGCTCGGGCAGCCAATACGCGAGATACGGTTTCCAGAAGAACTTCAGGATCCAGCGGCTTGGCCAGAAATACGGCCGTGCCCAGTGCTCGACAGCGATCGGCAGTCTCCGTGCTGTCATCACTGCTGATGAGAATTGTGGGGATCGGTTTGGGCAGCTCGGCAATCCGGCGGGCAAGTTCCACACCGTCCATGTCGGGCATGTTCACGTCGATGATCGCCACGTCGACTTCGTCACGGCGGAGTAAGTCAAGCCCTTCGCATCCGCCGTAGGCCTTCAAAGCCCGGTAGTTGAACTCCTCGAACAGCACGGCTACCGCATCCACGAAAGAGCGGTCGTCGTCGACAATGATTACCGCCTTGTCGGCCATGGTGATTACCTATCGTACCGAAACCTCGTCTAACCTCGTGCCTTCATAAGGCCGTCGTTCAGCCTTCACGTCAGCATCCCGCGTACCGTGCCTGGCGATACGACTCCGGGCTCGTAACGACCGCCACAACAACATGTTAGACGGAATGCTCGTGTCCGTAAGTTCGCAACGACCGGTCAAGTTGGCCCGTCGACGACAACGCACGACATTCTGTCGCAGCATCCAACAACGCGGCGCCCGGCCGACTGCCCGTCTCAGGCGTGTAGAGAGCGAATTCTCCCGCGCTGTCTTGCGCGTTGCAGTGGTACGGTTCGTGCCCAGAGGGTCCTCGTGGGAGCCGCGAACCGTTCAAAACGCAAATACGCAAATGGAGAACGGTGGAATGACACAAGGTGATACCGAGAGGAACCAAGATGACGTGCTCCGTGTCTTTCAATCCAAGGACGAGACTCGGGCGTTCTATGACAAGATCAGCAAGGTTTACGACCTTCTGGCTGAGCATTCCGAAGCGCCCGTGCGGCGGGCTGGGCTCGAAATGTTGGCGGCTGGCGACGGCGAACGCATCCTGGAGATTGGTTTTGGCACGGGACATTGTCTGATTGACTTGGCCCGGGCGGTCGGCCCTTCCGGGACCGTGTTCGGGCTTGATTTGTCGCAAGGGATGTTACGCCAAGCCGAAGCGCTCGTACAACAAGGGGGGTTCTCCCACCGGGTGAAACTGCAATGCGGCGACGCAACATCCCTGCCGTATCACGCAGACGCGCTCGACGGCGTGTTCATGAGCTTCACTCTTGAGCTTTTCGATACGCCCGAGATTCCTGCCGTGCTCGCAGAATGCAAACGCGTTCTTCGGCCCGGCGGTCGCCTCGTTGTTGCCGGAATGTCGAAAGAAAGCAAGAGCGGACTCATCGTTCACGCGTTCGAGTGGACACACCAGCACTTCCCCAATTTCGTTGATTGTCGGCCAATCTTCGTACGCAAAGCCGTCGAGGCCGCCGGATTCAAAATCGAAAAAAACGATACGATGCACATGTGGGTCCCGGTTGAGGTCGTTCTCGGCAAGAACGCGTAGTTCTACACTTCCGCGAGGCGGGCAACGGCACGTTAGCTCGATGATCCCACGCAGACGAAGTCTATTGAAAACTATTCAACCCATTACGCGGCGCAGTTCAGGCTGACGACGTGTCGCCTTTGGGCGAATCAATGTCGTCAGCCTTACCGCACCGCAGACCGTCCCAACGGCTGACATCGTCCGACGTATCAGCCAAGCGAATGGTCGGGCGGTCATCGCTCGTGTTTGAAACTCTTGACGATCAACACCGGACAATGGGCGTGTTGCACGACGCGCTCCGCCGTGCTCCCGATCACAACACGACGCAACCCATTCAGCCCGTGTGTCGCCACGATGATCAAGTCAATACCAGCACGCTTAGCATAGTTGCAAATCTCAGGCCACGGACGCCCCACGAGCGACTTGCAAACAGCCGGCGGATCTCCTGGGAACTCAGCGTGAACGATTTGCTCGAGACGGCTTTGCGAAGCTGCAGTAACGTTCTTTTGTGAAATCGAAAGATCGATCCCTGAGGGCATCTCTACTTCCAATCCGGGCGTGTCCAGCGGTTGGCAAACATGGATCACATGAAGTTCAGCGCCGAACGCCTTTTGGTACTCACGCGCGTATTGCCCTGCCTTCTGTGCCAGTTCGGAAAAGTCTGTCGGCCAGAGGATCTTCTTTGGACTCAAATGCATGACTGTTACTCCTTAAAAACAGGTAATAGATGATCTCAATGACACGTACTGATTACGACAACACGGTGTATGTACTTGGCGCACTGCAAACGCTGGCACGCGGGATTCATCCGCACATCATCTCGCCGACACCCATGGCCAAACGCCGCTCCTGCTCGTCGTTACGCTATTCCAGGCCAGACGTCGCCACATCGCCTGCCGGCAGTGAACCGCCATTAGCGACAGACCGTTGATCGTGTCAGTTGTCGATACCGCGGGCGCGAAGCGCCGCAAGGATCAAAGCCAGCACACCATCGACCGAGATACGCTCCAGGTTGACGATCAGGTCATGCCTCGTCTGGTCGTCCGTCTCCACGTGGAAATGATGACGAATGAACTGAGCTCGCTCGCGTTCGAGTTCCGCAACTTCCTTCGCTGCCTCGTCCGCGGATACACCCTGTTCCCGCGCGAAAGCCTCTGCGCAAAACTCGCGACTAGCGACGACCCGAATTCTCAAACCGTGATTTGTCGGCAGAATCAGGTCGGTCGCGTGGCCGACGAAGACCACATGACACCTGCGGGCAACGGACAGCACCGTTTTGACGAGATTGTGAAAGTAGTCGTTTCGGACGAACGCGTCACCCGGTAACCCCAGGAGTACTTCCTCCAGCCAAGTCAAGTCTCGCTCGTCCATGCATCGATAGACCCGTTCGCGGTGTTCATCGTTGCCGGCCATTTCCTGAAGGATCTTCCGGTCAAACACCGGCCACCCGAGTTGCTCGCCGATTCGCGACGCAAACTCCGCCGTCGGCAGTCCCGCGGAGTGCGAGACCGAGATGAAGTCGAAAACATCGTGCTCTTGCGAACGCGGCGCTGCGTCATCCTGTGACTGGGCAAGTTCCCAGTTGCGCATCTGCCTTTCTACGAGATGGCTGATCGCGCGATCGGTAGTTGAATCTGTGTCTGTCATCCTGCACCTCCTTAAGTCAGCAAATTCCGTGCCCATGAAGGCCTTCAGTGGAACGTTCGATGTGACGACGCTCCCTCTTCGCCCCATGCGTGATCAGACGATACGCATGGATCTTGACAAAGTCGTTGAACAGAAACCATGCAATGGCGTATCCCCAGACCAGCAGGGCAAGCGACCAGCCGATGGGCTTCATGAACACGCCATACACCGCGACCAGTGTCGCGACGAGTTGAGTCAGCTCAGACGTCCAGAACAGGGCGGCGGACGGCAGAGGGCGACGCCAAAACGGTTGCCCTCCGGTACGCGTCAAATAGATCGTCATATGCCCCGCAACGCTCAACTTGAGGAACATCAGCGTTTGAATGCTTGCGCGGTCGAGTTTCAACCACTCTTCGCCGATCCAGAACATCAGGAAGCTGGCAAACACGCCCGCAATGCCCAGCACCACCGCAATGGTGAGCACTTGGTGCATATCCCAACGCACCGGCTTCGGAGCGACACGAGCGTTGTCGTAAGCAATCATCATAATGGGCAGATCGTTCAGCAACGCCAATATAATGATCATCACTGCCGTCACTGGATAGAAGTCGAAGATCAAGATTGCAGCAGTCATAAAGAGCAAAATACGGATAGTCTCTGCAATGCGGTAGGTCGCGTAGGCAGTCATGCGCTCGAAGATCCGCCGGGCCTCCTGAATCGCGTGGACAATCACGGACAGGCCCGGCGCGGTGAGCACGAGATCCGCTGCGCTGCGGGCCGCATCGGTGGCCCCGGAAACCGCGATGCCCACATCCGCCTTCTTGAGCGCCGGCGCATCGTTCACGCCGTCACCCGTCATGCCCACGATGTGGCCACACTTCTGGAGGACGTCCACAATCCGGTGCTTGTGCTCCGGGAACACTTGCGCGAAGCCGCCCGCCCGTTCAATCATCTCTTCTTCGGCGCGCTCACCCAAACCAACCAATGCGTCAGCAGTGACGATGTTTCGGCTGAGACCCAATTCGCCGGCGACCTCCCGGGCGATTGCCTGGTGATCGCCGGTAACCATCTTAATCGTAACGCCCTGTTCTCTCGCCGCGCGAATCGTCTCTGCGGAGTCCTCCCGTGGCGGGTCATGCAGAGGCAGTAGCCCCAGAAACCGCCATTTCTCGTTCTCGTCTGTGCGAGCAACACCCAAGGTGCGGTAGCCACGCAACGCCAATTCGTCCACCACCTTTGACGCAGCCTCACGCACGTCGTCTTGGTCGTGACATAGTCCCAGAATGACTTGTGGAGCTCCCTTTGTAACTTTGAACGCGCGACCGCCGTCCCAAACCGTCGCTGCGCTCCGCTTGGAAACCGGATCAAAGGGTTGGTACGACTCGATCGATAGTTCTTCCGGCAGGCCGGATTCGCCAAGCTTGACGAAAACGGCGTGGTCGATCGGATCCGGGTTCTCTTGCCGCGAGGCGAGCGCCGCCGCGCTCAAGACATCCGTGGATGATGCCCCCGTGAACGTCACCGGATCTCCCACCACGAGCCGATTCTGTGTCAGCGTGCCCGTCTTGTCAGAACACAAGACGTCCATGCCGGCCATCTCTTCAATCGAAACCAAGCGACTCACGATCGCCTTGAACCGCGACAATCTCACTGCGCCCACAGCCATGGTCACGGACAGCACCGCCGGCAAGGCAACCGGAATCGCTGCAACAGTTAGGATCAAAGCGAACTGGGCTGTCTCCAGCAAAGGCGTGTGTCGAAACATCGCGACCAACAGGATCAAGGCGACAAGAACCAGCGTCAGTATGACCAGGAAATGCCCAATCCGAAGAACAGCCTTCTGGTAGTGACTGACAGAATGCGTCTCCTGCACAAGGCGGGCTGTCGTTCCAAGGTAGGTGTTCATAGCCGTGCCGACCACCACGCCGTCCATTTCCCCTCGATGAACGATCGACCCTGAATAGCTGACGTCCCCCGCGCGCTTCTCCACGGGTAGAGATTCACCGGTTAGCGCGGATTGATCGACTTCCAGGTATTCGCCTGCTATCAACTTGATATCCGCAGGGATGATATCTCCCAGTCGTACGCGCACGACGTCGCCTGGCACGAGCGTGTCTGCCTCGATCGTCTGCCACGACTTGTCACGACGAGCTTGCGCTTTGAGCGCTAGACTACGCTTCAGCAGTGCGATCGCATTATCAGCCTTGTGTTCCTGCCAAAAGCCGATGACGGCATTGACCAGAAGCAGTACGACGATGATGCTAAGATCAGCCCAATGTCTGACGACGCCCGAAAGCACAGCGGCGACCTCAATCATCCACGGGATCGGCCCCCAGAAGTGCATCAAGAACTTGACCATGGGGTGGACACGCTGCTCTTCAATCGTGTTGCGACCGAATTGGCCAAGGCGGATTGCCGCCTCCTCGCCGGACAGTCCCTCTTCGCCGACGCGGAGTTGAGATAACGTGTCTTGTATACTGAGAGACTCTGCTTCTTTGGTCGTCATCTGGTCATCTGGCATCTCGTCGCCTGCCTTTCGCTAACTTCCGGGCGTGCTTTCCGCACCATTGCGTCACTTGAACCATCCACGACGGTCGAAGTTCCAGACCATTCCGCCGGAGAGGACCAACATGACCCCCATCACAGCCGGATAACTGAAACGCCATTCCAATTCCGGCATATGCCGGAAATTCATCCCGTAGATACCAGTGATCAATGTCAACGGCATGAAAACGGCCGACAGGACCGTCAAGACACGCAGTCGCCGATTCGTCTTCTCCTGTAGCTGCAGTAAGTAGTTCTGGTGGATCGCGGCGACGCGCGCCTCCTGTCGTCCCACCAGTCGGAGCGAGTGCTCCAAATTCGAGAGGGCATCGTGAAAGTACTCACGGAGACCGTCCATACGGAAACAGTCCGACTCCACTGCCTGAAGCCCACTGTAGCAGTGATGCTGGTCCTCCAGGCCAATCGTCAGCCTGGCCAGCCGGCGCTTCAGCTTCAGGATCCGCGCCGCCAGTTCATCACTCACTTGCTCGTGGGCGGCCTCTTCGACTGCGTCAACCACGCGTCGACCTTCCAAGGCGACAAGCAGATCGCTGTCAATAAGACTATCCAGTATCTGGTACAGGACAGCGGCCGTACTCGCCGTGTGAAACCGCTTCGCGCCGCTGAACTCACGTGCCATGATCTCCAGCGCGCTGATCGACGTCTCATGGATCGTCACGATGCCGCCCGGCAGGCACAAGACGGTGAGAAAGGCCGGTTGGGCGTCGTTCCACTGCGACTGAGTGGGGAATTCAATGAACAAGGCGCTCTCGTACGAAGCGAGGCGCGCCTGCGGTGTCGGGTCGAGGCATGCGTCGACGAGAAGCGGATGGAGTCTCAAGGGCGTCAAGAACTCAGCAAGAGCTGTCGGATCGCGATCCTGAACATCCACCCAAAACCTGCCGCCAGGCTGTCGCACCTCACCAAGGAACGCCTCGAAACTGGACGGCTCCAGAAACCGCTCCGCGTTAACTTGGTAGATGTTCAGTTGCATGGCTTTGTCGTCATCTTGGATTGCATCGCTCAACTCCACGCCGACCCTTTCCATTCGGAGTGACGTCTCTACCCACGGCAAGCCCGGGAGAAGAGGCCTCGTCCGCACGGGTATCGATCGCGATGTGTTGCGGTCGAGGCAACCTCTTTTCGGATCGTAGCGTCGCTACGTTCGGCGCTGGGTATCATTAACAAAGCACACGGCGTGCCATAGATCCTGATACGACGAACCGCCGTCATCCAAGCATGTGGGCGGGGGGGCGTGAGGAGCGGTGACATCCTGTCCGGCCGCGTTTCGCAAGCGACAGATTGTCCGTGGGCTTGCGACGCGCGAATCGCGACGTCGACCTACCTGCAATTCTGCGACCGTCCGAGTCGACGGCGAGAGGAAAAGCCGCGTGGTGGTGTGTCCGTGCCGGTTCGGGCGGCCATGGTTGAAGAATCTGCACGGCGCGACTCGACGATCATCGAGTCCCCCACCTCCAAAAGAAGGAGGTGGGCCATCCGTCAAGTTTACTATTGGCGACTCGGTCTTCGGATCTCCATGAGTGAAGGAATCCAACGGCGAGCAGCGATCGTCTTTCGGATTTGATCCTGAATCGCCGCAGCAAACGGACTTTTCACGTCTCGCCGCAAAGCTTGCAAGATCGAAGGTGGAATTGGGGGCTCCGTTTCCAATTCGCGCCCTTCTTCACGCGCCTCTCGACAAGTCTTAATCGTACTCTTGTAGTGCATTGTGGCTTCCGCATCACCCACGGTCATCGCGGCGATCTCGCTCCAGTCCGGGTGCGCGCTGATGATTTGCAACTCTTTGTGGAGCAACTCGACGGTGTCGTCCCAATCCTTCAACATGTTTGACACATCAGCACCCATCACGAGCTGCATCACCAGGTGTACTGGCGCCCTGCCCCGCCGTGTCCGTTTCAGCGTCGGAAACATCAAGTCAATCGCCGGTTGCGAACTCTCTGGAGCATCGACGACTTTTATCTCCTGCGTCCCCAAACTGTCCTCCCCGACAAAGAGCGTCAGCCGCACAACTCCCGGAGTATTAAACAGCGGGACCATATGAACGAACTGTGGGTTGTCGGCATCCACTCGCATCCCATCGTCACTGAACAACTTGTGTGACAAGAGAACCAGGGTAGTGTTGCCATGTCGAAGCGCCGGCCCAATCCTGTCCAATCTAACAGGAGGGCGCCCGTCAATGGATAATGTGTAGGCGTGCGCATTACGATACGGACCCTTCACGATCAACGTTGCACAACCACCGACGAATACAGTTTGCCTGTCGATGGACCACAACGCGTCATTCGTCACAGTGCCTGAAAGGACGACGCCGACGCAAACACTACTCACGATGATAGAACGCGCGAATGTTGTAAACATGACATGTCTCACGGAAACCATTGCTACCTAGTTTATAATCCACGTCAAATACTTCTGTCTTCTGGCGGTCTAGCCCCTCCCACACGCGGTATCGGACCTCGCTTACTCTGACGACGCAACATTTGGACCTTGTCAGAGTCTCAAGCACCGGTGTTAAAGAGACTAAGGAAATGGGCGCACTCCCGGTTTGTGCTCTATAAGCTACGATCGCTGCATTAAACGCTGCCTGCCTCGCTGGAACACCCGGATGATCTCGAACATCAATTGTCATCCACATCCAGCAGAGGAAACCAGCAACGATGAAGATCCCAACAGCAATGAAGCGGAGCATTCTTCTCAAGCCAGCGGTGAAGACGATATCTATACTACTGGTCACCATTTACTCACATTTCGAAAACGGAGAAGCGTGGCAGCGGAGAACCGTTGCTTCAAAGATGTGTTTTGCAGGTTCCCACCTTCTGTCAGTCAGTAGGTCGGGCTCGGCCCGACACAAAGGAGTATCCATTGTGTCGATGTCGGGGCGAGCCCGATCTGCGCCGCTACTCCGCGCAGCACGCACATACGGGGCGTCATTGCTCTAGGGCTTCTTTCGCAGCTTCTTCTCTAGCTCAAGTCGGCGTGACCGGCAATCACCGTCGGGGAAGAGTCGCTTCATTTCGAAAACAACGTTTCGGCAGCGGGCGTACTGCATGGAACCGAACAATCTACGAGCCATGCGTAGCATGAGATTGTCACTGAGTGGAAAATCGGGATGGTTTCGTGCATATTGCAGAGCATCCTCAATGGGGCCGTGATGGTAAAGCTTCCATAAGCGAATCCATTTAGCGTAGGTCGAGTCTGGGAAGTCGTTCAGAATGTTCTCCAGCTCACCGAAACGAGACACGTTAATTTTTCTATGCCACTTGCGACCGCTGTAGTCGCTTGCATCGAAAGGCGAGTCACGTCCCTCAAGGAACGCTACATGTCTAAACTGAACTCGATCGCGGGCGGCCGCCTCCTTTCCTTGCGCCTTAAGGATCGTCAACTCGAACTCATCGGAAACCAACTTCTTGCCTTGCAGCAACGCAACCTCGAAGCTACCGACGTATTTCCCTGGTGGCAGAAACCCGTAC
This sequence comes from uncultured Phycisphaeraceae bacterium, assembly GCA_964416845.1. Lineage (GTDB taxonomy): Bacteria > Planctomycetota > Phycisphaerae > UBA1845 > UBA1845 > CAYQFV01. The sequence continues at coordinate 2,518 of CAYQFV010000076.1, read as the reverse complement.
TTGCGATCTCGACCGGTCGGAACGACTAGAGATATAAGACGCTCGACTGCGCGTTCGTCTCCCGGTTTAAGGGCATTAATGGCAATAGGGGCGGGATGCTCGACGAGAGGTCCGCCCCGATATCTGAGCGCGTGGACGTTTCCGTCTCCATCTCTGAGTATTAACGTTGTGCGATCGGCTAGAATACCTTGTTCGGGTTCGGGAAAGATCGTCATAATTGCAGAAGTGCCGACATTGCGCACTCGTAAGACAACAACTAACGGGCACCTCTCCAAGACTTGTGTCTCAGGTAGATCGTATTCTACCACGAGAATGCCTTCTCCATGCAGCTGCGAACAAGCAAAAGCTAACGCTATCCCTGCGAAACGAATTTGGTATACTGTTGGTGTAGTCCTCTGCATGTTTTCTGTCCTCAATGTGCGATCAATGTGTTACTATCGCGTACTTGAGCAATTTGGGTCGCATCAAGATCGTAGTCACCGCCGTCCCATGGGCTAACAAGCGTCCCTGGCGTGTGCGTTGAAATGCCGAACTGGTGACCCAGCTCGTGCGCAATCGTCCGAGGTTCTTTGAATTGTAGTGTGCGAAGAATATGACCAGGAAAGTATCCAGCTGCGACTTGCGAAAGGTAATCGAGATTCGTTTCAAGATAGAAGGCTGAGACGTTCTGGGTGGTCCCAGGGGTCGCAGCAAGTCTGAGCGCTTGATCGCCCGTAGTCGGCGATCCTCCATGCATGTGGTATCTCACGTCTGGATCTGCATCGGCAACAGTAGCATTCGGAAGACTGCCAAGACTCGGAGACAGGTCGTGATGGCTTTGGTAACATGTTACGATAATCGCTAGCAAGAAGTCGCTGGCTGGGCTCAGATCTGCATTCTCCAAACCCTTGTCGGCCAGTTCGGTGGAACCGGCACCTAGCGTTGCCACAAAGATATTGTTGTTATCCCTGGCCGAAGGGTCTTCGGTGAATTCAATATAAGCGTTCTTGTACTTGGCGTTGAGAACGGTGATATTCGCATCCGGCGTTTTCGGCAGGACCGCGGTGTCGTCGTCCAGAACCGTAGCGGACTGATCGATATCCGCTCCGGCGATGAACGTGCTCATCGTGTAGTCATCGTCCAGAAACACATCAATATTATCGATGATCTGATAGACATCTGAGGTCGCCGCGACGGTCATCGTTCCGCCCTCGAAGCGACCGTCGTCATTGATGTCCGACACGTCAAGTTCAACCGTTCCGTCTCCGGCGTGGGGACTGTTGTTCGTGATGGCGTCGATGTTGCCGGTCAGGCTGATGTCCGATCCCGGGCCCATCGAATCCAATTCCAACCACACCTTCCGCCAGACGGTTAGCATTTGTGAGAATGTGACTCGGGGTGGTGGGGTGTTTGCGTCGGCGTCTGCTTGGGTTGTGCTGTCGCGGTCTGCAGCGTAGAGCGACGCGGCGGCGCGGTAGTTGTTGCCCGGCTGCATGGATACGGTGAACGTTACGTTGGCCTTTCCGGCGGCGTCCGTTATTGCGGAGAACGACTGCGGCGCTTCCGGGGTCGGGCGATTGTCCGGGCCGGTGGTGTCGGCGTCGATCAGGGTCACGTTCGCCATGGTTGCGTTGTTCTGATCGAACGGATCGTCCACGTCCCACACGCGAAAATAGACCCGACAGCCCGGTGTCGTCGGAATGATTTGCGCTTGGACTTTCACACTGCGCCGAATGTTCTGGAAGGGGTCCACCGCGAAGCGCCGGCCCGGGAACATCCGCGCGCCGCCATTGTTGGGAGCTTGCAGGCGGGTGGCCCATGTCCTCTGGACGTGGGGACGCGACGAGGTGCGCTCGGGCGAACGCCTCGACGATCATCGAGTTCCCCACCTCCAAAAGAAGGAGGTGGGCCACCCGGCCGTTCCGCGGAGACTTACGGGGCCTTGCTTTTTGTCTGGCGTGCGAGGTCTTTTCGCCCCTTCGCAACGCAACGTCGGCCCGGAACTTCGTTACCATGGTCTCGATGGTTCCTTTACCCGGCGCGGCCTCCATGGCCTGATCCAGAAAACGATCAGCTCCATCGAAGTCGCCGTACGTGACCCGAAGGAATGCCTGCTGGTACAGGGCGCGAGGACGCAAGTAAGCGTCCGCTCGCTCAGCGGCGAAGGCGAACATCTCAGTCGCACGCGCACAGTCGGCGTCCTTCTTGGCAAGACCACGGCACAGTTTCGCATCCGCCACCAGATCCTTACGCTCCCCCGGCACGCGACTCGCCCTGATAGCTTTGACCAGCCGGTTGTAGCCCATCGCGGAAGAACAGCACCCCGCATAATAGGCTGCATAGGGAGCGTAACTGGAGTCGGGGAACTCCTTGGCCAACTCCGAGAGAGAATCCCCCCATAGACGAATCCGCTCTTCGGGCCACTTGGGCCCACCAAAGATTTCCCAAGTCACCTTCTCCCGAGTCGCTTCGAGGAGTTGGCCGATGATCGCGAGTGCGCGGAAGTCTGCCCCTTCCGGGCTGAGTATCCTTTCTCGGC
>CAYQFV010000075.1:1467-18735 GCA_964416845.1 uncultured Phycisphaeraceae bacterium | reverse complement strand
GCGCGGCTGGTGGACGACGGGAAAAGAGGCGTGGGGAATCGCGGAAGACTATACAGTCATCGAACCTTGAATACAGGGTGCTGTTGCAGGGAGGCTGCGCGACGGTTGTGGTGACTCTGCGTCGGTTCACAAGAGGGTAGCGTGAGAGAAGTAAACTGAAGCCTTGGAACAATGACGGTCGCCCCGCGGTTGTTTCCGCGTTTTGAGCGCGTCGTCTTCTGCATCAAGCCGGTAAGCTGGAGGAGTTAGAAATGGTAAGAACGTTTTGTCGAATCGCCGTGCTGGCGGCTGTGGCCTTGGCGACCCCTGCACTTGCGGGCGATGATGCCACTTCGGTCGGTGTCGGGCCTGTGTTCGGTACTCAACAGCCGATGGTCCAGGCGTTGCAGATCGGCGGACCCACGCCGGCGCAAATGGCGGGCGGCCTGAACCGCCCGAAGCTCTACGACAACACGCAGGTCTGCACGGTCGACACGATTTCGCTCGCCGTCGGCGGCGGGTTCTCCGCGGATGGGCCTCCCCTATCGGTTCGCGATTGGTTCACGACCAGCGGCGGTCGGGTGGTGGGCTTTGATCTGTTCGTGATGAACGGCGGGCCTGGCGCGTTGCCGAACCATCTGAATCCGATACAGTTTTTCACGGGTACCGACTCCGAGAATCTCGGCACACCGATCACCATCCCGGCGGTGGCGGGTTTCACGTCCGCGGGATTGCCGCTGCTCAGTCGTATTCCCGTTCATCAAGACCCCATCACTGGGGAGCCGCTGATGATGCGTGTTACGGTCGATTTTCTTCAGCGAACGTACACGGTCGTCGACGCAGAAACGGGTACTCCGCTCATCTCGCCGGCAGTCCAGGATATTGGAGACACACGTCCGTCGTTCGTCCTGCCACCGGGAAAGATCGGCGTGAATGTCCGCTTTGATTCTGAACCATCGTTATGTGCGGGCGGTACGCCGCGGTGCGGGGTGGTGTTGGCACGCGGTGGCGGCGGCAACGAGAACGGGCTGCACATGACCAACGCCACGCTGTGTACACAGCAGGAGGCTCCGCTGGTTTGCGATAACCCGGGCTGGCAGCCTACGGACGTCTTCGGTAATCCAGTGCCATGCGTAGGTGGAAATACCTGCACGCTGAACCGGCCGTTTTTCGGCGTCGCGTTGGCGTTGTTCGTGGGACCGGGCGAGTCCGATTTGGACGGCAACAACGAACAGGCTACCGCCGACGTCATATTGGCTGACATCCCCGCACCGGGTCAATGCAGCGGCGACATGACAACGATCAACGGGTTTATCGGGGATAACCCGGTTTCGTACACCGGTTCGCCGATCACTTTCTTCGATTGCAATGGCGACGACGTGTTGGATGTGATTGACTACGGATGCTACCAGCGGTGTGTCGGCCGAACGGTGACCAGTTTCCCCGAGTGCCAGGTGTTCGATCAGAACCTGAGCGGCACGGTCGATATCGACGATTATTTCGGATTCTTCTTCTGCAGCCTCGGACTAGTTCCTCCCGACAACGAGCTTTGCGTCGGCACCGTGCCGGATCCGCCGGTCCTGCTGCAAGACGTCGACCTGTATGAAGTCCCCGGACTTTCTCCGGGTCAGGTGCTTTCGGTGCTGCTTGACGGTGACAAAAGCCCGGCGGAAGGCCCGACTTGGGATCCCTACCTGAAGATCTTCCAGATGGTCGCCGGCAACTTGGTTGTGATGGAAGTCAGTGACGACTACGAGCGTTTGAGCCTTGACGGCTTCACGACCGTGGTGGTTCCGGCCGGTGCGACGCGGCTGTGGGTGGGCGTTAGTGCTGCCCAAAACAACGGGTATGATCCGATGGATCCCCAATCCTCTCCGGTGCTGATGGCGGACGATGCGGGCGGATATTCGCTGACGGTGGCTGTGGTCAATCCGGATTGCGTGGTCGACAACTTCAGCGGCCAGCTTAACGAGTGCTACACGACGAAGCACGAGCCGGACGACTCCATCCCCGACTCGGACGCACGCGGAGCGTTGTGTGATCCTGAGACGCCCGGTTGCCTCTTGGTTCGCGGGATGATCGGCGACGGCGCGTTCTCGGCGTACGGCCAAGATGTTGATATTTGGAAAATATCGTTGACGGGCGCTCGGGCGGGCGTTCGCAGCTTGACGGCTCAGGTGAAGGGCGTCAATGCGGGCGGATTCGACACGGTCTTTGACCTGGTGTTGGGACTCTATAACTCGAGCGGTGAGTTGATCGCCACTGCTGATCAGTCGTCGCAGGTGCAACTCTTTGGTTTTGACCAGACCCGACCACTGCTTGGCTCAAACGCTGCCGGTAGCAACACGCCCGGTGCGGATGGCATATACTACCTTGCCATATTCGGCACGGATCGGGTCACGTTCGACCCCGATTCGGGTTGTACTCCTATGTTCCCGTCCATCCCGCCAACTTTGCTGAACTTTCCACATGGTGTTGCCGTGGCGGCGACCAACGACGCCGATCTTCGACCCATGGTCGGTGGTCGCGTGAACAAACCGCTCACGCGTATCAAGGGGTGCACCTCTGATCCCATCCAAAACCCGCCGGAGACCCGACAGTGCTATCGTATCAACGTTTCGACGTTCACGAACGTGCTGCCGACGGTTGCGGGTGCGGTGGACATCTGCGACTCACTCGGCGCCAACGGCGACGACTCGATTCCGGACGCGTGCACCATCAATACGGCTGACCGGCTGTCACTGATGGAAGCTCCGATCCTCCCGTTCCACCTGGGCAACGGCCGTTTCGGCGGGCAGCAGGGCGACGTCGACTTCTATCGCGTTCCGGCTGCGCCCGGGAAACTGCTCGCGCTGGTCGTCGCTGATGACGAGCAACCGCCGACCGACGATAACCGCGTACGATCGTACCTCGGGTGGTTTGACAGCCTCGGGTTCCTGTTTGCGGATCACGACTATTCGCTGGAACACGCGGACGCCACCATGTTCGACGGTATCTCGGACGAAATCGCGGCGACCGCTGTGGGCACCATGCCGGCAGGGATCGGACCGACCGCGTTCGCCATGGTCGGCATCGACAACGGCAACATGCTGCGTCAGGAAAACACGCCCTTCGACGCCGCCTTCCCGGGCACGACGTTGTCGCGTCGTTTCGAGACTGGAATTCTCTCACTGCGTGCCTATGACATCGGCGTGGCGGTGATCGATCCGATCGTCAGTCTGCCGGGCACGCCGCGGATGTTCGTCGCACCGTCGCGCGGTGTTGACGACATCCACACGAGTTGCTTCGTCAACGGTCCAAACGACGGTAATGCGTCTTGCTACCCGCCGATTCTGGAGGTGGATCCGTTGACGGGTGATACGGTCACGGTCCTCGACGGCGGCCAGTTCTTTGACGTAATGCGCCCGGGAACGGGTATTGAGGCTTTGAACCAGGGGCTTATCGAGTCGGCGAACCCGCTCGTCGCATACGACGGACAGGATCTGTTCGTCACGGTTGAGGTCTGCCGCCCAGAACCGCAGTTCTGCACGCAGCAAAACCACCCGCTGTTCCGTATCGACCCGGATGCCGGCACGGCCGGATTCGCCAGCGCGAACTTTATAGGCAACATCCTCGGGTTCGGCGGATTCTCGGACACGCTGAGCGGCATGGTCGAGATGAACGGAACGTTGGTCGTCTTCAACTCCACCGCCGACTCGTTCCGGTTCTGGGGAAAGACGCTGGTCCCGATCGCGAGCGTAGGAGGAACGCTCACGCCAACGCCGTCAGCTCCTGCCGACGATCCTCGCTGGGACGATTTGGACGGCGACCTCGGTTCTGACGGGACCGACCTGTACGTCAGTTGTTCCTACGAGGGCGCAGAAGTTGGAATCTGCGTGTTCCGGCCGGACTTTGTGGCCAACACGATCACGTTCATGGGCAAGCTTTTGGACCCGATTTCAAACTTGGCGTTCACGCCAGGACCGCGTTTGGGCGGCCTCGACTTGCTGGGTTCTACGGTCGTTGCGTCTGACAGGAACGGGCCGATCGTGGAACACTGGTCGGGCTGGAACCTCAACGACCCGAAGGTGTTGGGCAACGTGGTAGGCTTTGAACTTCCGAGAGAATTTCTCGTTCAACGTCTGACCATTCGTTAAGTCGGCGGCCTTACTCGCCTCGGCAGTAGAAACCATTTTCGGAGCACCGGCGTGTTGAACGCGTCGGTGCTCCGTTTTTTGGTGCGCGGCCGAGTCGGAACGAGTGCAGCTTGCGGACCCGTCACCCGTGGCGTCACGCTCGTGGCGACGTACAATGGGCGCGTGTCCTCGATGCTACGCGTTGACGATCTTCGCAAAACGTACGCCCATGACGGCGAGGCGGTGCACGCTGTGGACGGTGCAACGCTTGCCGTGGAGTCGGGCGAGTTCGTGGCGGTCATGGGCGCGAGCGGGTCGGGCAAGAGCACGCTGCTGCACTTGATGGGCGGTCTGGATCAAGCCACAAGCGGGTCTGTACACATCGACGGCGTTGACACGACGCGACTGAGTGACGCCGCCCGAACACGGTTTCGACGTCGGCAAATCGGCATCGTCTTTCAATCGTTCAATCTGTTGAGCACGCTGACGGCGGAAGAAAACGTCGCGCTGCCGCTGCTGGTGGCGGGCGAGCGGGGGCGAACAGCGAGGGACAGGGCATCGCAGCTGCTGGCCGAGGTGGACTTGCTGCATCGCGCCGAACACAAACCGCAAGCGCTTTCGGGCGGCGAGCAGCAGCGGGTGGCCATCGCTCGCGCTCTGGTGAACGATCCGGCGGTGGTGCTGGCGGACGAACCGACGGGCAATCTCGACTCGCAACATGCTGACCACATCTGGACGTTGCTTCGCCGACTCGCGAGCGAACAGTCGCGAACGATCGTCGCGGTGACGCATGAGCCTTCCGGTGCGGCGTTCGCCGACCGAATCGTGGTACTCAAAGACGGACGGGTCGTGGGTGAGATTCGACCACACGGAGCACGTGATGCGACATTGGTTGCAACTCGCTACCAAGAACTGGCGTGCTAAGCCCGGGCGGGCGGCGGGAATTGCTACGGCGATCGCCCTGGGCGTGGGCACGGTGGTCTGGGTGACCAGCACCTACGAGTCCGCGCGACGGAGCATTTCCGATCAAGTGGTCGACAGGTGGGTCGGCAAAAGCCATCTCAGTATCGAATCGGCGCTGGGACACTGGGGACACATCGACGCGGGCATGGAATCGCTGGCTGCGTCGCTCGACGACGTCCGAAGCGTCACCGCGCGGCTGCGACGTCGTTTGCAACTCTCACCCGGCGCGGCTGATGGACGTTCACTCGACCTGTCGGATCCGGCCATCTGGGTTGATGTGGTCGGTATCGAGCCTGAGACGGAATACGGTTTTCGCACCTATCGGGTACACGGGCGGCGTATCGAACCGCAGGAGCGCGGTGTGACGATGATCGAAACGGGAACCGCCAAGGATCTCGGACTCTCGATCGGAGATCGAATCGTTCTATTCGAGCCGCCGGATCGATTGGCGGGCTCGTTCACGATCGTCGGCGTGTTCGACGCCCGGCGTGTCGCGAAGTTTCAGCGGCCCACGGTACTCGTGCCCCTGACCGACCTGCAATCGTCCATCGTCGCGGAGGCTGCTCCGATCACCATCGTCGACATCATGCTGAACCATCCGACAGCTGCCACGCTGGAAGCGACCGCCGAATCGCTTCGCAAGTCAATCCGTCAGTCAGGGCGAGGCTATCAGGTGACAACGTCGACGGCGAAGCTGAACCAGTTGGCCGAGGCGGAACGCCAGACCGAATTCGCGTTGATGATGGTGGCGAGCGTAGCGCTGTTGACGGCGTTCTTCATCATTTCGTCGACGATGAGCATGGGCACGACCGAGCGCGTCGCACAGATGGGAACGTTGCGATGTCTCGGCGTGACGCGCGGTCAGTTGGCCGCCCTGGTCTTCGCGGAGGTTGCGCCAGCCGGGGCGATCGGCATCATCCTGGGCGTTCCCATCGGCCTGGGGTTGACGTACGTCGGGACGCGAGTCGCTCCGGAATACATTCAGCAGATCGCGATCAGCCCGCGGGGCATCATCGTTGCGATAATCGGCGGAGGGTTGACGACGCTGGCGAGCGGGTTTGCGCCGGCGATTCGCGCGGCTGCGACGTCCCCACTGGCTGCCTCCCGTCCGCGTGCGAATCCGCCGGCGAAATATTGGCCGGTGGTCGCCGCGGTGGCAGGCCTTTGCATGGTGGCCGGCCAAGCGTGGATGGTGTCTTCGCTCGATCCGTCGTACTGGTTTCTGCCGCAGGTGGCGTTTGCGGGGATCGCACTGTTGTACGTTGGATACGCGTTGGTCATACCGCTGGCGGTGCGTTTGATCGCGGCGGCGGTTGTTCCGGTGGTGGCAAGGATGCTCTTGTTGGACCGACGGTTGCTCAACGATCAGGTCGGTCGGGTCGCCTGGCGGGGCGCAAGCATTTGCTGCGGACTGATGGTCGGCCTATCGCTCCTCATCAGCGTGTCGGTCTATGCGGAAAGTGTTCGCGTCGGTTGGGACTTTCCCAGGCGGCTTGCGGAATCATTCGTTTGGACGCGTGATCCTGTGTCGAGGCCGACCGCGGAACTGGTGCGTGACATCCCCGGTGTCGAAGACTGCACATTTGTGAACGACTTTCTAACCGACGTCGGGCGGTCGAGATCGAGGTTGTTCAACCTGTTCCGGGTCAAGACAACGTTCGTTGCGGGCGAGCCGGACGTTTTTCTCGACATGACGAAACTCGAGTTCCACGAAGGCGAGCTTGAAGACGCCCGGGCGAAGCTCAAGCGTGGCGGCTACGTCCTTCTTCCGCATGAAGCGTCGCGAGCGTTGTCGCTTCACTTGGGCGATACGATCACGCTGTCGGCGGCTGGTCGGACTGCCCGGTTCGAGGTGGCTGGCGTGGTGCAGTCGCCCGCGCTGGACATCGCGGTGACGTACTTTCAGGCGGATTCGTACATGATGCTGGCGGCTGCGAACTCGGTGTTGGGTACGCTGTCGGATGCGAAAGAACGATTCGGAATCGACGGCGTGTCGATGTTCCTGATGAATTTTTCGCTGCCGACGAGCGAAACACCTGAACTGTTCCGTCAAGCGTCGCCGCCGATCGTGACGACGAAACTGATGGCGACCGAACTGCTCGCGTGGGGCGATCGACTCACCAATGATCTTGACGAAATGGCGCTTCTACGCCCTCGTCTCGAAGCGCAAGCTGCCAACGCGTCCGGATCGATGGTTCACGCTGAACTACTCGCCCCGTACCGGGCGGCCTTGAGTTACGTCGCCGACCGCTGGGCGGACCGTTCGCCACAACAGCGATGGGGGCTGTTTTGCGATCGGCTCGTCATGCTCCGCGTCATCAATACGATCGATCGGCCGAGCGCGATCTTCGGGTCGCTTCGCGAACTCAAACAGCGCATCGACGACGACATCCACGAGGCAACGCTGCTGCTGTCAGCCATTCCGATCGTTGCGTTGATCGTCGCGGCTGTGGGCGTGGGGAATCTCATGACGACCAACGTGCTGAACAGAACGCGCGAAGTGGGCGTCTTGCGTGCCATTGGCACAACGCGATGGCAAATCATGCGGCTGGTGCTCGGTGAGGCGCTGGTGCTAGGGATGATCGGTAGCGTCGCGGGTGTTGGTCTCGGGATTCATGCGGCCGGTAACATGAACCATCTGACGCTTCGCGCGATCGGCTTCGCGCCCGGTTTTCATTTCCCCGTTGGGAACATGGCTGCCGGCATCGCGCTGACCGTCGGGGTGTGCGTGCTCGCGGGCGTTGCACCCGCACGACGGGCGGCCCGCCTTGACATTACCCAAGCGATGCGAGCGGCTTGACCGAAACAACTGCGACGGTCGAACCGGTCGCCAGCCGTCGCATCACGGCGCGCTGCAACAGGGGTCGGCTCCCGAAAACGAATCCAAGATGGCGAACAGGTCGAGTAGATTCAGCGTGCCATTGGGGACACAAGGTTCGATGTCGACATCGTCAAACGTGCAGTTGGTGAAATCGCCTGTAAACCCCTCAAGTACGCAAAACAAATCAAAGAGATTGATCGAGCCGTTGCGATCGATATCGCCATACAGATTGACCACTTGAACGCATGTCCCAGCGGGACACGTTCCTGCGTGACACACGTCCTGCCTAGCACAATCACGGTCGTCGACGCAAGCCATGACGCACACGCTCGGCTGTCCTGTGCACGTAAAGCCAGCCTCGACGATGCAGGAACTGGAACATCCGTCGCCATCGCCGGTGTTCCCGTCGTCACATTCCTCCCCGCCCAGGATTTGACCGTCGCCGCAATCGGGCGTGCAGGTCACACCATCGCCGATGTAGCCCGGGTTGCACGCACACGTAAAGCTGCCAGCCGTGTTGGTGCAGGTCGCGTTCGCGTTGCAATTGTCCGCACCGGTCGCGCATTCGTCGATGTCCGTACAGGTCACGCCGTCGCCTGTGTAGCCCGCGTTGCACGAGCACGTGAAGCTGCCGGCCGTGTTGGTGCACGTCGCGTTCGCGTTGCAATTGTCCGTACCGGTCGCACATTCGTCGATGTCAGTACAGGTCACGCCGTCGCCTGTGTAGCCCGCGTTGCACGAGCATGTGAAGCTGCCGGCCGTGTTGGTGCACGTCGCGTTCGCGTTGCAATTGTCCGCACCGGTCGCGCATTCGTCGATGTCAGTACAGGTCACGCCGTCGCCTGTATACCCCGCGTTACACGCACACGTGAAACTGCCGACCGTGTTGGTGCAGGTCGCGTTCACGTTGCAATTGTCCGCACCGGTCGCACACTCGTCGACATCCGTACACGTCACGCCATCGCCGGTATACCCCGCGTTACACGCGCACGTGAAACTGCCGACCGTGTTGGTGCACGTTGCGTTCACGTTGCAGTTGTCCGCACCGGTCGCGCATTCGTCGACGTCCGAACACGTCACGCCGTCGCCGGTGTAACCCGCGTTGCACGCGCACGTGAAGCTGCCGACCGTGTTGGTGCAGGTCGCGTTCACGTTGCAATTGTCCGCGCCGGTCGCGCATTCGTCGACGTCCGTACAGGTCACGCCGTCGCCGGTGTAGCCAGCGTTGCACGCGCACGTGAAGCTGCCAGCCGTGTTGGTGCAGGTCGCGTCCGCGTTGCAGTTGTCCGCGCCGGTCGCGCACTCGTCGACGTCCGTGCAGGTCACGCCGTCGCCGGTGTAGCCTGCGTTGCACGAACAAGTGAAACCGCCGGCGACGTCGGTGCATGCCGCGTTGGGATCGCAGGGGGACGTTCCGGGCACGCACGAACCTGTCAGGCACGTTTCAGCCCCGTTGCAGAACAGCCCGTCGTCGCAATCGGCGTCGACGGTACAGGTCGTATCCCAGCCGATCAGACCGAACGCCCGAACGTCGTTGCCCGTCACCGGGACCACAACGCCCCGCGCAATGGTTGGGTCCATCACGCCGACCAACACGCCGGTCAGGCCGTTGTCCTTCCAATGGCTCGCCTGCCGACCGTCGCCGAGGGCTGACCCTGTCGACAGGCCAAGCTCCACCGATCCGTCGAAGAACTGCTGGTTTGATTCGAGATTGCCGGGAGAACCGATGCGGGAACTGCCGGTGAAATCGATGGCTGCGTCGCCGGGACGCAATCGAAACATGTCCAACGTCCGCATCGTGACCGCTGCGGTCTGACCACTGTCGAGAAAGAAATCCACCGTGTCGACCGTACTGATGAACCCCAGCGCGTGGCCTAGCTCGTGAACGACGATCGCCTCAAAATCAAACTTCCCCGGCGTAATCCCGTCGGACGGGTCGAAGTCGAAATCGGGCAGAAATCCCGTGCTGAACGTGATGCTCGCGTCGGCGTTGGGATCGTCGAAGCTCATGTCGAAGCCCAACGCCCGAAAGTTGGCTTTGCTCGCCAGCAGGTCCGTCTGAAACGTAAACCCGGTGGGCAAGATCACATTGAACGCAGCGAGGGACGGTAGCTGCGAGACGATGGCTTCGTCCGCCGCTGCATCGCCGACCATTGCATTGCGGATGGACGTGTAGGTGGTGACAAAACTACGCGACCCCGTGGATCCCAAGATGCCAGCGCCCAGCGCAGCGAGGTCAGCGTCGATGACCACCGTTACCGGGTCGCTGAACCTGCTCTCCCAGACCGCAGCCGCCGCCTGAAACGTGGCGAGCGCTTGCGGGTTGGCCGCCAACCCCGGGCCTGCGTTGAGTTGAATCGTCAAGCCCGCGGCAGGCCTTGGACCCACCATGCGATTCGGTGGGGCACCAAGCTGCACCACAATGTCATTGCGAACGACATCACGCCCGCAATCAAAATGGGCCTTCGGCTGCGCGTGCACAGCGCCTGCCGACAGGAGTCCGAAAACCACGAACGGGCACATCGCCTTCGACCGTCCACGCATCATCACAGCCTTTCTGTTTGCCTCTTCCCTGACGACGTCACGCTCGCAGCGATCCGAATGACATCGGTCCACTTCGACGGCGACTATCATGGCCGCGATGCCGAATCCTCGGTATGCGATCGAGCGCCACCGCAGCAAGCATTCAAACCCGCCCACGCCGAAGAACGTCCGCGTGCGCGCAGGATGGGTATCAACGCCCGCGGCTATCGGGCCTGCGCCTGATGGGCCCCAGCCATGCCAGTCCCCTCGGAGACAATGACGATTGATCCCCACGCCGGCCTTGTTCGGCGCGACCGAAACCGCAGGCCAGCATGCCTCCATACTACTGAATCTCCGCCCCAAACATCAATAGACACGTTGAACCGACACCGCCTCCCGCTGTCCACCGGTCCTTCCGTCACGCTGAACTGATCGACGCCGTTCGCTCAGACGTCAAAAATGGGGTCGATGTCGTCCCCCCGCCATTGTGAAGGCAGATCGAAACTATTTAGCGCCCAAGACTCGCTCGATTTCTTCTCGCAGGGGTCGCGTGGCAGCGGTTCCAAGCTCGTAGCGAACGCGCATGGACGGCTTGTTGATCTTGAGGAGTTTGCCAAGGTCGATGGGCGTGCCGATCAGCACGAGGTCACAATCGGCTTTGTTGATCGTCCTTTGCAACTCACCCATCTGCTTGTCGCCATAGCCCATGGCTGGCAGAACGTCGGTGAGGTGGTCGTATTTCTTGAATGTGCGCTTGATGGAACCCACCGCGTATGGTCTGGGGTCGATGATTTTCTTGGCCCGATGCGTCTTGGCGACGACGTGGGCTGCGCCGATGGTCATCTCGCCGTGGGTCAGCGTCGGCCCGTCCTCGATGACCAGAACCCGCTTGCCTCGGATCGCTTTCGGATCATCGACGGTGACGGGCGACTTGGCTTTGATGATGCGAGCGGTCGGATTCATGCGTTTGATGTTCTTTTGAACCGCTTTGACGTCGTCTGGTTTAGCCGTGTCGACCTTGTTGATGACAACGACGTCTGCCATCCGCGCGTTGGTTTCGCCAGGGTAATAGGAGCTTTCATGCCCGGGGCGGTGGGGGTCCGCCACGACGATGTACAGGTCGGACTTGTAGAAGGACAGGTCATTGTTGCCACCGTCCCACAAGATGACGTCGGCTTCACGCTCCGCTTCACGAAGGATGCGTTCGTAATCCACACCGGCGTAGATGACGTTGCCCATGGCGATGTGCGGCTCGTATTCCTCACGCTCCTCGATGGTGCACTCGTGCCGGTCCATGTCCTCCAGTTTGGCAAACCGCTGGCAAATCTGCCGGGTCAGATCGCCGTAAGGCATGGGATGCCGAACGGACGCAACGCGCTTGCCCATTGATTTAAGAATCTCCGTTACGCGGCGGGAGGTTTGGCTCTTGCCACACCCGGTGCGGACCGCGCACACCGCGATGACCGGCTTGGACGACGGAATCATCGATGCCCCGCAACCGAGCATTCGAAAGTCGGCACCTGCCGCGTTGACCAGAGCGGCTTTGTGCATGACCTCAGCATGTGGCAGGTCGGAATAGGCCATCGAACACTCGCGAACATCATACTCGGCGATCAGGCTGGCGAGCTCTTGCTCGGCGAAAATCCTAATGCCGTCAGGATAGCGCTTGCCGGAAAGCTCGGGGGGATACGTTCGCCCGTCGATGTCGGGAATCTGTGCCGCGGTGAATGCGACGACGTTGTACCTTGGGTTGTCTCGATAGTAGACGTTGAAGTCGTGGAAATCTCGTCCGGCGGCTCCGATGATGATCACATTGATGGTATCGTGCTTGGTCATGTTGTCATGCTCCTTAACTTCTGGTGTCGACATCTGCCGGCGGCGACGGCCGCGGGTAGCATTGCATGGTTGAGATTGGTCGTTGGACGTTGCTGGGGAAAGGCGTCGCGCGGCGCGCTACGACATTTGAGCACCGCGTCTGATGTCATCCGACGGGAAGTGCATGCGGCCAGTGTAGACAACGATCGGGGGGCGGGCAAGGCGAGCGCAGCGTCGAATCGTTCGCACCGTTCATCGACCCTGCCGCTGCGTAGTCGAACGGCCGTGTGTCCGGAGAATGCGGACCGGATCGGAAGCCGTCAGTAGAGAAAACACCATAACCCACTACACCCCATCGCGTTACGAAGAAACCACCGATCCCGTGCGACGTCAAACGAAGGCCTGTGGTTGTGATTGCGCCGGCGGAATCGACGACGGTCGGCGGCGTTTGGATGGAAGGCGGATCGAACGGGGCGGGTCATCAAATAAAAACGCCCTGTTTGCGAATTCAACGATGTCAGGCCTGTCGCGCGGACGCGACGGGTGGCTGCGGGCAGCGCGCGACATGGTTGGCGGCCGATTGGTGGTTTCTGCTACCATGTTGAGCGCCGCAGAGTGCGACGGAGGTTCGATACGATGTTCAGTCGGCTGCTAGTGGTTCGCCTGAAAGCTGCGGAAAAAGCCCTCAAGGACGGCCGCCTCGATGAGGCGTACCGGTTGGCCCGTTCCGAGGACCTTCGCCGACATCGCCACGGGCAAGCGTTGTTGACGCAGTTGACGGACAAGTTCATCGAACGGGCGCGGGCCCACTTTGCAGACGAACGATTCGCCGAAGCGCTGGGCGACCTGGACAAGGCTGAGGCGGCGGGTGGCGGGAGCGACCGTGTGGCCGAACTCCGCAAGAACATCACCATCGTGGAAAACGAGGTTCAGCGAGTGGATCAGGCTCGTCGTCAGCGATTGGAAGACGCGAAGCAGCGGGTGGACGCCGGTTCGCTGGCAGCGGGTCGACGCATCCTCGCCGATGCCAGCGAGCACGACCACGACGCACAACAGCTTGAACGGGACATCGCATCGCGCGAGCGTCAGGCGGCCGACGGTTTCGCAGAGGTCGAAGCCCTCATGAAAGACAAACAATACGCAGCCGCCATCAAGCGATTCAAGAAGGTTGCCGCGTTGTCGCCCACGAGTGCGCAGGCGGCGACGTTGGAATCGGCGCTTTGCTCGCACGTGGTCGCAGCAGCGCGCAGCGCACTGGAATCGGGGCGGATCAACCGAGCGGCTGAAGAGCTCGCGACGTTGGGCGACTTGGGACGGAACGCGGGCGAACGGCGGGACTTGGAAGATATTCTCGAGGTAGCCAAACGCGCGTCCGCCGCGATCGACGCGAAGGACTTCGACGTCGCCCGCCAGCAGGTGCTGCGATTGCAGGGGTTGTGTCCGAAGGTCGGCTGGGTGAACAAGGCGGCCGGCCAACTTGAAAAGCTGGATGACGTTCTGACGACCCTTCTCAGCGGTCCGCTGAGCGAACGGGCTGCGGGCACGAACCACGCAACAGCAACGGCTCCTGCAAGACCGACACCTCGACGCCGACGGGTGGACTTGAACGAGACAGTCGTGCTCTCGGACCGAGCGACAAGATCCAGCGGGCTTCCGGATCGCCTGCTCATGCTCGTGGACGGCGGCGGAAGCTATCTGCTGCTTCGCAAGGATCGCATCTCGTTGGGCCGAGCGATGACAGCCAACACAGCGGACGTGCCGATTCGGTCGGACCTGGCCGAGCGCCATGCCGAGATCGCGCGCAACGACGATGATTATTTTCTGTTCGCCCCGCGCAATGTGGACGTAGACGGCCGCCCGACGCGTCACCATTTGCTGCGTCACGGCAACCGTGTATCGCTGTCGCGCAACGCGCGTTTCACCTTTCGCATGCCGCATCGCCAGAGCAGCAGCTCGGTGCTTGAATTGAGCGGCTCCACCAAGATGCCCAACGACGTCCGCCGGATCGTCCTGTTCCGCGACACCGCCATGATCGGCTTCGGCAAGAGCGTGCACGTGCTGTGCAACTCAGCCGTTCACGACTTGATTCTATTCGAGCGGGGCGGCCGACTGTGGATTCGCCCGCAGCGTAACGGCCGGATCGACACCGAGGCGTCGCCGGTTGAATTGGGCAAGCAGGTCGAGCTACTCAACGTCAGCTTCATCATTGAACCGTGGACCGTCCCGACGATGGGACCGAGGTTTAGCTAAGGATCACAATAGTGGCAGCCTACACGTACAAACACGGTGATCGCCCGCTCGAAGGCTACACGATTCAGCGCGGGATCGGGCGCGGCGGCTTCGGGGAAGTCTACTTCGCCATCAGCGACGGCGGACGCGAAGTTGCGTTGAAATTCCTCCGCGACAACTCGGAGATCGAACTTCGCGGCGTGTCCCATTGTATGAATCTCAAGAGCGCCCATCTGGTCACAATTTTCGACGTGATGAAAAACGCCGACGGCGATTACTTCATCATCATGGAGCACGTGTCCGGCCCGTCGCTGCAAGAAATCCTGATCGCCGAGCCGAACGGGTTGGGCGTGGAGAAGGCTGCTTTCTTCACGCGCGAAATCGGCAAGGGGCTGTCGTATTTGCACGAACGCGGCATTGTCCACCGCGACATGAAGCCGGCCAACATCTTCTACGAGGAAGGCCACGTCAAGATTGGTGACTACGGACTGAGCAAGTTCATCTCAGTGTCGCGTCACAGCGCCCAGACGACGAGCGTGGGGACGGTTCACTACATGGCCCCCGAAGTGGGTGGCGGGAACTACCACCGCGGCATCGACATCTATGCTCTGGGCGTGATGCTGTACGAAATGCTTCTCGGCAAAGTGCCGTTCGAAGGATCGAGCATGGGTGAGATTCTCATGAAGCATCTCACCGAACAGCCGGAAGTGTCCAGCCTGCCGCAACCATTCGGCAAGGTGATTCGAAAATCACTCGAGAAGGACCCCAACGATCGCTACCAGACGGTCGACGAGATGATCGACGATCTGTTGGAAGTCAGCGCGATCCGCGAGAGCTTGGCCGGCTTCAACCCGTCAACCATCGCGATCACACCACGGAGCCCGGGGATCACTGGTCCTGATTCTCCCCTTCCGTCGCCCAACCCGCCTCGACCTCCGCAAGCATTCCCACCCCGACCACCGATGGGCGTGGATCTGGGCGAGCAGGCCGCCTTGCCTGCCGACATCGGCGAGCGATTGACCAAAATTGGCAACCTCGTTGACGACCGGATGGACAAGCTGGCCGGCCGACGTCCCGGACGTCAGCGTCGGGCCCGCGCCCAAGCGACCGCGAGCAGTTCGTCGCCGCCGCCAATCAGCAGGCGCAAGGGGATCGCAATGTCGCTGATTCTCACGGCGGCTGTTTCCGTCGGATTGGGTTTGTTGATCGCAAACGGGACGGGGGTCGATGAGGCGGGGGCGTCCACCGGCATGATGATTGCAGCCATGATACTTGGGCTTCGGTTCATGCCGCGCGTCACACGATGGTTGAGCTCGGAAAGCCAACCGCCGTGGGTGGAGAAGATGGCGCTACTTCTGTGCACCGCGCCGTGGATGGCGATCGCGTCGGCGCCGTTGTGCGATCGATACGACGCCCGAGGGCTCGCACTCATGCTGGGCATGGTCGCGACGCTGCTGGTGGCTGACTGGCGAGAGCGCCGCGATTCCGGGGCAGCGGGTGACTTGAGTTTCGGCAGCGCGTTCTACCTGGCCATCTGCGGCGGAGTTGCATCGGCAGTGTCCGCCGGAATCACAGACGCTCCCAATCAAGAAGCGTTCATGTTGATGGGGGCTACCGTCGGCGGAGCGGTGTCGCTGCTCACTCAAGCCGTTGCATGGTTTCTGAGAGACACGACGCCGTCGCACCTACAAGCGACCACAGTCGCATCGCGCAGTCCGGCGGTGACCCCGCCGACGACGGGCGCTATCGCCGGTGGTCTTGATCGCAGACAACGCGGCGTCGACGAGCGGGGGATTCCATTCGGGATTCCGATTGGTCCCGGAGCGGAGACCGGCGGTGTTGCATCGGTTCGACCGGTGGTCAAGACACGCTCCGTCGTTGAGCGCGGCTTTTTCAGCATACTGGTGTTCGTCATGTTCGCCAGCGTGGTGAGCAACATCGTGTACGCTTCGTTGGTGGATTTCGGCCCCGACCACACGCGAATCGTCGCCCACATTGGTGGAGCCATCGCTTGCTTCGCGATCATGGTGTTCTCGCTGCAAAAACTCACTCTCCGCCGGCGTATCGGATTCTGGAGAGAGACACTCTGCCCGCTCCTCATCTCGGTGTTCATGACTGGCGTCGGACTTTGCATCACGATCATCGCGACGGGAAACACGCCGCGTGACGAGCAACTGGCGATGGCAATCATTGGAATCGTTTTCGGGAGCGTGACGCTGCTGTCCCTGCTGGTCGCGCGAGTGTGGCCTCAGCGCAAGACGATTTCGTCGATCGCAGGAGCGAAAGTCGGCTTCTGGACGGCGACCGGCGGATCAGCAGCCAGCGGTGAGCATGGCGAAAGCATCGGCGTCAGGATCGCACCGGACGGTGCGATCAACTTGAACATCAACGACACCACCGACGGCGAGGCGAGAGTATGATGGGCGCAGTCTCCATCATCGCACAAATCATTCGCGTCTCCGGTGATTCGCTCCCACTGTCGAACGCTCCGCGCTCAACGATGTCGATGGTGTTTCTCCTGTGCGGCATGGTCGCGGTGATGGCGCTGGTGCGGTCGACCATTCGAAGTCGCAGCCCGGCGAAGTTCGTCATCCTCTTGTGCATCGGCCTCCCGACGGGCGCCGCGCTCCTCATGCCGTTGGCAAGAGTTCCGTCGCCCGCACCGGTCGCCTCGAGCAGCAGCCACGTAGCGATCGCCGTCGCATCAGAAGGCGAAACGGAAGTCACCACCGCAAGCGGGGGCAACGCGCATCGCGTCGCGATCAACCTCGACGAGGAAATCTCCGTAGGACAATCCGCACCACAACCCGCCGCGTCGCCCAA
>CAYQFV010000075.1:0-1367 GCA_964416845.1 uncultured Phycisphaeraceae bacterium | reverse complement strand
TCGACGAGGAAATCTCCGTAGGACAATCCGCACCACAACCCGCCGCGTCGCCCAACGCCCCAGCCGCGGCAACCCGCCCACGCGTGCCAACTTCCGACCAACGTCAGCAGGTTCACGAAACACCGCAAAGCCATCTGAGCTGGAGACGGCTGGGAGGGCTGACCGGATCGGTCGGACTGTGTCTTGCGATGATCTACCTCTTGCTCGAAGGATTCACAAAGGGACACTTTCGAGGCGTGCTGATTGTGATGACAGCCGCAGCGCTGGTCGGCGTCTGGGTCACGATGGTCCGGCACTAGAGAGCGTGACAGTTTCGTCGACATGGAATCAGCACTGCGTACCGTGACGCACGCTTCCTGCAGCCCCGGTGCGCCGCGTGGTGGCCTGCACAGATGTCTCATCGTAAGATAAGTGGTCGATACGATACTCGTTGACATCATCCAACACTGACTTGGACCAGTATGGAACCTGAAAGCGCAGATCGGTTTCTCGTCGAGCAGATTCGCGCGGGCGACCAGGGGGCGTGGCGACAACTGATCGAACGCTACGAAGGACGGCTGGCAGCCTTTGCCCGATCGCGGATGGCCAGCCGCTCCGACGCGGAAGATATCGTTCAGGAAACGTTCATCGGCTTCGCCCGGTCGCTGGAGCACTATGACATCAATCGGGCGCTCGAGACGTACCTGTTCACCATCATCCGATACAAGATCTGCGACCAACTGCGGCAGCGCAAGATCGTGCCATTGAACCCGCCGGCGGACTCCGAAGACTGGTGGGACCAAATCTTGCCGGGCACGACCGACACGCCCAGTGATGCAGCCGTCCACGCCGAAGCGCGCCAATCATTCGAAGAATCCCTGTCGGAGCTTCTGCGACGGTTGATTCACGACCTGCGCGACCGCGACGCCTTCGACGACTTGCAAGTGATCGAACTGATATTCTTCAAGGGCATGCGAAACCTGGACATCGCCGCACTGCTCGATATGGATCAAAAAGCAGTGGCGGGCATCAAGTTCCGGGCGATCCAAAGACTGCAAAAGTATCTGTCAGAGCGCGACGACCCCAAAGCAGCCGCCCTTCCGGACGACAGTGCAGACGTCACCGTCGCGCGGGTGTGGCGAGACCACCGACTCACCTGCCTCAAACGCAGCACGCTGGGCTCCTATCTTTTGGGCGTCGTCGATGATCCGTGGAAGAGCTACGTCGCATTTCATCTCGACGTAGTAACCTGCCCCATGTGCCTCGCCAACCTGGCAGACCTCGAACTGGAAGAATCGACCGAACCGCAACGCAGCGCCGACGAAATCTTCCAATCAAGCATTGGCTTCCTATCACGCATCAGACCGAACCAAGCGTAGCAACCGCAC
>CAYQFV010000074.1:11053-19005 GCA_964416845.1 uncultured Phycisphaeraceae bacterium | reverse complement strand
GGATCGGCATGCTCTTGCTCGCCGTCATTGCGGAGCATCAGACGAATGTAGGGGATCGCCCCGGTAGTTCGGATCCACTCAGCCGTCTCCCTTGGGAATGCCCGGTCGCGAAACCAGTTGTGCGAAAAGAATACCCACGCCGCTCGCTTCCCGACGGTTTGCTCAAAAGACTGGACCAGGCTGAGGGACACTTCGTCTTCCATGCCGCTGGCAGTCTCATCACCAGGGAACACGCCGAAGTAGAGCTTGCCACTGGCAGGCGGTGGGATCACGACCTCTTCCACATTGCTGCCATCCGTCCCACCATCGTTGCCTGTTGGGCCAGTCGCGTTGCAACCGACAAGAACGAGCATCGGAACGATCGACACAATCCAGCATTTCTTACGGAAAGCGTTGTTCATGACTGGCATGGGTGATGTCTCCTACGCATCACGGTTGCAGACGCCGGTTACGAACCGCATCCGCGCATCCGCGGAATCGCGGCGGCACACGCTCGGGACTTCTCGCCTGCCGCCTATTCCAACTCAGGTGGCGGTGTGTCGGTCAAGCGATCCAGCGGGCGATGACTGACGTATGGGATGTAGCCGTTGGCCGATGCTCTCTCGTACGCCTCCGCGACGTTGCCCGGATCGGCTGCGTAGTCGACGCTCAGCACAGGCTTTCCCGCGGCGAGGTACTGCTTCAGCCAGCCCTCGTAGAATGCCCGGCTGTAACCACAATCCGCATCGTCCGCCGGGCAGGTGTCCGGCACGCGGTGGTCTCCGGCGTTGACGTCGTCCCATTCCGTATCCGCGTTGCCGTCGAAGTAGATTTGCTCCTGTGCGATGCCGTCGATGATGTCGAGGTATTCCTGCCCACCGGTCTCAAGGATCTCAGCCGCGTTCTGCGGAATGACCAGAAAACCGGGCGACCGGGCTTGGGCATACTCTCTAATCTCGCGAATGAAGTCGACCATCTCTCGGCTGGGGTCCAGCGCTGATCCGGTCGCGGCAGCCATCACCGTCGCGTCGGAGTAGGCTTCCACCCAATCCATGTAGATCCCATCGAACCCGTCGTCGAGGACCTGTTGCAAGACGCTGTTCTCGCCGCGAATCATGATGTCCTTCCACCGGTCGTCCCAAAATGCCACCGGGTAATTCCCCGACCATCCGTCCGGGTCGATGGTGATCAAGAAGTCCGGGCTGCCTCGTGCACTCGCGGTGGGCGCGATCCAGTCGTCGCCCCAATAGGTTCGCCAATCCTCCGCCTGACCGATATCGACGTACGCGATCACGAGTTTGGTTCGGTCCGGTGGGTCCGCCGGTGATTCGTGCAGTCGCCGGACCATGCCAGCGGTGTCGAAGTCTGTGTTGTCACGGTCCGAGCGGGTCGGCTCGAGAACCAGCAGGTCGTATCGGGATTCGACCAACTCATCGATCATGTCGATTGCGCGGTCGTCCTCCAATCGTTGAATCTGGTACGCCCATGTTCTAACTTCCGGAAGCGTCATCCGCGCACTCGGGTCGGCCGGATCGGGCGCGGAAAACGTCGACGGTGTGGCTGAATTCTCGGACCAGCGCGCCGAGTGAGCACTCAAAATCGGGTTCCCGGCAGTCGGCGCAGCGCTGTTGGCATCCGTTCCCAGTTCCATGTCGAACCCGTTGAATGTAGGTTCATTGCCTCGCCAAACGTAGTACGTGTAGTTCCATCCGTTCGTCTCGAACAGGTCGACCTGATCAGTCACGAATGCGCTGGCCCCCGGCAACCAGCGAATTGCTCCGTACTCACCGACGTAGATGGGAACGTCGTGGGTTTGCGAGAAGGCGACCGCCGGTGCGAACGAGTTCGCCAGCCACGTCTTGTCCAGCGTGACGTTTTGGCCTTCGTTCTCGACAACGCTCGGGTAGCCTATCGCGGCGTCCGGCGTGTCCTGATGCGTGTACACGTCGGGGTCGTATGCGTGGAGGGTGTAGACCGTGCGGGCATCGCCGGTCGGTTCGAGCGCGGTGAACCACTCGGCATTTCCCCACTGAAGGCTACTGACGATGATGGGCGTGTCGGAGTCGACCTCGCGAATAGCCGTCGTCATCTCCGCAGCGAACGCATTCCAATCCGCGAGCGTCCCCGCGTTTTGTCGCTGGAACTCGGTCGGCGATAGATTGCCCCCGCGATCCGCGATCGTATTCACGTGTGGCTCGACCATGATGTCGTAACCCGCCACCACGGGATTATCACGGTATCGGTCAGCCATGTACCGCCACATCGCCACCCATGCATCGTGGGCGGCTTGCTCGGTCCAGATCGTGGCGAGCGGTTCGCCGAAACCGGTGATCTGCGCCTCATTCCGACCGGGTCCCGTCCGAACGGCAATCACTACAAACAAGTCGACCTCCGCCGCCCAGGCCACCAGCGAATCCAAATACGCTTCAGCTGTGGCGTTAACGCCATAAGGCGGACGCTGATCGAACAGCCCTGGGTACGACGCTTGAATCAAGTTGGCGCCCAGGTTCTTTAGATCGTCGAGATCGCGTCGTGCGAGTTCCTGATCACACGTCATCTCGGCATCGGCGTCCGAGGCTACCGTGCACGGGTGCACCACCGCACCCCGCAGACGAGTCTGTCCCACGGTCCACAGCCCCATCTTTCCGCTGCCACCGCCGGAACCACCACCGCCCGGATCGCTTCCGTCGCTGGTTGTGAACCGAAAAGAAAACGGTCCTTCGAGCCTGTCTCCATTCGCGAACCGCACGCTGGTGATCGTAACGGTGTACTCGACGCCCTGTCCGAGGACGCCACCGGGCGCGATTGTCAGAGTCGTTCCGTCGGCAGACCAATCGTCGGTGAACTCGATGGCCGGTTCGATACGCCCATCGAGGCTGTCGGCAACAGCTGCGAGCGAAAAAGTGATTGTCACCACTTGGTCTGTTGAAACACCGGTCGCACCATCCGCCGGGTTCGTGCTGACGATCGCCTCGCTGGGCCCAACGGTTCCGCCAGTCCCCGTGTCGCCCGGGCATCCGCTGATCAACACCGTGGCGAACAACAGGCCGAACGGTGACACCCTTCTCGATAACTGGACGCGCATGGTTTTGCTCCGGAGAAACGAGTTTCGTGATCAAGGCCAGACGAGTTTCCGGACGATTCAACCGTGCCAATTCTCATGGTATTCAGATGTGAGGCTCCCCGAATGCCACCATTGCGCCGCAACTCTACCGAGTTCACAGGCTGATTCCAAGGGAAATCGGATTGGTGAAGTAGATAATTGGACGATGGCGTCGGTGTCATGACAACGTCACGGCTGGGGTCATTCCACAGTGGATCGACTCGTCGGCCGTGTAGACCCGGCTCGCCGCTTCCGTCGTGATGCCACCAATTCTGTGCGTCATTCGCCAACAACGCGTCAACGTGTTTCCTGAAAACGAGAATTCTGACCCACTCGCTTCCTGATCTCGGGAATCGACCGATACTCCATGTAATCAAACCATTCCCGGGCCGGGAATGACGCCGGATTCGTAGATCGATCGATCGGGGCACCGCAGACGCCGCCTTGGGCGGTGATGGATGGCTGCGTTGATATCGTATTTCCAATCAGGGGCGGAGCGGTTTGAGGTGAGCCGCTTCGGGGAGCCCATCGTCGTCGATTCGTCACGACGTGGGCGGGTGTGGGGCCCGAGCGGCATTAGCCGCTGCGGGGTGCGGTTCAAAGCGGGGGGGGGATACGATGCGCAATCCGACCGGGGGGAATCTGTCGAAACTGTTTGCTGTCGCCACGCTGTCGCTGGTATCCGCGGGATTACCAACGAAAGCGGACGCGCCGAGCAACAACATGTCGTTCGTGAATCGTCTCCGCAACGGTCCGGGTGATCTGAATCACCCGGTCCACGTCAAGCCGTCCGCTTCGGTCACGCTGCCGGCGGGTTGGCCTACGGACGTAGACGGGACGATTACGTGCCTGACTTGCCATGCGAAACTGCCGTCCTTGGAAGGCGGAGGCGACCCCAACCTGCGCAGTGTGGATGGACGGTCGGACGATCCTTCGTCGTCGTTTTGCACCAACTGCCACGCGAGTCGAGACGGACCGAGCGCCAAGAGCATGCACTGGCAGGCCACCCGGTTCGCGCACGTGCGTTTCAACGATCACCGCGTCAGTCGATCGCTCGGCAGGTTGGACGCCGAGTCGCGCAAGTGCTTGGGATGTCACGACGGCGTCAACGCGGTTGAGTCGAACAACGCGTTTAGCGCTGGAGGGTTCTCATGGGACGCCCGGCGGGAACACCCGATCGGCATGTCCTACCGGCGCAAGGTGACTCAAACCAGCGACGTTCCGCTACGACCGGCAAGCTTGCTACCACCCGCGATCAGGTTGCCGGATGGTCGGGTCAGTTGCGTTTCCTGTCACGATCTGTACGGCGGCAAGAAAGATCTGTTGAGCGTGCCGATAGAAGGGTCAGCCTTGTGCATGACCTGCCACGACCTCAACTGATCCGCAACCGGTCGAAGGTGGCGGTGGATTCGCCGCGCGACGCGCATGGTGGCAGAGGACCTGTTCCGAGGCGTCGCGGGCAGCGTCGAAGACGCCGACGTCTCACTCGAACGCCCGGCGACCGCGGACGGCGACCACGCGATCAACACGAGGAGGCATGCCCGCGCCTTCGGCATGGCACGCAGATTTCGACCGACCTTATTTGAACGGCGCTAGAAGCGATCGCCTTTCAGGTCTTCAAAGAACGTGTTGAGCGCAACGTCGACGACGTCGCGAGTCGTTGTATCGAGCGCGCTGACGATCTCGTTGCGAACCTCGGGGCATCCCCCCATCAGCAGCGGCAAGAGCAGCCACAATGCCCACGGACAGGTTCGTCGCCTGCCATGGTGTTGGCCGCTTGGTGACTTCGGCATTGAACCGTTTCCTTCATAAAATCCGCGCACGCGGATCATATCTACGCTTTGTCAGGCAAGCAAATCCTGTTCCAGACGCGTCGCGGCTGTTTCGACGCTGGTCAGTCGCCCCGGCACGCGAAATGCTGTGCGTTCATCAACGACGGGATGCTGCATCCTTGCGTCCCTGGGAATAGCGGCTGCGCCGGGGCATGCCGAACGCTGGTGCGCCGCGCCGGAATGAGCACCGTGCGAACAGAAGCGACCACGTCCCGAAGCGTCTCATCGCCCTTCGCGGATGTGATCGCGCACGATCGCGACGAAAGTATGCCCGCGCCGCAGGTCGGGTGGTTCCACGCCGTTTGGAAGCGAATTCGCGCACATGCCGGTATTGCCTGGTGGTTGGCTCCGTTGGGCATTGTCGGAGCGCTGGCCACGCTGTTCGTTCTTTCGGACGTCATTGAGCAACATCTGTTCGGCAGCCTCTCCATTGGGTGGCGGCACGCCATTCTCACGTTGTGGGCTGCGATCATCACCGCTGGCGGCGCTGCAGTGGTCTACGTGGTGATGCGGCGGCAGCAACGTAGATTGTCGGACACTGCGGAACAGATCACTCGCTTGATCGAATCCTGCCAACAGAACCCGTCGACACCTCTTCATTTTGAAAATCCCCATCGCGTGCACTGTCGAACGGTGCTCAAGTGCACGCGGACCAATTGCCCGCTCTACAACGCTCCGCGACAACGGTGCTGGCAGGTGCTTGCGCTGAACAGCGCGAACCGCGAGTCCCATTGGCCGACGGTCGACATCGAGCAATGTTACGACTGCGAGGTGTATCGCCGTTCGTGTCCCGACAAGATTTACGAACTCGGCGAGAGTTTCAACAACTTGATGTTCCTGCTCAAGAAAGAGTCGCGCTTGGTTGGAAGAATGCGCAACCAGATGGTGGAAAAGGAGAAGATGGTGGCGATTGGCCAGATGGCGTCGGGCATCGCCCACGAAGTGTGCAATCCACTGTCGAGCATCTCGTCCGTGGTTCAAATGCTCAAAAGGGGCAAGAGCAGCGCATCGGTCGTGGAACAGCTCGAGCTCATCGAAACACACATCAAACGCATTTCCGGAACCGTTCGACAGCTCGTCAGCCTCGCCCGACCCATCGATGAACAATGGGGGCCGGTCGATATCGTCGCAACGCTTGATGAGGTTGTCAGGCTGATTTGTTTCGATCGTCGCGCACGCAACGTGGACGTGGTGTTTTCCCGACCCGATCCGCTTCCGCCGACGATCGCGGTTCGGGGTCAGCTTCAGCAAGTGTTTCTGAATCTCGCGCTCAACGCCCTCGACGCCATGCCCGACGGCGGCACGTTGACGATTCGTGCGAGGCATCGTCGGGGGACCATCGCGGTGGTCATGGAGGATTCGGGGTCCGGCATCCCACCGCAAATCGGTCGTCGAATCATGGAGCCTTTCTTCACCACCAAAGAACCCGGAAAGGGCACTGGGCTGGGGTTATCGGTCAGCTACGGCATTGTTCAAAAGCACGGCGGCGTGATCGACTTCGAGTCCGCCGTCGGAGAAGGGACGGCCTTCACCGTTACGCTACCGATCCTCAACGCCAAACCGGAGAATCACGATGTCCACCACCACGATACTGCTTGCGGACGATGAGGACACGTTGCGTAACAATTTAGCGCAGGTGCTCACCGAGGAAGAAGGCTTTGAAGTCATCGCCTGCCCCGACGGAACCCAAGCGCTCAAGGCGCTGCGGCAGCGATCCATCGACGCGCTCATCACCGATCTGCGCATGCCGGGGATCAGCGGGATGGAGCTCATCGATCACGTCAGAAAGATTGCTCCCGACGCGGTCATCATCGTCGTCACCGCCTACGGGGAAGTCGAGACAGCCGTCGAAGCTCTAAAGAAAGGGGCCGGCGAGTACATCTGCAAACCACTGATCTTCGACGACGTCATCTTCAAATTGAAACGGCTCCTGTCGCACCGCAAGCTCGTCAAGCAAAACCGCCAACTGAAAGAAGAGATCCGCCGACAGTCGGGACGATCCGAGATCATCGCCGAATCCGACGCGATGAAGAACATTCTCGACACGATCGACCGCGTCAGCAGAACGATGAGCAACGTTCTCATCTGCGGCGAGAGCGGTACCGGCAAGGAAGTGCTCGCTCGGGCACTGCACTACGGAGGCGTGACCGCTGAAGCACCTTTTGTCGCGGTCAACTGCGGCGGATTGGTCGATACGCTCGTTGAAAGCGAACTTTTCGGCTATCGCCGAGGCGCCTTCACCGGGGCAGATCGCGACTCCGTCGGGTACTTCGAGGCCGCCAACGGCGGAACGCTGTTCCTTGACGAGATCGGGAACCTGCCACTCGCCAGCCAGGCGATCCTACTGCGGGCCATTGAAGAGAAGGCCATCACCCGGGTCGGCGACCATCGCACGCGACCGGTTTCCATTCGAATCGTGGCAGCCACCAATCGCGATCTCCAAAGTGCGGTTCAATCGGGAGGCTTTCGGGATGACCTGTACTTCCGACTCAACGTTGTCCAGTTGACCGTGCCCCCCCTTCGCGAACGAACCGAGGACATTCCTCCGCTCGTCACGCATTTTGTGGTCAAGTACAACGCCGAACTCAAGTGTTCCTGCCCCGGGTTTTCGCCAGCGGCGATGGATGTCTTGCGTCGACATGCGTGGCGAGGCAACGTTCGCGAACTCGAAAACGTCGTCGAACGAGCCCTCATTTTCGCCGGCGACCACATGGTCGAACCGCGCGAATTGAGCATCGCCAACGAGGTCGACCCGCCCGATCAGCCATCCTCGCCCGATCTACGCCAAGCGGTACGCCGCTTCGAGCGACAGCACATCGCCAAAGCGCTAGCCACCCACGAGAACAACAAGGTCGCCACAGCAGAAGCCCTGGGAATCGGTCTGTCCAGCCTGTACCGCAAAATGGAAGAGTTGGATATCTCAAAGATGATGACCGAAGCCGACGCCCAAAAGCCGGCAGGGATCGGGTCCAACGGCTGACCCGCGAGCAACATTGGAGACCAAGACCATGCCACACACGAAGACTCGAATGATCTGC
>CAYQFV010000074.1:0-10953 GCA_964416845.1 uncultured Phycisphaeraceae bacterium | reverse complement strand
GCGAGCAACATTGGAGACCAAGACCATGCCACACACGAAGACTCGAATGATCTGCACCGTGTTAACCGTGTTGACGACGACCGCCGTGTGTGCGCTGGCTCAACACGGCGGTCACGGAAGCCATCTCCCCATGACCGATCAACCGCTTGTTCTGCAATGCACCGTTCGCGTCGGCGATCACACCGAAACGGTCGAGACCTCGCTGCGGGTTCCGCCGGCCGCGACGGCGGACGACCTGAACCAGACCGTCCAATTGCCAAAACCCTTTCCGACGGTGCGCCTGACGACGTATCTACCCCGGGCTCGGATGGAGCAAAACGCCGTGGAGGAGACCGCAACGCAGCGTCCGCCGGCCGTGCAGATCGCGATCGAAGGTCCGACCCAATCGCTCAAGCGATGGCTGGTCGCCGACGACCTGGAACGGAACCGATTGACGAGCTTCATCGCCACGTGGCGATATGCCGCAGTGAAGGATGGCAAAGAGCGGGATCAACTGTTTCGCGATTTTCGCGAGGAGTTGTCGCGGCCGCCGCGCGTCGTCATCAGTCAGCCTGGCAAGGGAACAGCGCACAGTCTGGCTGTCGATTCCACCGATTGGACCGATTTCAAGGACCTCGGATGCCGCGCTCGCGTAGTCCGATTTTACTCCGATTTTGCCATGGACGACGCCACCGGCAAACCCGTCAATCAATCCGACAAACGCGTGAACCCTGCCGCCCTGGTCGAAATCGAGACCGCCGGCCGTCGAAGCGAACAGTGGGTTTTCTCCAAGTTCCCCGACTACCGCAAGGAGGTCGTTGGAACGCCCTATCACGTCAGGCTGGATTGCCCCGTCGAACAGGAATCCGCCACGCCGGCGTTTGTCGTGGTCACGATTGGCCGTTCAAAACACGAGGCGTGGTCCAGGTATCAAGGCAAAGTCACCTCCCGCCCAATCGACGGAGGCGACTCCGTTTCGATCAGCGGTTCGCAATACACGTTTCGTATCGCGTCGTTCATCCGGTCCGCTCGTCTCGATGAGAATTACGCCGTCGCCGATCGCGGCAGCGCGGTCCCAGCCTTGAAAATCGAAACCACCGACGCGTCCGGAGACGTCGTGACGCGTTGGCTCGAATCGGGCAAGACACGCGTCGTCGCCACCGAGCAAGGCCCGCTAACGCTCACATTCGGTCCGCGGTCGACAACCCCGGTCGTGGAGGCTCATTCGCCGGGCGCCAAGCGATGAACGCGTGACCAGGCTGGAGACGTGCTGAGACCATGATGAAGTCGATCCGACCAGCATTGAGGAACGCGGCTTGGGGTGGCGTGGCGGCATGCCTGATCCTGACGTTTTCGGTCTGCGCTGACCCGCCGGACCGAACGTCGGACAACTGCACGTCCGCGGCATGTCACGGAAACTTCAAGAAAGCTCCCTGGGTTCATCAGCCGGTGGCAGGTGACTCGTGTGATGATTGTCACGAGCGATCCGACGGACCGAAGCACGAGTTTCGCATGACGACGGACGCTGCGGAATTGTGTCTTGAATGCCACGACGAACCGGACGCCAAAAACGTTCACCCACCGGTGGAAGATGGGGCGTGTGTGACCTGTCACGATCCGCACGCATCGACGTTGAAGCACCTGCTCAAGTCCGACAGTCCCGGATCGCTCTGCCTCAAGTGTCACGAATCGATCACCAAGGACCGTTCGTTCCTCCACGGCCCTGCCGCCGCCGGTGCGTGCGTCGCCTGCCACGATCCCCACGCCTCCGACCACTCCTCGCTTCTCCGTCGCGAAGGGCCGGACGTGTGTTTGACCTGTCACGCCACGATGGGCGAGCGAATCAAGAAAGGCTCGACCGTTCATCCCCCGGTCAAAGAAGGATGCGTGTCCTGCCACGATCCCCACGGAGCGTCAAACGACCGATTTCTCATCGACAACGTGCCCGATCTATGTCTCGACTGTCATGACGCGATTGCCGACACCATGGACGACGCGACCGTCCCGCACGCCGCCTTGGCGACCGACCAATCGTGCCTCGCATGTCATGACCCCCACGCATCGGCCGAGGAGCACCTCCTGCGGGCGAAACCGATGACACTCTGCCTGTCCTGCCACGATCGCGAAATGGGTAGCGACGATTCCACCATCGCGAACTTCGCGGAGCTTCTCAAGGCCAACCCGATGCACCACGGACCCATCCGCCAGGAAGACTGTACAGCCTGTCATCTGCCGCACGGCGGCGATCGTTTTCGCATGCTCGTCGGCGACTACCCCGCCAAGTTCTACGCCCCCTTCGACGAGCAGCGCTACGCCCTGTGTTTCGAGTGTCACGAACTTGACATGGTCCTGGAAGCCGAGACCGACGATCTTACTAACTTCCGAAACGGTGAACGCAACCTCCACTATCTTCACGTGAACCGCAAAACCAAAGGCCGAACCTGCCGCGCCTGCCACGACGCCCACGCAAGTCAAAAACCAAAACTCGTGACCGAGGGCGTTCCGTTTGGCCAGTGGGTCATCCCGCTCAACTACCAAAAGACGCCAAACGGCGGATCATGCCAACCCGGCTGCCATAAACGATACCGATATGATCGAGAGTCCGCGGTGACCAACCTGCCGCCTCAATGATCGCGCAGCAGTGCCACGTCTTAGGCGGCTGCGGCGACCCCCACGTCAGATAGCATGCAATTCTGTAGAAAATGTCCCGTTCGCCAAAGCCCACAGACGCGCGCCGAACTGCGCACCTCTGTATTGCGAACTCATCGCACCGTTCCCACTGGCCGGAAACCCAGGTGTCAGCTTCCCATTGGTGGGAATCTCGGCGGTCCGCATGCCCGTCGACGTGGTACCGGCCATCTCCGGACGGATTTGTAACTAAAGTTCATACAGTGTCTTACGTTTGTCACATCAGGCTAGCCGCGTCCGCCTTCCCAACGACATCGCCATTGGTACGGGGCTTGTAACACCTGAACGGTGAAGGATGAGACATCTGAAAATCTCATCGTGACGTGCACGACAGCTGATCGGACGAGCGATCTAGAGTGCCGGCTCGAGGAAGTCGGCGGGAGCCCACTGGACCAGCAAGTCATTGAAGGAAGATCCGATGAAAACGATGATGAGAATAACCGCGTCGGTGTTGGTAGTACTCTTGGTCTCTGAAGTTCAAGGCCAAGTCGTACCAGGAGACTCGGGAACCTACCCCTCGGTGAGCATTGCGAACACGCCGCACAATCTCAACAACTACCCTGGCGTGACATTGCCGGGCAATCAAGTGTGTCTGCCGTGCCACACGCCGCATAATGCTCTGCTTTCCGGCGAGGGCAACGTGCTGTGGAATCACGCAGAGACGACCCAGACGTTTGCGATGTATTCCAGCACCGCCCAGCAACCCGAGGGGCCGAGCAAGATGTGCTTGAGCTGCCACGATGGTGTCACCGCGATTGACAACTACGGCGGCAACGGTGGCACGGGCGTTGTCATCACCGGCAGCGAGGCGCTTGGCACGGACTTGTCCAACGATCACCCGATCGGCATCGAGTATCCGACTGCCAGGCCGGCTGAATTCAATGACCCCGCGACCTTTTCGCCCGGAATCGGCGGTGGTCCTGGCGTGAAGCTGGCCGTCATCAATGGAGCCAATCGCGTGGAGTGCTCGTCCTGCCACAACGTGCACAATAGCGGGCTGGGACACTTCCTACGCGTTCCGGTGCAGGAGAGCTACCTCTGCTTGCAATGCCACATCAAGTAGTCAAAACGCTCATGGTCGGCGGGTGACGTACGGTCGCCCGCCGATCGTTCTTGTAGTGGGTACGCTTCCACGGGGGAGGAAGCGTACTCGCATATGTGGTTCGCACACCGTTGTGCCCAAACTTAGACCCATCTCAAACCATCGCGCATCGCGATTGAGCGATTCTTGTCGACCAACCGATCGGCGTTCGATCCGCGCCGGAACCGCACCCGCATGCGGTGCGGGAACTTCAGACGGCGTTCAGCCAAGGAAGTACCTTTGGCGGCGTCCCCATCATCTCGATCGTCCTTGACATCAGCCGCGAATTCGTCAATCTCACCCCTCACTTCGCGGGTGGCGTTTCGGGCGTGGCATGCCGCTTTAATTGGCGCGTGAATTGCGTGGGAGACGATAGCTGTTGCGGGGGAGTAGCCGATCGTTCTGGTGTTGGGCTTGGAGGCTCGCCCGCGAGGAGACGACGTTTTGCGGCGTGCTCGGCGGTAATAAACCCATGAGCGGAGGTTCGCACATGTCGATGTGGAAGACAATTCGACGATCAACCCTTGCCGCCGTGGCGGCGCTGCTTGCCGCCGGTTGCGCAACGGAACCCAAGTCAGAACAGGTGATGGTGGTTTTTCCACCACCGCCCGCCCGCCCGCGTATGCAGTACCTGACGTTCGCCAACGGGGCGGACGAAGTCGAGCCGGAGAAAGGATCCTTCGAGACGTTCATCCTCGGCGAGGACCCGACAGCCGTGCGCACACTGAACAAGCCGTACGGAATCGCGGCTCGCGATGGTGTCGTCTACGTCTGTGACACCAAAGGGCTGTCGATCGCGCGATTGGACTACAAGAACCAGAAGTTCTCCATCTTCGGCGTTCAAGGGCCCGGACGCGTTCGCAAGCCGATCAACATCGCGATCGATTCCCTGGGATACAAATTCGTCGTGGACTCGGTCCGCAAGCAGGTTTTGGTCTACGACCCTGGTGACCAATACGTTACCGCCTTCGCCATTCCAAAGCCCTGTCATCCCGTTGACGTCGCAGTCTATGGAGACGAATTGTTCGTTCTGGACAACGACGCCACGTGTCAAATCGTCGTTCTCGATAGGCGAACGGGCGACGTATTGCGAACCATCGGCGAACCCGGCGGAGAACCCGGACAATTCAAGATCCCCAACAGTCTTGCAATCAGCGACGACGGCTTCATCTACGTCAGCGATACCCACAACTGGCGGATTCAAAAGCTGACACTTGATGGCAAGAGCGTTTGGGCCAAAGGCAAACCCGGATATACGATCGGACAGTTCGGTCGCCCGAGGGGCATTCGCACCGGGCCTGACGGAACAGTGTACGTCGTCGACGGCGCGACTGAAATCGTTCAAATGTTCGACCCCGACGGGAATACCCTCATGCGGTTTGGTGGACCCGGCAACAGCCCCGGCTCGCTCGGGCTTCCCGCCAGTGTCGCCATCGACGCGACGTCGATCCCCTATTTCAAACAATTCATTCACCCGAAGTTCAACGCCGAATACCTCGTGTTCGTCGTCAGTCAGTACGGTACCCGTCTGGTGAGTGTGTACGCGTTTGGCGCGTTTCCGGATGGCTTCGCGCTGTCCGAACTCAACATCGCCCCCCTGCCCGCTGCGTCGATGGACAAGGGTATCGGACCGGCCGAGAGTGAGCCCTCGGATCAACCGGAGTCAGAAGCGCCAGACGACCCGACTCACCGCGAAAAACCGGATTAGTATCGTGATTTTGCGGAGACCATGCAGTGTCCTTCCGGCGCCGGTCAGCAGTGTTCACAGTTGCACTCGCGACATCGTCGCTACTGATGTGCTGCTCGGAGCACGCGAAGTACCGCGTCCTGTCGTTCCTGTTTGACGGTGTTCCCAAGCCGGTCGCCGAAGGCCAAGAAAACGCCACGCCGTCCGATGAACCCGAATCCGATCAATCGGCGGAGTCCAATGCAGTTCAACGCGCTCCCGTCGAAAAGAGTTATGCCCATCCGCCTTTTCGTGAAAACCGCTGTCAGTCCTGCCACAATCTCAACACCGGCCGACTCTTCAAGACCCCCGAGGCGGGCCTCTGTACAATGTGTCACACCGATCCTCCGGGCGACGATCGGTATGTCCACGGCCCGGTAAACGCCAACGCCTGCCTCTTCTGTCACCATCCTCATGCGTCGCCGTTTCCCAAGGTGCTGCTCGCCCCGCCGAACGACTTGTGTCATCGCTGCCACGATGCTGACGACCTGACCACTGGGACTTACCACGCGACGATCGATCAGCAGACCTGCATTGAATGCCACGATCCTCACGGCGGAAACAACCGGTTCTTTCTGAAGGAAGACAAACCTTGACCCCTGTGCAGCGGCCATCCTGCCGTCAGATAGGGGCGCGGCGCCGGTCCATACGTGGATGGATCGCAGCCGTCGCGTGGCTGTGGGTCGCGTTGGGAACCGGAGGTTGTCGAACCGCCGGCCGCAAACCCGGAGGGACCAAGACGCTGGCCCTGAAAGACGTTGAGGGCTACTTGGAGTTCGTCATCAGAGATCGCACCAGAGACCAACAGTCCAAAGTCGGCGCCGGCGATTCCAGTTCGACCGAAACCATCCTTGAACAGAATCTACAAATCGGCGTGGACGGCTATCTCTACCATCCGAATCTCATGGAGTTTTCGCTGGCTGGTCTCTTCGGACTGCTTCAGCAGGAGAATATGGACGACTTCGGTGGACGAATACGCACTACCAAAGACAGCGGGGACGTTCTCGAGTTTGATCTGAATGCACAGTTCTTGAAGAAAAAGCGCTTTCCTGGGACGGTCTTTGCGCGCCGGCATCGCACAATTGTTCCAAGACCGTTTCAGTCGAGTCTACAGACCACCACGACATCGCTCGGGTTCGTCTGGCAGTACATCGACCCGAAAATGCCCACAACGCTCCAGTTCAGCAAGATCGACGTGGATTTGGACTCGTTCGATCCACGGGACGCGGACGGACGTCAGCAGAACACGCAGCTACAGTTCGAAACAGGGTACAAGTTCAGCGATAGCAACGAATTGACCTTTCGGTTTAATTCTCAGGACATCAGCGAAGAACCGTTTACACTCAATTATGACACCGACGAACTCACCCTGTCGCATCGGTGGGATTTCGGCGCGGAGCGCCAACACCGACTGGAATCGGAGTTGAACTACTCCGACCAGAAGGGCACGTTCAACATCCGCAGGAAACGATGGCGAGAGACCCTACGACTCAAGCACACCGAGACGTTGCGATCGTGGTATCGGTTCGAAGCGCTCGAGCGTATCCAGGGAAACCTCTTTGGCGTCCCTCCCATTCAGGAGCGTTCCTACTATCTGGCCGGAACGGTCGAACACAAGCTCTATGAGAGCCTCATCTCGCGGCTGTTCGCGTTCACGCAACTCCAACAGTTCGCGCCCAACCTGGACATCAACCGGTTCGGCATTCAAGCCAATTTCGACTATCGAAAAAAGAATCGCTGGGGCAGGCTCACCGCGGGGTACATGGCCAGGCTCCAAGTCGAGGACCGTACCGGTGGCGATCGGTCGATCGAAGTCATCGACGAAACCGCCACGTTTCGCGAACCCGAGCCCATCACACTGACCGTGACCAACATCGACATTCCCACCATTCGCATCACCGACGAGGCCCGGACCACGATGTATGAACGAGGCCGAGACTACAGGCTGCAGGTGCTGCCCGACCGCGTCGACATCGAGCGTATCGTCACCGGACGAATCGCTGACGGCCAAACCGTCTTGATCGACTACGTGTTCATCATCGGGGGCGACTACAAGTTGGACTCGGTCAGCCAGAGGTTTACGATCAGGCAAGACTTCACCAACGGCATTAGCCCGTACTTTCGGTTGCGGCTGCAGAACCAGACCGTCACGCCCGAGAGCCCCAACGGCGTAACGCCGGAGAATATCCGCGCCAACGTCGTGGGAATCGAGTATCGTCGCAAGGCGCTCACGATGTCCGCCGAGTACGAAGATTATAAGTCGAACATTGCTCCCTTTCGTGCGATCCGCCTGAGCGCTGATTACACTCGGCGATTCAAATGGGGGGCGAAAGGAGTCGCGAAGGCGCGCTGGGCGGAAATCATTCAAGGTGCACCGATCCCGCGCACGACGCAATTGTGGACCCTGGAAGGCCGGTACCGCCATCCGATATCGAAGACGTTGACCTTCGAAGGGAGCGCGCTCTATCGCCGCGAGCTCGACACGATCAACGGGCCGGATAAAGGGCTCAACTTCGACCTTTCGCTGGAATGGATCGTGCGACAAACTGAGGTTCGGGTGACATGGGACAGCGGGAAGTTCGAAGACAATTTCAGCAGAAACGATTTTTCAAGACTGTTCGTGCAAGTGAAACGCAGCTTCTAGGGAAATACGGAATGTTTGACGTGGCTGCTCGGACCGTCATTGCAATCCTGTTCATCACCGGCATCGGATGTCGCGTTGAGAAGGTTCCGATCTTCACGCCACCATCGGAACCGATCGTTTGGCCGCCACCGCCGTTGACACCGCGAATACGCTACGTTGGCCAGCTTCGGTCGGCGGCCGATCTGAAACCACCGCCCAAGCCGTTCGAAGCGATAGGCCGCTTGTTCCTGGGCGATTCAGCGGACCAGCTTCTCTACGGTCCTCGCTCTGTTGTCCGAGCTCCCGGTAGCAGCATACTGTGGGTCACCGATCCGGGGGGGCGTTGCATTCACATGATGGATCTCGCCAGTCGACAGTACCGGAAAGTGCGAAAGCTCGGCGGCAGAACCCTTGTGAATCCCGTTGATGTCGCCATTGGTCCGGAAAACTCGGTGTACGTTTGCGATTCCCAGGACGTAGCCATCTATCGTCTGGCAGCCGACAGCGGAAAATTGCTCGGGGTCTTGAAGCTGCCCGAAGAACTTCTCCGCCCCGCTGCGATGGCCTACGATCCCAACCACGACGAATTGTGGGTCGTCGATGTCGTCGGGCATGATATCAAGGTCTTGGCCCGCGATGGGAGTCTCCTGCGAATCGTCGGCCGGAGGGGAAACGCTCCCGGGCAGTTCAACTTCCCGACGGACATCACACGCGTCGACGACATATTCTGGGTGGTCGACTCGGGCAATCATCGGATCCAAGAGCTGGATCGGTTCGGCCAACCCCGAGAGACGTTCGGTCGAGCAGGGGACGCGACCGGTGACTTTGCCCTGCCGAAGGGGATCGCGGTCGACAAGCATGGGAACATCTACGTCGTCGACGGACGGTTCGAAAACGTTCAAGTATTCGACCAGACCGGCCGCCTTCTGCTGGTGTTCGGAGAAGAGGGCACGGCGCCAGGCCGATTCTGGCTGCCGGCTGGCGTGTTCGTCGACGAGGACGATCGCATCTGGGTGTGCGATGTCTACAACCGGCGCATTCAGG
This sequence comes from uncultured Phycisphaeraceae bacterium, assembly GCA_964416845.1. GTDB lineage: Bacteria > Planctomycetota > Phycisphaerae > UBA1845 > UBA1845 > CAYQFV01. Next base: position 1,812 of record CAYQFV010000074.1, on the reverse strand, counting down.
TGTTTCAGTTGATATCACCCGAACCCCAGGGCGAACCCTAACGGGGTCTCAAGTCGTTCGGAGAGCAACCAACATCGAATCGAATTCGAGCGAAGCCATGAACAACAAGATATCATCAACACCGTGGGCATCGCCCGCCGTCGCAATCATGATGATCGTCGGCGCGGCATCCGCCCAGGACCGGATTTCATCGACCGTCCACAATCTGTCGGCGAGCGGCCCGGGGACCGTCCAAGCTGTTTCCGAGCAGCAGGTGTGCATCTTCTGCCACGCGCCGCACAACACCAGCGGCGCGCGACCGTTGTGGAATCGGGAGTTCTCCATCTCCAACTATCAAATCTACAGTTCTTCAACCCTCAACGCCCAACCCGGCCAGCCGACCGGCGCGAGCAAGCTGTGTCTGAGCTGCCACGACGGCACCATCGCGCTCGGCGCGGTCCTGAGCAAAGCGGATCGAATCCGCATGAACGGAGGCGATTTTCTGCCTTCCGGAATGTCGAATCTGGGCACGGACCTATCCGACGATCACCCGGTCAGTTTCTTCTTCACGTCAGGCATCGCCGCCTCCGACGGGCAACTCGTCGATCCCTCCGCGCTGCCGCCCGAGATCAAGCTCGACGCAACAGGTCAACTCCAGTGCACCGCCTGTCACGATCCGCATCACAACTTGAACGGAGATTTCCTCGTCAAGTCCAATGAGTTCAGCGGCCTGTGCACCTCCTGCCACCAGCGAACCGGATGGCCGAGCTGTTCTCATCAATCAGCCAACACCTCAGTCGCGGGCGTGACAACCGCGGGTTGGCCATACGGAACCGTTGCCCAAAATGCCTGCCGAAGCTGCCACAGGCCGCACACCGCCGGTACGCACGAGCGATTGCTCATCTTTCAAAACGAAGAAGACAATTGCCTCGTCTGTCACAACGGACTCGTCGCGACCAAGAACATTCAAAACGAACTCGACAAGCTCTCCGCACACGACCCCAGAATCTACCAGTCCATCCACGACGCCGCCGAATCGCCCTACGTTCAGGACATCCACGTTCAGTGTGTCGATTGTCACAACCCCCACGCCGTCCAGCCTCAAGTGCCCAACCCCGGAAACTACATCCCCATTGGCGCGACCATGACCGAGGTGCGGGGCGTCGTCGGCGGATCGTCTGGAATCGCCCAAAACGAGTACGACGTATGTTTCCGCTGCCATGCGGATTCCGCCGTCCCAATCCCAAACCAAATCGTCCGGCTCGCCTACACCGCCAACCTGCGCCTCAAGTTCTCCGCCGGAAACCCCAGCTTCCACCCGGTCGTCTCGTCCGCTACCGGGAGCGACGTCGTTAGCCTCGTTCCGGAATTGTCTCCGGGAACTCTGATTCGATGCACCGATTGTCACAACAACGATTCGGGGCCCGGCGCCGGCGGCGGCGGACCCAACGGACCGCACGGCTCGAACTATTCGTTCCTGCTCGAACGCAACTACACCGTGCGTGATGACACCGTCGAATCAGAGTTCGAATACGCCTTGTGTTACAAATGCCATCGTCGTTCCAGCATACTCGGCGACGAAAGCTTCAAGGAGCACAAGAAACACATCCGTGGCGAAAACTCACCCTGCTCTGCGTGTCACGATCCCCACGGCATTAGCAGCACGGTCGCAGGCTCGTCCGACCACACCCATCTGATCAACTTCGATACCACCATCGTTCGGCCTGAAATGCACTCCGGAAAAATCGAATTCCGGGACAACGGGCGACTCGCCGGCAGTTGCACACTCGTCTGCCACGGAAAAAAACACCGAAACGAGAGCTATGGCAACTA
>CAYQFV010000073.1:17293-19239 GCA_964416845.1 uncultured Phycisphaeraceae bacterium | reverse complement strand
GTTCATGATCGCGATGTCCATTGACGTCGGTCCGGTTAGGAATCCTGTGTTCCGACCGGGCCTCGGATGACCGAACCGGTTTGGCTGCTGACGTAGAACGGTCGGCCGGTCCGTTTGAGGAAGTCTCGTTTGTCCTCGTCCGGCGGCGTTACCGGGCCGTCGGGGAAGTCTCTGAAGAAAGCATCGTCGTAGACCAAGAGTCCGTCTACACTGGGGAAGTTGAGCGCGACCGCTCCGGCGCCACGGCCGGCGGCGGACAACATGCTGGGCAGCTTGGGGTTGAGATCTTTTATGCCCCTGCGCGAGCCGCCGGCCTGTTGTTGCCACTTTGCAGCGTATTCGACGGGCAACCCGGTCACCATACCCACGCCCCAGAAGCCGTCGTTGACGGCCGTGTCAGCCGGGTCGTGCACCAACACCGATCGCCCGGGAAGCAATCGGCCTTCGGGCGAAAAGAGGATGGTGAAGAAATTGCGATGGTTTTGGGCACCCGCCCGCCGACCTCGAACCACCTCCGGCGAATTGTACACCTCGTTGGCAAGTTGCTCGTCTGACCAGTTTCCGCCGTCGTCGGGCTCTCGGAGTACGTCGGTCGGAGTGACACGAAATGGCACTGGGATGGCGAACACGTTGTCACCAATGACGCGAAAACGATCAACCGCCGCCTGAGCGGTCATTTTGTCGGGACCCGACACATAACCGTTGCCGCCGAGATCGGGATTCGGCGGAAAGTTTACGTCGGGTGGAACCTTCAAATCGGGCGGATCAGCCACGATGAACGCGACCTTTTGGACGTTGTTTTGCACGAAGAAGAACAGGCCATATTCCCGGCCGGACAGGGCCCGCATCCGGGCGGATTTGAGCAACCCCCCCATGGTGGTTTCGATGTTGGCCAGCTTGTTGTCGGTCCACATCTGCGAGAGTGACGGAAGGGAGATGAGCGCCAGCAGGGAGATAATGGCAAGCACGACGGTCATCTCGACGAGCGTGAACCCGCGTGCGATACGTGTGGTCGCGATTGATTGGTGGGGCTTGTTCATCACTGGGCGCCGTTGGAAAGTGTCATGGCGTGTCACTCGGGAGAGGTTGCCTGAGACGATCGCGAAGTCCTTCGTCGATGTACACGTTGTCGTCGTTCAGGGGGTTGTCGATCGCATGGGGCCTCGGACCTTGGGGATCGAAGTCTGCCACCAAGTCCGTCACGCCTTCCGATTGGATGAATTCCGCTGAGCACTGCTCCGCACCGTTCGGGCCAAACGATACGAGAACGGGCTTGCCGAGGTTCTTGGCGACCATGAACGTGGAGGTTTCGTAGCGTTCGAGCTGGCGACCCGCACCCGCGGGCGGGGGGAAGTCGGCGTCGGAACCGGGGACGGGATTGGTCGCGTAGTAGTCGATGGGGGTTCCCCAAGCGTCGACGAAGTACACCAGCGGCTCGTCGTCGATGTCGAGAGTGTTGTCGTCGCTGCGATTGAAGTATTCCTCTCGCGGGGGAGCCTTTCGGTAGTTGGCACCAATTTGGTCCAGCGCTAAGGCGCCTTCGGGGCTGTACAAACGGATGGCGAGCGTCATCGCTTTGATGCCGCCCAGCGGATGGCTTGCGACGGTACCGGGGAATTCCAATTTGGACTCACTGCCCGGACCTATAGGTCGCCAAGCTTTACCGCCATCCAGCTTAATGGCATCAGCCCCGTCCTCGAACGCTCCAAGCTCGTCCGGCGGGTAGCCTCGGTAGCGATCGTTGAAGTCCTTCATGCGTTTGAGCGGTGCGTCGAGTTTGAACCGATCGACCGCGGCTTGGAGGTTGAGAAGGATGCCGCGTGTTTGTCGAACTTTGGCATCGTCGACCGCGCGTCCGGTGACCGCGAGGGTCATGCCGATGACGATGGCGAGGATGGCCATCACCACCATCAGTTCGACCAGGGTGAAACCGGCACGTCGTCGAT
>CAYQFV010000073.1:0-17193 GCA_964416845.1 uncultured Phycisphaeraceae bacterium | reverse complement strand
TGCGGGCGCTCCCAGTTGGTGATGTCGTCGCCCGTTCCGAAGATGGCGTCGTTGCCGGCGCTGATGAGCAGGTAGGTTTGGGCGTTGACCGGCCGATTCTGAGCGGTGACGGATCGGTCGAGGATGAAACGTTCAAGGGAGAACTCGTACTTCTTGTCGACGAGTATTTCATTCTCGCCGCCTTGCAAGTTGGGGAGGAGGGTTGGGGCTTCGGTGTGGGAAAGACGACTTCGGTGCGTGCTGTCGAGTTTGGCAGGCCCGAAGTCGGCGCCGAGGATGTTCTTGGGGTCGTACCCGGTGAAAAACGAATTATCCTGACTGTCGTAGATACCGAGTTTTACGCCGGGGTCGGTCACCATGATTTGACCGGCGCGGTTGGCGCGGTAGTAGAGCACCGGCATGCCCCATTTGTCGGTGAAGGTTCGCTGGTCTTCGAGTCCCTGGATTCCGGTGTCATCGGGGTCGGTGAGGGTCCTGCCGTCATCGAACATCTGTTGGTAGGAGCGAACCGTCGCGCGAGTGGCTTCGTCGACGTAGGTCGCTCCGTTTCCGGGGTAGCGAATGTGCAGCGGCTCGCTGGTGGTTCGGTCGAGTGCGTAGGCACCTTTATACTCGCCGCTTTCTTCGGCCCCCTGATCGTCCCACCATTGACCGTTCTTGTTGATGTCGGGGAATCCCGGAGTGCCAAGTTGATCCGCACCGACCAGAGCGTAGGCGAGCAGGTTGGCCCCCATGATGATTTCAACTTCGGCGCCGGTCGTGACGAACGGGTTCTTCATGCTGGGATCGCCGTTGGGTTTGTCGCTCCGCGAGGGGGGATACTTTCCGCCGAGGGCCCGTTCGCCGCGATAGGATTCGAGACCGGCTCGCAAGCTTTGGAACAGCGCCCGGGTGGCGGTCTCCTTGGCGCTTTTGCGAACGGCTGCGAAGCCGGGAATCATGATGCTGACGAGCAGGGCGATGATGGCAACCACCACCATCAACTCGACGATGGTGAACGCACTCTTGTGTCGGTAGGTTTGCGAGGTCATGGTCAATCGTCCTGCCAAATGGGGCGCGGTGACGTCGTTGTGCGTCATCGGCCGAAGTTTTTCACATCGTCGCTCGATCCGTACACGCCGTCTTCACCCGCGGATATGAGCAGGTAGCTGTCGGCGTTGAACGGTTTGATGACTCGTGTTGCGGAGTTGCTTTGCGTTCCCGGAGCACTTTCTTCGATGCTGTGATCGTGGATGTAGTGGGCGAACGAGGTACTCCATTGGCCGTCGTCGATGTCTTTGAAGTCGCTCGGGCCAAACACTTCGATCAGGTGTCTTTTTCGTTGCTTAAGCAGCCAGCCATGACCTTCGCGGCCGCCGCCTCGACCGCCCGAGCCTGATGCTCGGCCGGTGAATCCGATGTTGTCCTCGTGGGTGTAGTAGCCCTTCTGCGTGCCCTTGTACAAGCTTCGATCGTCTTCTTGCGTGACGCATAGGGCCGTGCCGTAGGCGTTGGCTGCGTAGTAGAGAATGGGCCCGCCGAAGGGGTCCATGAATACCGGTGCGAGTTTGCGCGGGTTTTGGCGATCTCTGAAGTCCTTATCGCAATTCGCCACGCACCATTTCCACAACCTGGGTTCGGGGGGCACGGGCGACAGGTCGATCGCTCGATCCGTGACGGTTACGCGATCAAGGGAAACGTACGTCGCGATTCGATCGATGGGCGGGTCGTTTGGCTGCGGTTGGTACCAGCGGACTTGCTCGTCGGTTTTGTCTTCGCGGTTTTGCAGGCTACGGGGAACGATGCGTCGGGGGATGAATCCCTGCATGTCTGCGCCGAGTAGCGATCGGACGAGCCACTGGGCCCCCATGATGTCCTGCGTGCCTGTGGTGGCGAGGTCTTCCGCGCGGTGGGAAGCGGGGTAGCCGTTGGTCTGACGGTACTGTTTCTCATTGTCGGCGCGGAACAGTTGGGCGCCTTCGTCGAGCGTTTTGAAGATCGCCAGGGTTTTGGTGTTCTTCGCGGCCCGGCGCGCGCCGGTGAGGGAGGGTACCAGAATGCTGACGAGCAGGGCGATGATCGACACCACGACCAACAGTTCGATGAGGGTGAACCCGGCGCGGCGAGCGTTAGATTGTCGGACGATAGATCGACCGGGGTAAGAGCAGATCATGATGTCATTCTCCATACGCGCACGAAAACTCCCAGTGTGCTGAACGGCTGATCGTTAACCTCCTGAGGAGACGGCCTGAATCAGCGAGACCATGGGCAAGAACAGGGCGACGACGATGAACCCGACGATTCCGCCGAGAACCACGACCATCACCGGCTCGAGCAGCGAGACCAACGAACCGACGAGTGTCTCGACTTCTTCGTCGTAGTTGTCGGCCACTTTCATCAGCATTTTGTCGAGGTCGCCGGTCTCTTCGCCGACGTCGATCATGTTGGTTACCAGCGAGTCGACCACTTTGGAGGCCCGCAACGGTGCCGCGAAGGTATCGCCTTCGCGAATCGAATCGTGCACGGTTCCGAGCGCTCGGGCGAGAACTTCGCTGCCCGATGTCTCCTTGGTGATGTTGATCGCTTCGAGGATGGGCACGCCGGCATTGATCAGCGTGCCCAGGGTGCGCGTGAATCGGGCGACACCGGTCTTGGAAATGATGCTCCCGAGGATGGGCATTTTGCTGACGGCAACGTCCGAGACATACCTTCCCCCCTTGGATTTACGAACCAATTTGAAGAATATCATCATCCCAACGGGCGTGAACAATATCACAGCCCAGCCCGGCGGCGTGCCGTGAACCACCCACTCGGACATGCTGATCAGCATTTGGGTAATGCCAGGGAGAGTGGTGTCGAAGTCCTCGAAGATTTCCTTGAACTTGGGCACCACGACGATCATGATGCCGGTCACGATCAACCCCGCGAAAGAAATTACCGCCGCGGGATAAATCATTGCACCTTTCACTTTGCGTTTGAGTCGCTGCGAGTTTTCCATGAACTCCGCGAGGCGCTGGCAAATCACATCGAGAACACCACCGGTCTCACCAGCGGCGATCATGTTGACGTACAGGCGGTCGAACGCCTTGGGATGCTTGGCGAACGCCTCGGAGAGGGTCGCACCGCCTTCGACGTCTTCACCGACGGCACGGAGGACGTTTTTCATCAATCCCGGCCTTTGCTGATCGCCGAGGATTTGGATGCTTCGGAGAATGGGCAGACCGGCGTCCTGAAGCGTTGACAACTGACGCGTGAATTGCGTTACGACCTTGGACTTTACCCCTCCGATCGAAAAACCCGTGCCGCTCTTTTTCTTCTTCGCCAGTCCGGCGGCGGATTTCTTTCCACCTTTTTCACGAATCCGCGTGGGGAAGTAGTTCAAAGCTCGAATCTTGGCGAGCGCGTCCTTGCTGGACGGTGCTTCGATCTCGTCTTTGACCACTTGGCCTTGCTGGTTCATCGCCTCGTAGGCGTATTTGGGCATGGTACTGCTCCGTATGCTTCAAACGGCTCGTCGCTGCCGGTTCGCAAGAACGCCGGGAAACAACCACCGATGCGAATCGCGCCGGCCTGGGTCGCGATTCCAGAACAAGTTCGATCGTGTTGCAGCGTCCCGGGAGTCGGTTTGCGCTCCCAACTGTTGGGCGCTATGCCATGACCGAGATCTTTCTACTCTTCGACGAGCGTTTCCTTCACGACTTCTTCGATGGTCGTGACGCCGTCATCAATCGCCAGCAATCCGGATTGCCGTAGCGATCTCATACCTCGTTTCAACGCTTCGACTCGAATGACGTTGGTCGACGCGCGTCGCATGATCAACTCGCGGATGGCGTCGTCCATGACCATGATCTCGTAAATGGCCATCCGGCCTCGATAGCCAGTATTGTTGCAGTAGTCGCACCCTTTGCCATAGTAGAAGACCTTGTCTCCAACGTCGTCCTTGGTCAAACCCAATTCCATCAACATCTCTTCCGAGGGTTCGAACGACTCCTTGCAGTTTCGACAAATCCTACGAACCAGCCGTTGTGCGACGATTGCTTCAATCGTGGCTGTAATCAAGAACGCTTCCAGTCCCAGATCGAGCAAACGCGCGACCGAGGACGGGGCATCGTTCGTGTGAAGCGTTGAAAATACCAAGTGTCCGGTCAACGCGGCCTGAACGGCGATTCGAGCGGTTTCGAGGTCTCGCACCTCGCCGACGAGGATGATGTCGGGGTCTTGACGTAGGAAACTTCGGAGCGCCTTGGCGAAAGTGAGTCCAAGATCCGTTCTCACCTGGACTTGCACCAATCCGTCGATGTCATACTCGACGGGATCTTCGGCGGTGAGAATCTTGACGTCCGGGGTGTTGAGGGTATTGAGGGCGGCGTAGAGGGTAGTGGTCTTGCCCGACCCGGTGGGGCCAGTGACGACGACGATGCCGTTTGGTTTGCGAATGAGTTGGTCCATGACCGCGAGGTCGTCTTCTCGCAGGCCGACTTTTTCCAAGTCGAGCTGCACATTGGACCGGTCGAGGACACGCATGACAACGCTTTCGCCGAACATTGTCGGGAGGACGGCGACGCGAAGGTCGATGGGGTTGCCCTCGACTACCAATTCGATGCGGCCGTCTTGGGGCAGGCGGCGTTCGGCGATGTCGAGACTGGCCATCACTTTGATTCGTGAGGAGATGGCCATTGCGATGTAGCGGGGCGGCGGGACCATTTCGTAGAGGACGCCGTCGATGCGATATCGCATTTTGAATTCATCTTCGAACGGTTCGAAGTGAATGTCGCTCGCTTTGTCGCGGATGGCCTGCAGGAGGACGAGGTTCAGCAGGCGTTTGACGGGGTTGGCGTCGGCGAGTTCTTTGAGTTCGGCGAGGTCGATGCTTTCGCCGCGGTCGGCGAAGGCTGCGAGGGTATCGTCGCCGGCGATTTCGTCGATGATGTTGGTGATGCTTTCGAGGGATTCTTCGGGATAGTACTTGTCGAGGGCTTGTTGAAGCTGGGCGGAATCGCTGATGGCTGCGACGACGTCGAATCCCATGAGCGTTTTCAGGTCGTCGGTTGCGCGAAAGTTGTCCGGAGAGTCCATCGCGACATGCAGCACGTTGGTGGACGCGTCGTATTCGAAGGGAACGATCTTGTAGGTGTTGGCCATCTGGGCGGGTATCAGGTCGATGACGTCTTGTGACACCTCCATCGACGCGATTTCGATGGCTTCCATTCCGACTTGGGCTGCGAGTGCGAGATTCAGTTGGGCGTCGGTGATTTGGCCGGCCTCGACGAGAATCGTGCCGATCGGTCCGCCGCGTTGCTTTTGAATTGCAAGAGCATCGAGTACGTCGCGTCGTTTGATGAGTCCCATTTTGATCAGTACGCGGCCGAGCTGGCGACCGCGAAGCTGAGCAATGGGGGGCATTTCGATTTGAGTGGCCATAAAGAGCGTCGCTATTGTTGCAAAGGCTGTGATCGTTTCGTTTGACCGGCGAGGTTGAATCTGTATCGGTCCAGCGTGACCATTCGCGATTCCGGGCCTCTTGCTTATTCGTTTTTGTTTTCTTCGTTTTCCATTTCGCCTAAGTCAGCACCTCGCCGGTGTGCGTCGATTTTGTCCTGCATCTCGCCGGGTCGGCGCGACTTGTCGACGGCTTCCTCGTCGGAGATCAGCCCCCTGGAGAATAGATCCCATAGATGTTCGTCGAGCAGTTTCATGCCGTACTTTTTGCCGGTTTGAATGGCTGAATCGACGCGGTAGGTTTTGTTCTCTCGGATGAGGTTGGCGATGGCGGGGGTGACGAGCATGAACTCATAAGCGGCGACCATTCCCTTGGGCAGGCGGGGGCAGAGTGCCTGCGACAGCACGGCAATGAGTGTGACCGATAGCTGTACGCGGATCTGATCCTGCTGGTTCTGGGGGAAGGCGTCGATGATGCGATTGACGGTTCCCTGGCAGCCGGTGGTGTGTAGCGTTCCGAAGACAAGGTGGCCGGTCTCCGCGGAGGTGATGGCGGCTTCGATGGTTTCGAGGTCGCGAAGCTCACCGACGAGAATGACGTCGGGGTCTTGCCGCAGGACGCGTCGTAGGGCTTCTGCGAAGCTGGGCACATCGACGCCGACTTCTCGTTGGTTGACGATCGCCTTTTTGTGCTGGTGGTAGTATTCGACGGGGTCTTCGATGGTGACGATGTGTCGATCCAGGTTGGTGTTGATGTAATCCAACATGGACGCAAGGGTTGTCGTTTTGCCCGACCCGGTGGGCCCGGTGACGAGGAACAGGCCTCGTGGTCGGCGGCAGAGCGAGGCGGCGATTTTGGGTAGTCCGATCTCATCGAACGACAGCAGTCTCGACGGGATCAGCCGCAAGACGAGCGCGAGGTGCCCTTTCTGTCGAAACACGGAGACACGGAATCGTCCTGCGTCGCCGAATGCGAATCCGAAGTCGGTCCCGCCCTCTTCCTGAATCTCCTGCTGGCAGCGCTCGGGCGTGATCGACTTCATGAGCGCGGTGGTGTCTTCGGGTGTGAGGGTTTTGGTTTCCAGGTGGCGCATCCGGCCGTGAAGGCGAATGACCGGTGGAATCCCGACGGTCAGGTGGAGGTCCGATCCGCCGCGTTTGATGACGGTTTCCAACAAACGATCAATGTGTAACGTCGACATCGATGCCTTTCTCAAATCCTGGCGACCAGCCCGAGGTCCCGCGGCGTGCGGAGGCACATCGCGGATCGTCGGCGGGTCGACCGAACGCGGCTGCTATGGCTACCCATCGTCGTCCGTGTCGGTTGTTTGGACAACGCCTTCAGCCTGGGTGATGCGGACGACTTCGTCCGCGGTGGTGATTCCTTTGACGATCTTCCGCCGGCCGTCGTCAACGAGGGTGCGCATTCCGGACGCGATGGCGGCACGACGTAGTTCATTGCTGGGTGCGCGATTGAACGCCAGTTCGCGGATTTCATTGTTCAGGAGGAGCATTTCGAAGATGCCTTTTCGGCCTCGATAGCCCGATCCGCCGCAGTGGGAACACCCCGCGCCTTTGTAGAAGGTTGCTTTGGCGATTTCGTCATCACCAAAGCCGAGGATTCGCAGTATCAGCTTGTTGGGGCTGGGGTCTTCGACTTTGCAGTCGGGGCAAATGATGCGGACGAGGCGTTGGGCCATGATCGCCTGGATTGAACTGGCGACGAGGAACGGCTTGATTCCCATGTCGATCAGACGGGTGATGGCTGATGGTGCGTCGTTGGTGTGCAGGGTGCTGAAGACGAGGTGGCCTGTCAGTGCGGCTTGGATGGCGACGTCGCCGACTTCCCGGTCTCGAATTTCGCCGACGAGGATGATGTTCGGCGCTTGCCGCAGCATGGATCGCAGGATTCGGGAAAACGTCAGGCCGATATCCTCTTTGACTTGACATTGGTTCATGCCGGCGAAGTTGTATTCGACGGGGTCTTCCGCGGTGATGATTTTTTTGTCCGGGCGGTTGAGTTCTTGCAGGGCTGCGTAGAGGGTGGTGGTCTTGCCCGAGCCGGTGGGTCCGGTGACCAGGAAGATGCCGTTGGGGCGCTTGATGATGCGTTTGAAGATGGCGTAGTCGTCTTCTTCAAAACCGAGCGCTGCCACGCCGACGGAGGCGGAGTCGGGTCGGAGAATACGCAGCACGATACTTTCGCCGTGATAGCTGGGGCAGGCGCTGACGCGGAAGTCGATCTGTGAGCCGCTGATTTTCATCTTGATGCGGCCGTCCTGCGGGATTCGTCGTTCGGCGATGTCCATCCCGGACATGATCTTAAACCGCGTGGTGACGGCGCTTTGCATGTTCTTCGGGACATCGTCACGAATGTGACACACGCCGTCGATGCGGTAGCGCACGCGTACGCGGTCGGCCATCGGTTCGATGTGGATGTCGCTCGCCCTGGACCGGACCGCTTCGCGGATGATGAGGTTGATGAGGCGAATGATGGGCGCGTCGAGGTCCTCGGTGTCGCTCAGTCGGCCGTCGTCGGTGATGTCTTCGAGATCGGGCGCGTCCTGGTCGATGCTGGCCATCGTTTTGGACATTTCGTCCGTCATGGGGTTGACGAATTTTTCGATGTAATCCTTCACCTTGTTGTAGGGGGCGAGGGCGATGCTTAGCTCGGTGTTGAGGCGGAAGCGCAACAGGTCCAACGTTTCCAGGTCGAGGGGGTCGGTGATGATGATTTTCAGGCGGCCGTCTTCCTTGCCGACGGGCAGTACCATGTGTGTTCGGATGACATCTTCGGGGAGCAGGCCGATGGATTCTTCGCTGACGACGTGACGATCGAGGTCGACGTATTCCATGTCGAACTGAGTGGCGAGGGCTTTGGTGACGGCTTCCTCGTCTGCCAGCTCCAATTCGATGACGGCTTCGCCGATGCGTTTGCCGTGTTCGCTGGCGTACTTTAGTGCGTCGGCGAGCCCTTGAGCGGAGATGGCGTCCCAGCTCACGAGGATTTCACCCAGTTTTTTTCTGCGTCTTGCCATGGTCTGCCTTCACCAGATGGGCACCCAGCCGGTGCCATCGTACCGTCCTCCGCACCATTCGGCGGGGAATCCCTTATTTTAACGGGCGTTGAGAGGCGCTTGCAAGCAATTGAGAGAAACCAGCGGCGATTCGGCGATACTTTCGCATCGCGGGCGTGCGTTGACACTGAATACGGGCGTTTCTATAGTGCGCGCCGAAACAGATTGGCTACATCCCTGTGAGCGGCGAAAGGAGTCCGACCATGCCAACATCCACAAAATACATCTACGCCTTTGGTAGCGGCAAGGCTGAGGGGCATGGGCTTTCGAAGGCGCTTCTGGGCGGCAAGGGGGCGGGACTTGCCGAGATGACGGCGATCGGGCTGCATGTCCCAGCAGGGTTCACGATCACGACTGAAGCTTGCGCGGAGTATTTTCGGCAGGGCAAGCGGTGGCCTGCGAAGCTGGACGGGCAGATTCAAAAAGCGTTGAAAGCGTTGCAGCGGACGTGTGGGCGTCCTCTGGGTGATTCTGATAATCCGTTGTTGGTGTCGGTTCGGTCCGGGGCGGCGGTTTCCATGCCGGGGATGATGGAGACCATTTTGAATCTGGGGCTGAACGACGAATCCGTGGAGGGGTTGGCGCGGGTGACGGCCAATCGTCGCTTCGCGCTCGATGGGTATCGCCGATTGATCATGATGTACGGAGCGACGGCTGCGGGCATCGATCGTTCGCGGTTCGACGAAGCTTTTGATCGTGTGAAGGAGTTGCGAACTCGGCCCCGGATGGGGGTTGCGTCTTCGCAAAAGGTCAACGACGCCGACATGAGCGAGGCGGAGTTGGCGTCGGTGATTGATGAGTTCAAGTCCATTTTCGAGGATTCGACCGGTCGTCCGTTTCCGCAGGATCCGCAAGAGCAGCTTCGTGGGGCGATCAACGCGGTGTTCGACAGTTGGATGGCGGAGAAAGCGGTAACATACCGCCGGGTGGAGAAAATCACCGGGTTGAACGGGACGGCTGTGAGCGTCTGCCAGATGGTGTTTGGCAATCTCGGCGACGATTCTGGTACGGGCGTTTGTTTCACGCGCGATCCGAGTTCGGGCGAGAACGTTTTTTACGGTGACGTGCTGATCAACGCTCAGGGCGAGGATGTGGTGGCGGGCATTCGCACGCCGATGAAAGTGGTAGAGCTGGAAACGCTCATGCCGCAAGCGTGGGATCAATTGCTTGCGGTTCGGGCGATCCTGGAGTTGCACTATCAGGACATGCAAGATCTGGAGTTCACGATCGAGCGCGGCAAGCTGTACCTGCTGCAATGCAGGACGGGAAAGCGATCTCCGCAGGCGGCGTTTCGGATTGCGGTGGAACAAGCGACCACGCCGCTTCTCGCCGAAGAGGAGCGGCGGCGTATGGTCAAGAGCAAGACGCTGCCCGCGCGGTATGCGTCCGCCGCGACCAAACCGGTGATTTCCAAGGAGCAGGCGATTGCGCGCATCGCCGCGACGGACATTGAACGACTTTTCTGCCCGGTGATCGATCCCGATCTGTCCGCTGAGGAGATCAAGCGAAATCACATTGGCCGGGGAATCGGTGCGGTTCCCGGAGCAGCTTCGGGGATCATTGCGTTTCATCCTGCTGACGCCGAACGACAAGCGGCGGATGGCGAGCACGTGATTCTTGTACGTCGGGAGACCTCTCCGGAGGATGTCGGCGGCATGCATGCGGCCGACGGAATCTTGACCGCGACGGGTGGAAAGACATCACATGCAGCGGTCGTTGCGAGAGGCTGGGGCAAGTGCTGCATTGTGGGATGCGACGCGTTGCGAGTTGATGAAGAGAACAAGACGATGTCGCTCAACGGGTTCACGCTTCGCGAGGGCGACTTGCTGACGCTGGACGGCTCAACCGGTTCGATCTACGAGGGGTCGCTGCCGCTGACTCGGACGCAAGCGTCGGATCATTTCGAGACTCTGCTTGGGTGGTGCGACGATATCCGTCGTTTGAAGGTTCGCGCCAATGCGGATGCGCCAGACGATGCCCGTCGGGCGGTTGAGATGGGCGCGCAGGGCATTGGATTGTGCCGTACGGAACACATGTTCTTTGAGACGCAGGAACGGCGGCTTGCGATGCAGCAGATGATTGTTGCGGACTCTTCGCCGGGCAGGCGAGCGGCGCTCGACAAGCTTCAACCGTTTCAAAAGCAGGATTTCATCGGCATTTTTGAGGCGATGGACGGCAAGCCTGTCACGATCCGGCTGGTCGATCCCCCGTTGCACGAATTCTTGCCGCATACCGAGGCGGATGTTGATTTGCTTGCCGAGTACGCGGGTATCTCTCCGGACGAGATTCGCCAGCGGACCGAGTTGTTGCACGAATCCAACCCGATGCTCGGCCACCGCGGCTGTCGTTTGTGCATGACCTATCCGGAAATCCTCGAGATGCAGGTTAGCGCGATCATCGAGGCTGCGGTCGAGGTGAAAGGCCGGGGTGTCGACGTGTTGCCGGAGATTATGATTCCGCTGACGATCGATCCCGTGGAGTTGCGAATTCTCTCAGACCAGGTCCGTGCCATCGCGGACGCCATTCTCGGCGAGTCGGCGAATCTGATCGACTACATGGTGGGCACGATGGTGGAAACGCCGCGGGCTGCGTTGCTGGCTGATCGCATTGCGGACGTTGCGCGATTCATCAGCTTCGGTACGAACGACCTGACGCAGACGACGATGGGCCTATCTCGCGACGACGCGGGGCGGTTCTTGCCGGTGTACGTCGATGCGGATCGATATGCGGTTTTTGCGGACGACCCTTTTCAATCGCTCGACCAGGCTGGTGTTGGGATGCTGGTGGAATGGGCGGTGAACGGTGCTCGGCGAACCGATCCGCGGTTCAAGATCGGCGTCTGTGGTGAGCACGGCGGTGATCCCAAGAGCATCAAGTTTTTTCACGATATCGGATTGGACTATGTCTCGTGCAGCCCGTTCCGCCTGCCGGTCGCCCGACTGGCGGCAGCGCAGGCGGTTATTCAGGAAAAACGCGAAAAGGCTGACAAGGCTCGATCGGTGAAGACCGCGCGAGCCACTGTGGCTAAGAAGAAGAAACACGCCGCAGCAGCTGGCAGGAAAGAAGTTGTGGTCAGCAAGACGAAGAAGAGAACGGCTGCCGGGAAGAAAAAGGCTGTCGCCAAGAAGGTCAGCAAGTCGGCCAAGAAACGCACCGCGGCCAAAAAGGTTGCCAAATCGACGCGTAAGACCGTCAAGAAGAAGGTTACGAAGAAGCGGGCTACTTCTCGTGCGAGCGCGAAGCGGACCGTTGCGAGCGCGAAGAAAAAGCGAACTGCCAAGACCAGCCGAAAGAAAGCTTCCAAGTCCGTCGCAAAGCGTAGCAAACGTCGCAAGAGTTCGCGATGAGGGAATGTGGGACGCGGTCCGGTCCGTCGGCGACTCGTCTGAACGGGGAACGGTTCGAGGGTCGATCCGGCGATTCACTCTGCTTTGAGTTGTCGCGTCATGAGTTCGGTGACCACGTCACGCGGCGATTTGTGTTCGAACAGGACGCCGTGAATCGCGCGTGTGATGGGCATCTCCACGCCATGGCGATCGGCGAGTTGGATGACGCTACGCGTCGATTCGATGCCCTCGACCACGCCTCTTGATCCGGCGATCGCCTCCTCCACCGAGACTCCGCGGCCGATTCTTTCACCGGCGACGTGGTTTCGACTCAGCGATGACCCGCAGGTCGCGATGAGGTCGCCGATTCCAGCCAGCCCGCGGAAGGTCTCCGTCATGCCGCCGAGGGCGACGCCCAGTCTGGTGATTTCCACGAGTCCGCGTGTGAGGAGGCTGGCTTTTGCGTTGTTGCCTTGCCCCAATCCGTCGGCGATCCCGGCGGCGATGGCGATCACATTTTTCGCCGCGCCGGCGAGCTCCACGCCGATGATGTCGTTGTTGGTGTAGATTCTGAACGTTGGTGTCGACAGGGCGTGTTGGACCAGGGCGGCTAGCTGCGGGTCGTGACTGGCGACGACCACCGCGGCGGGCAACCCGTCGGCGATTTCTCCTGCCAAGCTTGGCCCGGACAGGGCAGCGAGGGCAACGTTGTCGGTCAAGTCACCGAGTATTTGCGTGGGACGAAGTAGCGTTCCCACTTCGATGCCCTTGGCGACGCTGACGATTGGAGCGCGGATGCGACAGCGCTGGGCGATCGTGGTCCACTGCGATCTCATGTATTGGCAGGGGACAGCGGATACGAGAAGCTCTGGTTGTTGCAAGGCTTCGTCGATGTCGGTCGTCACGCGAAGGCGCTCAGGAAATACGTGCCCGGCGAGGTATCGTTCGTTCTGCCGTTCAGCATCGAGACGTCGGATGTGCTCCTGCGATCTTCCCCACAAGAGGGTCTCCACGCCACGATTGGCCAACAGCAACGCGCACAACGTGCCCATTGCTCCAGAACCCACAACCGTCGCGCAGTCCAATTCCAATCTTGTTGTCATCGCAGTGACTTTCACAACCGGGCGCGGTGAGTCTTACTCGCGGGGTCGGGAGTGGTCCGACGGCGCGAACCGCTACACATGGCAAACGGCCGGGCAGGCAGCCCGACCGCGGTGCTCGAAAACGTTCACCCCGTCGCGCGGAGGGACGCAGGTAGGGTTGTCGGGCGGCAATCACAACGGAGACTTGAAACCGCCGCGCCGACGACGGTGTCTATGGTGCGACGGAACCGCCCGCGCGCAGCAAAGCGCCTAAAAACCCAGCCCAATGCCAAAGAGGTTTCCGACGAACTGATTGATCAGGATGGCAGCGAACGTGCCTCCAAAGCCTTGGATGAGCGCTGAGGGGTCCGTTGTGCAACCGCCAAGCTGAAACATCATGCCCAAGCTCGCCAGCGAGCCGAGTTTGAGAAACCGATTGACATTCATCTGAAACCTCATGTGCCGCGCCTCCACAGAATTCGACTCACTCGTATTACCGATCAACGATTCCCGTCCGCATCCGGCTGCGGTGATTCTTGTGCGTCGACCGCGTCGAGGACCACAAGCTCCGCCACGACGAACACTTCAAGCGGGTCCACATCGCCGGTCAAGATTCGGCGCTCACGGGCCCGCACGCCGACTTTTCTGCCAAGATATGCCGCAGGGTCCAAATGCAGATCGTCTGGAATCTCGATATAGCCTATCGTTCGCAGTGTCGACGTGTCGTCTGCGACGAGGCGGTACCACTTCGGGCCTGCCGCCGATCGAAAGAGCACACTTGGGCGCATCACGCCGACCGCGTCGAACCCGCCGCCGATTTCACGGGCCGGCGCTCGGATTTCGTTGCGGACGCGAAGCGCGTTCTTCCGCTTGGTCGCGATGCGGCCTGAAATATCTCGGAGGGATCGAACCGCCTCCGCCGACGCCATCGCGTGTTCAAACTGGGCGATTCGGGCGGCGGCGTATGTTCGGGCGTAGGTGTCGGTGTTTTGCTCGGTGAGCGGTTTGAAGCGATCGATCAGAGATCGATAGTCACGTTGCAGGAGTGGCTTTTGGTCTTCCAGATCGACGGCTGCGTCGAGGGCGGCTAGTTCTTCGCGATACTTGCCGGGTTCGAGGTTGGGAAGCTTGGCGGGGGCGGGTGTTGATGCGTCGGCGGCGTGATGTTCATCGGACTTCGCAGCGTCGGGGGCAGTCACGTTTCCGGTGAGCGCGGCGGGGGCAGCCTGCGGGGTTGCAGTAGCGAGGCGGCTGCCGGGCACTTTCGTCACGTAGCGTTTGTGGACGTAGAACAGCGCGTCTGCGGGGGGTACGATCCGCAGATAGTCGTCGTTGTGCGGTTTGATGATTGTGACCACCGCGCCGCGGTTCAACTTCGTTTGCTTGGCGTACAAGTCAGGCCTGAGACTCGACCCGGCCCGCACGAGTACGGCGTTGCCGTTGACGACTCCCTGCTTGCCGGATGCATCCACGTCGACGAAGTTCTTGTGGATGAGGCTGAAGCAGTTTTTGGGCGCTCGGATGGCGTACCAATCGTGGTTCTCGCGAACGACTTGCACGCGGTCTCCGGCATTTAGTTTGGCGACTTCGTAGTAATTGGTGCTCGGGCCGCTGCGAACGAAGACGTTGGTTCCGGTCACCTCGCCGACGAACTGTGTCGCCGGGGGTGCGTTCTCGGTGGTCTGGGCAACGGCTGCTGTTGTCACCAGGGCCCACACGACGACGGTTTTCGCCAATCGCTGTTCATGCATCGCGATGAATCCTTTGCTTCTTTCGGACGGGATGGACACTTTTCCCAACGCCGCCGGTGACGTTATAACCGCCCATCTTCGCTGTCAAATCGCGTGGCCACCGATCTGACCGCCGCAGACGTGGCGAAACGGCAACTCCTTGGCGCGAAAACGGGTTACGATGGGGGTTTGGTTGCCTCGGCAGTCGTGGTTGATTCACACGGCGCGTGGTCGGAGATCTTTCGCCCGTCAATCGTCGTCTTCCAGTAGCGAGATGTTGTTGTAATCGAGCAAAGTGCCTTTCGAGCGTTCCAATTCGATGATTGCGATGTTGTATTGGACGAGGGCGTCGAGGAGGGCGCTTCGGCTGGTGGCGAGCGCGTTGCGGGCGCCGAGTTCCTGGTTCAAGGCGGTGAAGTCCTTCCGTTCCGCTCGGGCGATGACGGAGGTGACCTGGTCTTCGTTCGCCTGGGCGGATTCCAGGCTGGGGTCGATGAGCTGGTAGGTGGTGTGGATGTTGCGGACGGCGAGATTGACGTCGAGGATCACCTGCTCGGTCTGGGCTTTGAGTGCGGCCATCTGTTGGGCGTGAATCAGCCGTGCGCGACGTTCGGCTGCTTCGGCAGCGCGGTTGCCAACGGGAACTTCAAAGTTCAGTCCGACGAGGTATTCGATGAAGTTGGATTGGGTCACCTGGTCGAACGCTTGGTCCCCGTTGCTACCCAGCCCGTTCACGGTGTATCGAAAGTTCAGATCCAAACGCGGCAGCGCGAGGTTCTTGGCAACACCCACCCGTACATTGGCGTTGTCGATTTGCAGTCGAGCTTCGGCGATTTCGCTTCGGGAGTCCAACGCCGCCTGGACCTCTGCAAGCGAATCGAGTGCCAGAGGCGCCGATGTCGGAAAATCCTCCGGGATGATTTCAACGTGGGTCGCGAGGTTCAGTTCCGGGTCGTTCATCGTCGCGACGAGGCGATCTTCCGCGTTGTGCAACTCGTTGACGACGCGAATGAAATCCGCCTTGGACGATTCGAGATTGGCCTTGGTTTGGGAGAGCTGAATCTGATAGGTGTCGAAATCGCGGCGCTGCCAGAGAAAATCGTAGATTTTCTCGAACTCCGAAAGGAGCCGGGCGCGAATCGTCACCTCCCGGCGGGCTCGAACGAGTTGCCAGTACAGTTGCTCGGTGAGGAACAGCGACTGGCGAACCTGACGCTTGAACGCCTGCTGGCTGATTTTCCGGTCGTTGCGGGCGATGGAGATGTTCGATCGGTTGAAGTCGATGCCGCTGTTTCGCAACAGCGGCTGGGTCAAGTCCCCAACGAACGCACTGTTGTAGGCCGGGTTGAGGGTTTGGAACTGGTTGTCGGTCGCGACGCGCGAGATGTTGAGACTGGCGGACACTTGCATGCCGTTGGGAAGCAGCTTGCGTAGACCTCCGGTGAGTGAAAAGCTATCGATTTTCGAGCCAGCCAACTGCGATGCAGTCGGCACGTCGCGGACATTCTTCGAGAGGTTCATGAAATAGACCGAGTCGAAGGCTGCTTCCGCTTCCACGACGGACGCGGTGTTGATGGCGGGGTTGTAGCTTTGGACGCGGACGGTGTGGCTGTTGACGAGAAGTCGGCGGACTGCGTCGCTCAGGGAGAGCCGGATCTTGTTGGGTCTCTCGATTGAATGCAATCGTTCGAGCAGGCGATTGGCGAAGGTACGATCGGCTTGACGGGTGATGTTGGGCAGTTCTTTTTCGATGAAGGCGATGGCGACTTGGGGATCTTCGGTGTGCCAAGTAATTCGATCGACGTCGGCTGGGCGCTGTTCCAACTTGCTAAGACGGTCGATTTGTCCGAGGGCGGCGGTGGTCACGAGAAGCGAACACGCCAAGACCATCAGTGAGTGGGTCATCTGTTGCAATGTCCTGTTCGATGAAAACGGGCCAAAGTGAAAACCAGCGAAAAAACCTGAAACCGTTGGCCGAGCCACCGATCGCCGCGCCGCGACAGATGACTGCTGACCGAGCAGTGTATGTCACACCCGAGATCGTCGTCAACGTATGAACGTCTTTTGAGCGGCCAGCGGCGACAAGTTTTGACGATTCGCCGAGGGTAGGCGTGCGGTGGCGAGTTGGCAGGCGACGCGTCGGGTGGCGTGGTTTGGCCGGCGGAGATCTTTCGGAAGAGGTGTTTGGGCCGCCGGATTCTCGTTGTTGGGGGTGACGATCTTTGTCGGGAAACCTGGGAGAATCTGCTTGCGTGCACAGGATGCCGGAATAGTGTAGATTTCGCGGTGCGCTGGTCGACATCAACACGGTGGACGGCGTGTGCGCCCGGTCGACATGTTGCGGTGGGTGCGTCGTTGCGGGAGTTCTTGGCGATCGCGAAGCCGGATCGTCGGTGCATGAACAAGATGATGCGTCGGGAGTGATCGACGATGAATGAGCGAATCTTCAAAGCCTACGATGTTCGGGCGGTGTATCCTGAACAGCTCGACGAATCAGCCGCTTGGCGCATTGGTTTTGCGACGGCGACGTTTTTTCGCAACGCTCAGCGATCGGCGGGCG
>CAYQFV010000072.1:0-19981 GCA_964416845.1 uncultured Phycisphaeraceae bacterium | reverse complement strand
CAATAAAAACCATGCCGATAGTGCGGCGTTCACCCATTTCAGCTTCTTGGGCTGTTGCCGGTATTTCTGCCATTTTTTGATCAAGACACGCAACAAAACAATTCCACAAATGAGCCACGCAGCCATACCAATGAGATAACCGTCCGAAAGGAACAGCAAAGTTTTCATACGGCTTTCTCCTTTCGGCTCAACCATTGGGGATACCAAAACCGAATATGACCGACGGCTGCCAACACAAACAGTGTGAAGCCGCTGATGGCTAACCCAATGTGAAATGTTCGCGGTCGCTACGTCCAAACAACCGTGTGTTGACCCGCAGGAACTTCGACCCCGCGGTACATGTTTTCGATGGTTAACGGTTGCGATGGTTTGGAATCGATGGCCACTTCCCAACCGGGGTAATTCAAATCGTACAAAACCAGCGTGTCTTTGGTGTTGGAATTCGTTTGGATTTCAACGCTATTGGCATTGTACTCAATGATTTCGGAGGAATGTTCGGCGGCCTCTGATTGCCAACCGACACGACTTCGGCCGCCCTGTAATTCGTAAAGGTACAGCGGTTCTTGCCGTGCCCAGGCGCGATTTAAGAAGGCGTCGTGCCCTTGCCAGATGCCTCGAACCGGCCAATGGTCGGTTGAAAGAGGGGTGAAACTAAGGACGTGCGTGACGCCCGCTTGTTGCAGCCAGGCGATTTGTTCGGGGGTTGGGTTTTCATCGAAGGGGGGCTGGCCGGGCATTTTGGTTTGTTCATCGAAGTACGCCGACGGGCCAATTCCCAAATAAACCGGCGTGCTGGCAACCCCGATGTTGGTCGGCAAATTGGCCCCTCGGCAGAACAGTCTCGCTGGTTGGTTCGATGCCTGTAAAATTTTTCGAACTTGGCTGGATTCCACTTGGTTGACTACGGGGTTCGGAACCACGAACGCATACGTGACCAGTCGGCTGACTAAAAACAGATCGTAGGTGGTCGCCACGAAGACAACCACGGCTAGCGGTTTCCACAACAACGGACTGTTAATTTCAATGCGTTCGCGTAAACAATCGAACGAAAACGCGGCCAACAAACCGGCGGCGAATGTGGTCACAATGCTGTAACGGCCCGGCCCCATAAAAAAACTGAAACCGGGTAAATGCTGAGTCACCGGCAGGAACCAGCCGGGCGTGTAACTTAAAAAGGTGATTCCAGAAATGAGCCAGAACAACAATAGCCTGTTTTTAAACACGCGCCCCGACAACAATCCGAACACAATGAGCACTAGGGGAATGAGGCCGAAGTACACATGGGCCTCGGCAATATTCGTCGACGGGTCGCCCGGTTTCAGTAGAGAGTTAATATCCGTTTCCGAGCCGTACCACATCCAAGGAACAACAATTTGGCTTAGGTATTTCACCGGAATATGCCCGTACCCCGGTTGATGTTTTTCGCTGACCGCCGAGCGTTGGCTGGTCGTTTTTAATTCCCACGTCGGTAACAGTTGCGCTGCTGAAAGGACCAACGAAGTTCCAACCGCCCCGGCGAAAAGTAACCCCAGTAATTTGGTTTCGGCAGGTTTGGTAGCAAGTTTAGCCGGTGGCATCCACCATAGCCGTGCCGGGATATAAACCAACCGCTGGAAGGCGCCCTCCGCCAGGAAATCAAAGACCTCAAACTCGCCGACCGCGTCACGCTGGCAGGCCCGCTAAGTCAGGACCGCGTCCGCAAGCTCATGCAGCAGTCGAGCTGTTTCGCGCTGCCATGCGTGCACGCCGAGGACGGCAACGTCGATGCCCTGCCGACCGTTCTGCTCGAAGCGATGGCCGCCGGATGCCCCTGCGTCAGCACGCACGTTTCCGGCGTCCCCGAAATCATCGAACACGGACAATCCGGCTTGCTGGTCAAACCAGGTGACGACGCAGCCCTCGCGAAGGCGCTCAGCGACATCTTCGAAAACGATCCCCACCGCGCCGCCCTCGCAGAGCGCGGGCGCGATCGGGCTGAAGACCGTTTCGACGTCCATCAAAACGTCGCCCGGATGAAGGAGTGGTTCCAGGAAGTGGGCAACGACAACGTGCCACAGCAGCAGGTCGTCCCTCAAGCGTCTGCTACCTCGATCAAATCGCGCCGCCAGTCCGGCGCAGCGGCGGAGTGTTCCTGATGCTGCTGCGCATTCCGATCATCAAGACGTTCCGCGGCAAACTCGACTTAGGGAAGGTGAGCGCCGTTTGGCGACGCTTCGCGCGATACGTCCGCCCCCATCGGGGTAAGTTGGCCGGGGCGCTTCTCGCAACGTTCGGAGCGGTCGCCGTTCATGTCGCCTCCCCCTGGCCGATCAAACTCATCTTTGATGTCGTCCTCTCTCATGCGATGGCGAGAACGACGGTCGGCAAGTGGTTCGCTCAATTCGCAACCAGCCCCGGCGCTTCTCTCGCCATTATCTGCGCAGCGATCCTCCTGCTCGCGATCATCGACGCAACGTTTTGCTATCTACGGGACGTCCTGCTCGCTCAGACAGGCCAGCAGGTCGTGGGTAAGATCCGTCACGATCTATTTCGTCATTTGCAGCGACTCGGTCCCGACGTTTTCGAATCCCACCGCACTGGCGATCTGTTGATGCGGCTGACGGGCGACATTCAGATGTTGCGTCAAATGATCGTCAACGCCTGGGTCACCGCAGGACAAAACGTGCTGACCATCATCGCCATGGTGGCGATGATGTTCTGGCTGAACCCCATGCTTGCCACGGTGGTCGCCGCTGTGATACCGCTGGTCGTGGTGGCGGGCACGCGCACGTCGAAACACATTCGTCACGCGACCAAAATGCAGCGTGAAAAAGAGAGCTTCATCGCGTCGATCGCCAACGAAGTGCTCAGCGCCATCACGGTGGTGCAGGCGTTCAATCGCGAGAAGATCGAGCAGCAACGTTTGGCCCGTCAGAACCGAAGCTCCATCCGTGCCGGCGTTCGCACGACACGACTGCAAGCCAAGCTCTTGCGGGTCGTCTCGCTGTCGTCCGCGGCGGCGTTGTGTGGCGTGTTGTACTTGGGCGTGAGCAGTGTGTTGGCCGGTGAAATGACCGCCGGCGATCTCCTGGTCTTCGTCGCCTACACCCGGGCCGTCGCCAAACCGCTTCGGAAGCTGTCGCGGCTGGCCAGCCAGACAGCGAAGGCCACCATCTGCGGCATGCGCATCATGGAAATCTTCCAGATCCCGCCGGCGATCCAGGACCGCCCCGATGCGATCGTCGCCGAGAACTTGCGCGGCGACGTCGTGTTCGACAACGTGGGGTTCGTTTATCCCGACAGCACCCAAGCCCTTCGTGGCGTTTCGGTCCACGTTGCCGCCGGTCAGCGCGTGGCCATCGTCGGTCCGAGTGGCGCTGGCAAGAGCACCATGATGAAGCTCTTGCTCCGCTTCTACGATCCGGCAGAAGGCAGCGTTCGTTTCGACGGACGCGATCTTCGAGAATACACGGTGGCCTCGGTCAGAAGCCAAATCGCCGTCGTTCAGCAGGATTCCGTCCTGTTCGGACTCACCGTGGCTGAAAACATCGCCCTCGGATGCGACACGGTCGACCTCGACGCTGTCATGGCTGCCGCCAAGGAAGTCGGCGCACACGCCTTCATCGAAGCGCTGCCCCACGGGTACCAGACCAAACTCAGCGAACGCGGCACGACGCTTTCCGGCGGTCAACGCCAGCGGATCGCACTCGCACGAGCGTTGCTACGCAAAGCGCCCCTTCTGATTCTCGACGAGCCGGTAACGGGTCTCGACGCCCAGGCAGCGCTCGACGCCGAGCAGATGTGGCTTGACGGTGTTGCATCGCAAACCACGATCGTCATCTGCCACGATCTGTCAGCCATGGAGCGGTTCGATCGCATCGTCGTGCTCGACGACGGTTGCGTGGTCGACGCGGGCTCGCATGCCGAATTGATCAACCGTTGCGACGTCTACGCCGGGCTCCACCGCGCCTCGCACCTGCGCGCAACCTGCCTTCCCATCACCGAGGAGATCAGCGATGCTGACGCATCCCAGCGACTTGCCGGCTGACCCGGCCATCGGTGATGCGATTAGCGCGCTGTCGCCTCAGCGCGTCCTCCCGGTGCTGCGTGAGCGGCTGACCGCCGCGCCTTCCGATGGCGAGGCTGATTGGGGATGCTGCCGACCGATCGAAGCGCTTTACGATCCGGGCGAACACATTCGCGTCGCCTATGTCCTTTGCGAGGACGATTCCCTGCCCGCGCGCCGCGCTTGGCCTAGCGGGCATGTGGTCTACCTCCGACATCCCGTTCGAGACTCAGTGTCTCGGCGCGGATTCGTCGTTCCCATCGACGGCGTCGATTTCGAGGTGTACCGCTTCCCGAACGATCGCCGTTTGAGAGGGCTGAGAAAGTTCACCGGGCGGGATCAAGCCGCCGCCGTTTGGCAACAGTGGGTCACACAAGACGAGCCCAACCTCGACATCGCGCCCGAAACGCTGCGGCGAGAATTGCTCCGCTACGTTCCGGAGCAAAAGTGCATCATCCATCTGCACGCCAAGTGGTACGACGCCGTCGCCGAAAACCACACCAAGCGCGCCGTCGCCGTCCGCGTGTCGGATGTCGACGCCTGCAAACGCATTTACGCCCGCACCATCGCCGTCAGACGCGTTCGCAATTCCATTGAAGGATTGTTCCGAGTGCCCCGCCCGGTTGCCATCGACACCGATCTTGGCCTGCTCGCCATCCGCTGGGTCTGGGGCGATTCCATGCTGGACATGTGCCTGTCCGATGATCCGGCGGTGCTGATGGCTCGCGTCGCGAGCGGGCTCAACGCGTTCCACAAGGTACCGATCGACCATCTTGACTTGCAACTGCCCGCCCAATTCCTCACGTCCGCCGTTCAGTGCGCGACTGACCTGTCGGCCGCGTCTCCGTCCCACGCCGAAACGCTCGGCGCGGTGATCGAGCGACTCCGTCGAGATTGCCCCAAGGACATGAGCAACGATGGCCCGTGCACCATCCACAACGACTTCCATTGGGATCAATTACGAGGCAGACCGGATCGCATGACCATTCTCGACCTCGAACGATGCGCTCGGGGAGACGCTATGGTCGATGTCGCCAACTTCGTGTCTCAGCTTTCCATGCTACCCCATCGCGCGTCCCTCGACGTTACCGTCGACCAGGCGAATCAATGGCGGTCAGCCTTCCTCACCGCGTGGGAGCAGACCACCGGAGCACCGATCGACCATGCCCGGCTGGGTTGGTATTCAGCCGTCTCGTTGCTCACACTTGCGCGCGGCATGATGCGTCATTTGCGTCCGGGTTGGCCAACGATCGTTGACGAGTGCGTTCGACAGGCGGCGAGCGCGGTCGAACACCGGGACGACCTGGGGGTGGTGGCGTGATTCAACGAATCGATACTGATGCCGATACAGATACAGCCGAACTCACCGCATCGCTTCGCCAATGTTTGGATCCCGTCCTGGTGCGGCAGGTGTTCAATCAACTGATTCGTTGGCCGGACAAAGCTCGCGTGACGTCTGTCGGCATTCGCCGATTCATGCCACGCAAGAAGCAGCGATTCGACATTGAATACGAACTTCGCGTTCGGTCCAACGACGGCTTGCGAGCGCGTCGTGAAACGCTTTTCTGCAGGTTGCCCAAGCTTGGGATGGGAGAGCCCGAGCAACATTCACAAGCAGTCTGGACGGACCACGGCGTGGGCGGCATCCACATTGAGTCCGACCAGCTCGACGCGACGATCCATTCCAAAGACCACGACCCGCACTTGGCACAGCTTTCCGAATGCCTCGATCCGAACGCCATGCGCGACCGCTTCGCTGCCGCGGGCTTGATCGAACATGCCGACCCCGCCGACCGAACCGAATTCGTCTGCTCGCCGGTGTCGTATCGCTGTGGCAGACGATTTGTCGTGCGATACACCGCCGCCAACGGCAAGGACCCGCTTCATTGGGCCGGAAAGGGTTACGCCGACGATCGAGGCCGACAATTGCTCGACGTCCATCGGGCGCTGCGCGATCACTTTTCGTCGGTTACCGACGGGCACGTTCGTGTCAGCGATGCGGTTCATTACGACGAAGACTTGAACATGCTCGTAACCGCTTGGGCACAATCGTCGCTGGATCGCGGGCCTGGGTCCTCGTCGCTTGTCAAACGCTGCCGGGCCATCGCAGACGTTCTCGCCGCGATTCATCAAGCCCCCGCGAGCGATCTACGCGTCATCAACCCGTCCGAACCGTGGGAAGTCGTCTGCCGTTGGAACGCGTTGATCGAAACGCTCAAACCGTCGCAGGCTGATCGATCCCAGGACTTGGTCGCAAAGCTCGCCGCCGTCCGCCCCCAAGACTGGTCCGCACCGACGGTGATTCATCGCGATTTCTACGAATCGCAAATCAGTTGCAGCCGCGACCACACCACCGTCCTCGATCTCGACATGCTCGCAGTCGGCGACCCGTGTACCGATCTGGGCAACCACCTCGCACACTTGTGGCTGTGGTGCCTCGAACAAAAGCAGTCGTTCGCCCAATTCGCGCTGGCTGCCCGATCCACGCTCGACGCTTACGAATCGCTCAGTGGCCCGGTAGACGAGCAATCGCTATCTTTCGAATGGGCTGCCGCGTTGTATCGCGTCGGTGCGATCCATTCGTTTCGTGAGACAACCCGTCGATTCGCCGCCCCGGTGTGGGATATGGTCACACCCGTCCTTCATCGTGGGCGGCGGTCGTTAGAAACAGTACCCACTCGACACATGCGCAAGAGCCTCCGATCCGGTGTGGGCATCGCCACAGGAGGTCCGGAAACATGATCAGCGTGCGAGAACTGATCGAGTCCGAACGCATCAACCGGACCAACATCACCGCCGCAGCCGCCGGCGTCGTCATTCTCATGAGCTGCATGTCGCTTTTCGGATCACACGAACAAGTCGAGCAGGCACCGGTCTACACCATGACGGGCGAGGTCAAGCGCGTGGTCAGTGGCCACAAAATCAAACTCGACTCCGACGACCACGTGATCTACGCCGGAATTCGCGCCCCACGCCGCAACGACCCCTTCGGCGAAACCGCCATCGACCGAAATCGTGAACTCGTTGAAGACGAAAGAATTCGCCTGCGGTTCGACGAGCAGAAAAAAGACAAGAAGGGGCGTTTCGTCGGCTACATTTTCGCCAACGGTGAACTCATCAACGTCAAGCTCGTCGAAGAAGGCCTCGCCTACGTCCGCCTGAAGGCCGGCGAGAAGAGATTCGCAGACGAATTACTCGAAGCCCAGTCCCACGCCCGAAAAGCCCACCGCGGATTGTGGTCCCGCCCGGTCCGTTCCGATGAATCCCGGTACCCCGGCGACGCCAAGCATGGCGTTTTTCACAGACCCGGTTGCGCCGACGTCGCCAACACCCGACCGGGCAATCGTGTCGACTTCAAGAACAAGAAGAAGGCATTCGACGCCGGCTTCGCCCCGTGCGGGCACTGCAACCCATAGACCAAGCTGGCCAGCCAACCCCCGCATCGTGCCCGGATATGCAGTCCAGATTCTGTGTCGTCGCAAACCCCCACCGCGGAATCGCCGTGATGCAAACCTTTATCGCGTCAGTGTGATCGTAACCTGCGTTCCGCTCACCCCGTCCGACTCGACCGAGATGTCACCGCCGTGCTGCTCCACGATTCGACGCGCCAACGCAAGCCCCATCCCCGTACCAGACGGCCGCGACGTGTAAAACAGATCGAACACGTGCGGCAACGAGCTTGAGGCGATCCCGCATCCCTGGTCCGCAATGACGATCGTCAACGACTCCGACCCATCACCGTCGCATCGGCCGATGCTTCCCCGGAGCGAAATCGTTGCCCCGTCGTCTGAGTGGTGCACCGCGTTCGAGACGATCTCCGCGACCACGCCGGCGATCCGTTCCCGATCGACAGGCCACTCCACCCCGTCAGTCTCGTCAGTCACCTCGAGACGAGCGTGCTTCAGGTCGAGGGCTCCTTTCGCCTCGACTTGCGAGTCGTCGATCAATTGCGAAAACAACGTCGGCCGCTTCGTCCGCGTTCGTATCCGACTAAACTCAAACAAATCCACAATGCGCTGATCCAGACGATCCACCTCCTGCAGCACGTCGTTGAGCATCGGGCGAAGCTCGTCAGGCTTGTCCAGCTTGCGACCGGCCAACTGCGCGCTCGCGCGAATACCCGCCAGCGGGTTGCGAAAACCATGCGCGACGTTCGAGCACAACTCGCCAATAGCCGCCAACGCGCTCGACTCGACCAATTGCGTCTGATGATGCTGCAAGTGCTCCGCCATCCAGTCGATGCGCCGCGCCAGTTGTCCCAACTCGTCGTTGCCGTCGAGCGGAACCCGATGGTCAAGGTGACCAGCCCCGATTTGATTCGCCGCGTCGGTCAGCACTTGCACCGGCTTGACCAGCCAGTCGCGAATCAACAGCGTCACCAGGGCGTACAACGTTGCCGAGATCAGCACAAACGTGACCACTACCAATTCCCGGTTGTAAGCCCGGTCCGTCATGATCGCAACGGAACTGGTCACGAGGTTGTCATAATGAACGCGAAGTTTGCGAAGCTGACTGTCTGCGTGCCGGACCAGTGTGATGATCTCCGGGTCGCGCGGTGACATCTCCACCAATCGTTTGATGTCATCCCGTACCCGCGACCAAAGCGTAGCCTCCGCGTCGCCGTCCGCCTCGTTGATGCGGACGTCGATGTCTTCCAGAAGTGATTCGGGGCGGCGACGCTCGCTCGCCGTGTCGGTCTCGCTGTACAAGCCCCGCACGATCGCCACGTGATACAACAACGCCGCCCGAACATCGTCCGTGAACACCGAGAACTCACGCAATTGCGCGTTCTTGACCGCTTGCTTGGTGGTCTGATTGACCGTGTGAATCACGACTCCCGCCGTGACAAACAACGACGTGAGCACCCCGAACATAACAAGGCTGAGTTTGCGGCGAATGGTCATAATCTAGTCGCAACCCACCAGCGTCTGCCCCGGGAACGCTCCGCAGCGCGCCCAATGGCATGCCGTAGCGAGTGATGCCAATCAACCCATGACCCTACACCAACTCGCCCACGATCAAGCGTCATGTTTCTGACACCATTCGGCATACGAGATGCATTGCACGCATTGTACCAGCCACACGTGATCGCATAAAGGCTTGAAACGTAGCTGGTTATGAACAAGATGTGCAAGTCAACACCGAGCCCGTGGTGTGCACAGGGACGCAATCTGTGCATGGGCTCGCAAGTCCCGCCGCCTCGCCAGCCGCGTCGCGATCACGAACCCGATTCCGGAGTCCAAGCGACGCGCGGAATCACGCCTTCACCGTCATCAGGCCTCACAACCCCGTGCCGACGCTTGAGGCTCGGAAGAAGCGCCCCGCCACACGCCCTCGAACGCCGTCACCACCGGTCCGGTCATGTACACCTGATCGTCATCCGACCATTCAACGTCGAGCGACCCGCCTGGCAGATCCACGGTAACGCGGCGCTTCGACCGCCCTGTACGGACGCCCGCCACGCACGCAGCGCACGCACCGGTACCGCACGCAAGCGTTCGACCGCTGCCACGCTCCCACGTTTTCATCAGCAAACGCTCGTCCGACAATACCGTAACGAAATGGGCATTGACCCGATCGGGGAACATCGAAAGATGCTCGAAGGCCGGACCAACCGAACTTAGATCAATCGCTTCGATGGCGTCGACAAACATAACAGCGTGAGGATTCCCCATCGACACGCACGTCATCCGATAGCTGCCGCCTAGAACCTCAATCGAACGCTCGACAACCTCGTCGCCGTCCAGCAACACCGGAACGTCCGCCGAGGCAAACCGCGGGCGACCCATCTCCACGCGAACGTCCGCCACCTTGCCGTCGACAAGCCGGCACTCGGTCCGCTTCACGCCGTCGTCGGTATCGATCAAAGCGTCAAGACGGCTCGTCAATCCGGTCTCGTACGCCAACTTCGCAACGCATCGAATGCCGTTACCGCACATCCCCCCCCGCGAGCCATCCGCGTTGTACATCTCCATACGGACCGGCGCCCGGTCCGAAGGCAACACCAGAATCAGACCGTCCCCACCAACGCCGAAATGCCGATCCGAAACGGCCTTCGCCACCTGACACGGGTTGTCGACGTGCTCGGCGAAACAGTTCACCAGGACGTAATCGTTGCCCGTCCCGTGCATTTTGGTGAATTTCATGACCGCTGACCTGACGCCAAGAATCGCCAAGAATCGACCGACAGACGCACTCCGGTCGAGCGCTGCCGTTCAACGATCCGCAGTAGCACGCAGCGCCAAGGCCAGTACCGTCACCCAGTCGCGCAAGTTACGCCGGCACGGCGTCCACACGGTGCGACTCGCGTTTACTTTTCGGCACGCCGTTGAGATCCCAAATGATCCCCAGTCGCGACATCAGGTAGAGCACGTAGTAGGTCAGGTCGATCTCCCACCAGTAAAACCCCTGCCGAACCGACCCAGGGTAATAGTGATGGTTGTTATGCCACCCCTCGCCGAATGTGATCAAAGCAAGCAGCAGGCTGTTGCGACTTTCGTCGCCGGTGTTGTAGCGCTTCCGTCCCCACAGATGCGTTAGAGAATTGATCGTGAACGTAGCGTGGGCGCACACCACGGTCGAGATGAAGAATCCCCAGATCAACATCTGCCAGCCCGATGTGTTGAATCCGTACGCCTGCAGCAGCTTGCCCAGTCCGAACAACCCGATGGCCTCCAGCAGAGGCACGAGCGAGTCGAATCGGTCAATGAAACGAAGCTCGGGGTACTTCAAGAGATCGACCACGGATTTTTGGTCATACCCGAACGCACGCTTCGACGTGATCCATCCCACGTGGCTCCAGTACAACCCGTGCCGAATAGGAGAATGCACGTCGTCCTCTTGGTCTGAATTTCGATGATGGTGCCGATGACGTGCCGCCCACCAAATCGGTCCGCGCTGCACGCACGACGCCCCCAACACCGCAAATATGAACTGAAAGAACCGCGAGGTCTGATACGTCCGATGGGAAAAATAGCGGTGATAAAACGCCGTCACCGAGAACATGTGCACCACATACAGCCCGGCAGCCACCGCCACCGCAATCGGACTCCAGCCAACCCAAATCACGCCAAGACAGGCCAGGTGAAGACACGCGTACGGAATCATCCGGACCCAGTCCACCGCGTACTGATTGGCAACCTCCGCGTCGCTGTAAACGTTCGACGTCTTGGCGAACCACAAATACAACCCTCGGAACACAGCCGACCATCCCCGACCACGAGTGTCGCGAACATCGCCCGCCGCCTCCGGCGAAAGATTGGCTGCATCCCCGACGATCGACCCATTCGATTCCGGTGATGACGTGGGTACTGCTTCCTGATTCCTAACCGATTCACTGGCAATAGTTGACACGATCCTATGCACTCCAAAGTAAGCCGCCCCGCGATGCTCGACCCGCATTCCCTTGCTCGGGTCGAATGTTCAGCAGGCGCTTCGTCGTTCCAATTCCAATCAACACTACATCGTCAGACGCCGAAGCGCCGCAAAAACAATTCATGCACCGCCATAAGCTGATACCCAACACCGCGCCGACCGTGTAGCCTCACAGCCGTCGATGTCCCCGGGTAACCCAAGCAATCGCGATGAAAAGCCCGGCAAGCCCACGCTACGGCGAGATTCTCCCCGCAGCCCGCGCCGAGCTGCGCCGTCACAAGTCGGAGACCCTCTCTGTCCACCAGCCCCCGGCCAAACGGGTCGAGATTGCGCACCGCGAACACACTCAGCAAAACACAGCCCAAAAAAACGGGGACATTCACCACTGCCCGACAACGGCACATCGCCGACTCGGATCAAGCGGACCGCTACGCCCGACACCCATAACTCTACCACGTCATGCTCACAAGTCCAGCATTAACAGCCCGCATCAGCCGAACCGGTGCATCCCTGACAGCGTGGTTAACCTCCCGAATTGCACCCTCGAATCCCGTTTTTCGGCGTTTCCTGCCTGCGCAAACGTCGCTGCGCACCGGTTCACGCCGCCAGCCCAAACGACAAGTTTTTGCACCAGAATCGCACCGCCTGCTATGCGCCGAACCACACCACGAGTTGTCTCGACCATCATCGATCGCTCGCAGATCCCCTCCGTTCTTGTTACCATACGCGTCCGAAATCCACATCGCGGAGCAGCAACGGTGACCACCGAAAACGAACGAGACTATCGCGAATTCCAATACAACACCCAGGTATGGGTTTGGGGCGTCGTGTGGCTAATCGCAGCCAGCGCATGGTACGCCTTCATCCAGCAAGTCGTACGAGACCGACCCGTCGCCAACCACCCCGCTTCCGACGGAGTCATCTGGGCTGTTTTTCTCATATGCGGGTTCTGCCTGCCCGCCCTGGTGTGGTGGTCGCGATTGGAAACAACCGTCGACAAGACCGGCATCACGGTGCGTTTCCGACCCCTATGGAAATGCGTCATCGCCTTCGACGACCTGCAAAGCTGCGAAAGAAAGCGGTACCGCCCCCTGGTTGACTACTGGGGATGGGGCATTCGCTGGACCCCGTGGCGCGGGTGGGCGTACTGCGTGTCCGGCGATCTTGGCATTCAGTGCGCGCTCAACGACGGCAGGCGAATTCTGATCGGCACGCAAAGACCGGCTGAACTTTTCGACGCCATCCAAGCTCACCTCCCCAAGGCCGACCCTTCTGAACCCGCAGCATCGCCCCCCCAACCCAATCTTAGCCCCGATTGAGAGACCCCAAACGCGACAACACCGATGGCATGACCTGCACCACGGCGTCGATCTCCGCCCGCGTCGTCAAGTGGGACAGGCTGAACCGAATCGCCCCGTGACCGATCCTCGGATCAACCCCCATCGCCGCCAGCACATGCGACGGCTCGAGCGAACCGCTGCTGCACGCCGACCCGCTCGACGCACAAATCCCCAGCCCGCTCAACAGGATCAACACCGCCTCCGCCTCCACTCCCTCAAACCCGATGTTCGTCGTGTGATCCATCCGCAATGCGTCACCACCGATCACACGAGCCGACGGACACGACGACAGGATCCCCTCTTCCAACCGATCCCGAAGTGACCGCACACCGGGACGAACGTCATCCATGTTCTCCACCGCCCACTTCGCCGCCGCCGCCATCCCGACGATCCCCGCCACGTTCTCCGTACCGCCGCGCGAGCCTCCCTCCTGACGACCACCAATCACCAGCGGACTTAGACGCGTACGCCGGCGAACGAACAACGCCCCCACACCCTTGGGACCGTGAAATTTGTGGGCCGACATGCTCATCAACGTCACAGGAAAGCGCGACACATCCACCGCCACCTTCCCAACCGTTTGTACCGCGTCCACATGCAGCGGAACCCCGCGCCCAGCGCACACGTCAGCCACCGCTTCCACGTCAAGCATCACACCCGTTTCGTTGTTGGCGTGCATCAGCGTCACCAACGCGGTGTCGTCCCGAATCGCCGCTTCCACCTGCCCGACGTCGAGACGCCCTTCCCCATCGACGCCAACCTCCTCAATCTCGTACCCCTCCTCCGCCAATCGCTCGCAAAGACGCTTCACCGCGCTGTGTTCCACCGCGCTGGTCACCACGTGGTGACACTCTCGACGGCAACCCAACACGCCCCGAATCGCCAGATTGATCGCCTCCGTACCATTTCCGGTAAAAACGATCTCCCGACCCGCACCGCCCACCAACGCAGCGACTGTCTCGCGCGCCACCTCCACCGCATGCCGGACCCGCTGACCGAACACGTGCACGCTCGACGGGTTCGCATACTCGCACCCCAGGTAAGGCGCCATCGCCGCAACCACCTCGTCCAATGGCTTGGTCGTCGCGTTGTTGTCCAGATAAATCAAATCTCCCATAACGATTTCCATTCTACAACGCAGACACCGACTAGGCTAAAATCGCCCAACATCCACCACCCGAACGTCCGCTAGAAACGCCGGTCGAACCACCGCAAACCACCGTCAAGATTTATCGGCCGCCTCCTGCCACCAGGTGCTGAATCCGTCGCGTCTCGTCGATGTCGGATCCGACCAAACCCCTCGGCGCGAATTCGCATGTCACCCACCTTGATCGCCGATAGCAAAGCGTGCCCGGTGTTCAACGTTGGTACAACGACCGGCGTGACAACGGGGCGGCAAGCATGCCGTGCGAAAACGATCGCCCCACAAAGGGCATGGTCGTCCAAGGAGACACGCGACAGTGATTCGCAAAACGAACAACGCAAGAACCGGTTTCACGTTGGTGGAAGTCCTCGTCGTGGTCATTGTTCTGTCCATTCTGGCGCTCGTCGTCATTCCAGAGTTCTCCAGCGCAACAACCTCCGCGAGGGACTCGTCGCTCCGGGCCAATCTCCGCGCCATGCGATCCCAAATCGCACTATTCAAGATAGAACACAACGACGTCTACCCGACTTACGCAACCTTTTCCAACGAGATGACCCTCGCCAGCAAAGCCGACAAGACCACCGCCGCGATCGGCACGTCCGGCTACCCCTATGGCCCGTACATCCGGTCCGTACCGGTCAACCCGTTCAACAGCCTCAATACGCTGGCCGCCACACTCACCGGCGCGACCGGCTGGACCTACAACGAAACTACCGGCGCCTTCAACGCCAACGATGGATCCCACGACACCTGGTAGCCGGCGTGAATCGGGAAAGAAGGCGACCCAGCCCAAGCATCCGTCAGAATTCGCCGCGCTATGACTATGATCGTGCGCGACAGCTTTGGTCCCGATAAACCTCGCCGCCGTCAGCACCCAGCGGCCGCAACGCACATCGCCCGATGTCACCACAAGCTCCGCCGCAACCACCGAATAATGGAACACCTGAATTCGTTCACCTCCCGATAGAACCACATGGTAGCCCTCTCTTTGCCGATAAGCCCAAAAGCAAGGATGCGACCCGGGACGGGTGTTGGCCGACATTTTCGGCACGCAGGGCACGGTACGCATCCTCGCGCCAACCCATCGCCCAACTCCGGAAGCACCCATAGCTAGTTGATACAGTCAGCCGTCGACGGATACTCGCGCAATGCTCGTGCAAAGACATTCACACCCCCGAATCCAGCGAGTCGCCGTGGCGGCATTGCTCGCCATCGCACACGTTGCGCTGGCCCAGCACGAACCGCCGCAGCTGCCGGCAGGCAAAACCGACACCATCGACATCCGGGCTGATGACGCCCGACTGTCCGATGTCCTTCAACAACTCGCCGACCAGACCGACAGAAACATCGTCATCGGCGCCGGCGTTGACGGCACGCGCATCACCGTCTCCATCAAGGGCATGACACTCACCGAAGTGCTCGACGCCATCCTGCCCGGCGCGGGGTGCGGCTACCGAGACCGCGGCAACCACATCCTCATCGACACCCTCGACACCCTCCGCGCAAGAGAGACCGTTCCCGTGGAACGCGCCGTCCGCGTCGTACGCCTCAAGTACACCAACGCGAAAACCGTCATCGACATGATCCAACCCTTCCTGGGACCCGGCGGCAAGGCCGTCGCTTCGCCCGAAACCCAAGCCGGTATCGAAACCGGCGGCGACACCGGCGGCGACTCTCTCGCAGCTCAAGACGTCCTCATCATCGAAGACACGCCCGACCGACTCGACGAACTCGTACGCGTCATCGAATCCATTGACGTTCAGCCTGCCCAGGTACTGATCGAAGCCACCATCCTCCGATCACAACTTAGCGACGACAACCAACTCGGCGTGGACCTCAACTTCCTCGGGGGAGTCGACTTCGCCAACGTCACCGCCACCAGCACCGGCGGACTCAACCTCGAAGCTGGTACCGTCCCCACCGGTCAGTTCGACAACGGCATCGCCGCCGTCAGCACGTCGTTCGGACCGGTCAGCAACAACAGCGTCAGCGGCGTCACCTTCGGACTCATCAAGAACAACGTCGCGGTCTTCGTCCACGCCCTCGAACAACTCACCGACACCGTCGTCCTCGCCAATCCCAAAATCCTCGCACTCAACAAACAGAAGGGGCAGGTCGTCGTCGGACGCCGCGACGGCTTCCTCACCACCACCGTCACCCAAACCACCGCCGTACAGACCGTCGAGTTTCTCGAGACCGGCACACAACTCACCTTCCGACCCTTCATCCTTGACAACAACCGCGTGCGCATGGAAATCCACGTCGAAGACAGCTCCGGCGGGCTCACCCCCTCCGACCTGCCGTTCGAAAACACCACCGAGTCCACCAGCAACATACTCGTCGACGACGGCCACACCATCCTCATCGGCGGACTCTTCAGAAACGCCGACGACATCTCACGAAGTCAGGTTCCAGGCCTCGGAGAAGTCCCCGGCCTAGGCGCCCTGTTCAGGAAGACGCGCGACCAGACCAGACGCGAAGAAGTCATGGTCCTCCTCACCGTCCACGTTATCAAGAACGATCCGCGATTCAACGAACTCGGCGAACAGATGCTCGCCGAAACCGAACGCATCAGAATCGGGTTCAGAGAACGACTCCAATGGTTCGGCAGACAAAAACTCGCCGAAATCCATCTGCACACTGCACTCCAACTGCTCGAAGCCGGGCGT
The DNA here is from genome assembly GCA_964416845.1 of uncultured Phycisphaeraceae bacterium. Classification (GTDB taxonomy): domain Bacteria; phylum Planctomycetota; class Phycisphaerae; order UBA1845; family UBA1845; genus CAYQFV01. Next base: position 3,409 of record CAYQFV010000072.1, on the reverse strand, counting down.
CGCGAACAAGCCCTCTACCACACCAGGCTTGCCCTCGCAGCCGATCCACTCATCTCAGTCGGACGACGACTCCGCCGACAACTCATAACCGGCGCGACCACCATCGAACCCGACAACGACATCCGCCAGTGGGTCGCCCGTCGGATCACCCACCAGCCGACCATCGACGCTACAACCGGTCAACCCATTCAAGACGTCACCCTCGACGACCCGACCTCGATGCCCATCATCGAGCCGTCGAAACCTCAACCCAACGACCCATCGCAACCGTCGGACAAGACGCCATGATCGCCACACACACAACAATCAAGGTCGCTCGCGCCGTCTGCACCTGTGCGGCCCTCATTCTCGCGCTCCCCACAAGCTGCGTCCCACCGGTCAGCGTCGCTCGAGAAAAGGCCGCCGACAAATGGACCCACATGCGAGGCGACATCACGTTCCAACTCGCCGAAGAGGCCTTCAATACCGGCGACTTCGACGATGCTCGCACCAAACTCATCGGAATCCTCGCCGACAAGCCCAGCGACGACACCGCCCGACGCCTCCTCGCACGCGTCTACATCGAAACCGACGAACCCAATCGCGCCGCAGAATTGCTCCACAAGATCGAAGCCGACGACCTTGCCGACCCCCAAACGTACTTCCTGCTGGGACTCACCGAGGAATTCGCCCAACGGTTCCGATCCGCAGCCACCTACTACCGACTCGCCGCACGGGGACGTCCCGGACACTTGCCCTACATCGCAGCAGCCGTCGAAGCACTGCTGGCCGACGACGACGTCGCCGGGGCGAACGAAACGCTCGCCATGACCCAACGCCCCGCCGGGACGACACCGCAATGGCTTTGCCTGGTCGCAGAAGTCGCCCGCGCCCAACACGACGACCAACGCGCTGCCGATCTGTATCGCCGCGCCCTCGACACCGACACCTCATCCAACCCCGACGATTCATCCTGGATAGCGCAACAGTTGGCCGACACACTTCAACGACTCCGCCGATTCGCCGCCGCAGCAGACATCCTCGAAGACCTCGTCGAACGCGCAAGCCCCAAGCGCGTCGACCGACTCCGCGAGCAACTCGCCTACTGCTACCTCGCCACCGGCCGATCGAAGCTCGCCGAGCAAACCATCCGAAAGACCGATCCGCGACGCGTCAACCGCCGCGATCTCTGGCTGTCCCTCGCCAAACGACAGATCGACGCAGCCAACTGGACCGCCGCCACCGCCGCCATCAAGCGAGTTCTCGCGCGGGACACCTTCGACACCGACGCCCTCATGCTCCAAACGCTCGTCGACATCGAAAGCGGCAACCTGTCCTCCGCATCACAAACGCTCGCCCGATGGCGGCAAACCTCCCCCGACGATCCCTTGCTCGAAACCATGAAAGAACACCTCCTCGACAGCAATGTCACCTATCGTTGACACGCCCTTCGCGTCCACCGCACCCGCCGCGGGAGACGACGACCAACATCGCATGCCCAGACCGTCCCCATCGCCTTCACGACACCGCGCTGCCCGGCGAATTACCCGTCGCTGGGAATAAACAACCTCGGGAGCGAGTATAATAGGAGGCGGGCAGGGAGGTCGCGCATGACGACACAACGCGAAGTTGAAACGGACCAAGCCGCCGACGTTCGACGGCGTAGCGGCCGATGGCTGGTCGTCGTGGGAGGGCTTCTGGTCGTGGGATTCGTGGCATATTGGTCCGGCTTGGCGATGCAGGTGGCGATTCGTTTGTTCGGTCCGCCGCGGGTCGTCATGCGCGAGGCTTACACCGCGTCAAATGACAGCGGACACTTCGACCATTCGACCTTCGACCAATTGCTCAAACAAATCGTCGATCAAGACGGTTGGGTGGACTACAAATCGCTACAACACGATCCAAGCCCGTTGGATCGGTACATCAAAGAACTGGGCAACGCGGCGTTTGAGTCGCTCGGTCGCGATGAGAAGCTGGCGCTCCTGATCAACGCCTACAACGCATTCACACTCCGATTGATTCTCGACCACTATCCGATCGCATCTATCATGGACATACCAGCCAATCGCCGCTGGAAAGACCGGCGGTGGCACGTCGGGCAACACGTGTGGAACCTCAACGAGATCGAGAACGAGCAGATCAGGCCGAAGTTTATCGAGCCGCGAGTGCACTTCGCGTTGGTCTGCGCGTCGACCGGCTGCCCACGATTGCGGCCTGAAGCATACACCGCTGATCGTTTGGACCACCAGCTTGACGAACAAGCGCGCTTCTTGAACACCGACGCTCGGTGGGTCCGATTCGATCCGCAGAACAACACCGTTGACTTGACCAGCCTATACCGGTGGTACCCCGGCGACTTCGAACAAGCCGCCGGAACGATCTTGGCGTTCGTCGCGCGATACAATCCAGCGCTCCGCGCAACACTTGACGCCGGTCGCACGCCGCAGATTCGATGGCTGGAATACGACTGGTCGTTAAACGAAACGCGATAGCACCCAGTCGCCACAAACGGCGTCACACAGTGCAAGCAGATTGGGCGGCGGCAAGGTCTTCGGCGGTCGGTGAGCAGCCGGACGCCACCATGCGGGTGAAACAGTCGAACAAATAGGTCGCATCGTGCGGTCCGGGACCCGCCTCCGGGTGGTATTGAACGGCGAACAGCGCTTTGTCCGGATGCGAAAACCCTTCGAGCGTTTGGTCATTAAGATTGACGTGCGTCATCACAGCGCCGGCGGGTTTGAGCGATTCGGGATCGATGGCGAAGCCGTGGTTCTGAGCGGTAATTTCGACGCGCCCGGTGGCGAGATTGCGGACCGGCTGATTGCCGCCGTGATGTCCGAACTTGAGCTTGAAACTGGTCCCGCCCAGCGCCAGCGCAAGCAGTTGGTGTCCGAGGCAAATACCGAAGATCGGCACCTTGCCAATAAGCTGCCGCAGCGTTTCGACCGTCTGAGATACCGCGGCAGGATCTCCAGGCCCGTTGCTGACGAGCACGCCGTCGGGACGATGTTCGAGGATTTCAGCCGCCGAGGTGGCGGGCGGCACGACGTGCACCGGGCCGACACGATCGACGAGGTGGCGAAGAATGTTGCGCTTCATGCCGCAGTCGATGGCAACGACACGACGCGATGTTGCGTCGGATCGCGGGACAGTAAAGTCGCGATCAAGCCCTTCGGTCCAATCGAACGATTCGACCGGCGCGACGGTCGAGACCAGATCGGCACCTTCCATGGAGGCGGACCGCCGAGCCAACGCCACGCATTCTGCGGGATCGTCGATTTCGGTCGTAATCAAACCGCGAAGTGCCCCCCGCGTGCGAACAAGTTTGGTCAGCGCCCGCGTGTCGACACCCTGCAGCGCGACGATTTCATGATGCTTGAGGAATCCATCGAGAGCAACGTCAGCGCGGTGATTGCTGTGTCTGGCTGCG
>CAYQFV010000071.1:0-19982 GCA_964416845.1 uncultured Phycisphaeraceae bacterium | reverse complement strand
CCACATCAACCCCGCACCGTAGAACAATACGATGCCGGTCGGGCCGATGAGGAACAGCGCGAGCACAGCGCGGTTTTCTCCGGGTTTGCGAAGTGCCGGCCACATTGCCCGGCCCATCAGCGTCAGCCAAATGAACAGTCCGGCGAATAGGAAGATCTGCCAGAATCGCCCCAGGTCGACGTATTCGTACCCCTGGTGGCCGAACCAGAAGTTGGCTGTGAACCCGAGACGCTGCTGGACACCCAGCCACTCGCCCACCATGGAGCCGACCACGATCACCAACAGGCAGACCCAAAGGATGTTCACGCCGAGTCGCTGGAACTTCGGCTCGTGACCGGAGGCCGCCGGTACGACGAACAGGCCGGTCGCCAGCCACGCGGTTGCGATCCAGAAGATGCCGAGTTGAGAGTGCCAAGTTCTTGTCACTGAGTAGGGCAACCATTTTGCCAGCGGGAATCCGTAGAAGCCCGTTCCCTCCACGCCGTAATGGGCGGTCACGCCGCCGAGCCCGACCTGGCAGACCATCAGCGCCGCAACGACCCAGAAGTACTTGAGCGTCGCCTTCATGGAGGGGGTTGGCTTGAGTGAGAGCAGCGGATCGCGGGCCGGCGCGTCGTGATCGGGAGGTTCTTTGTCTCGCGCGACCGCGAAGTACCACGTCAGTGAGCCAATGCCGGCGAGCAGTAAGAAGATACTCACGACGGACCACAGCACGATGGAACTGGTGGGATGATTGTCGACCAGGGTCTCTGCAGGCCAGTTGTTGGTGTAGGTGATGTCTGTTCCGGGGCGGTTGGTTGCGCACACCCACGACGCCCAGAAGAAGAACGCATTGAGTTTGTCCTGTCGGTCAGCCGTCTTGACCATGCTGGGGGGCATTGCGTATGCGTCGCGAAGGTCGTCCAGCGATGCGTCGTCGCCGAAGAGTTTGGTGTAATGATCGGCCACTGCCCGAAACGCCTGCGCTTTGGTCTCGGAGATGACGAGGTCTTGCGTTGTGGGGTCGTACGTGTTGGTGCGCATCTCCTCTTTGAGTTGGGCTCCGAGCGATGCTTGCTTCTCCGGGGACAAGGAGGCGAAATCTCCGCCGTACTCGGTGACCGCCCAATGGTCCTGAATCCAGGAGGCTTCTCGGTGCAGCCAGTCAGCCGACCAGTCGGGAGCGACGTACGCACCGTGTCCCCACACCGATCCCAACTCCTGACCGCCGAGCGATTGCCAGACGTTCTGCCCGTCGGAAATGTCCTGTCCGGTGAACAGCACGTCCCCGTCGGTCGTCACCACGCGTTTGGGGATCGGCGGGGCTTGGCGGTAAAGCTCTCTGCCGAAATATCCCAGGACCGAAAACGATACGACCACCACGCACGCAAACGCCGTCCAATGTCTTGTGAGCTTCACAGCAGCCTCTCCATCCAAAATCGGACAACACTATCCAAATATCTTCTTGACTCCTGTTAGTATGCGCGGCATAATTCGGATGTCAAGGTCTAAATATCCACAATTGGTTCGGTCTATGATTTCACCCACTGCTGAGTACGCCCTACGAGCCGTCGTCGCCCTTGCTCGGGCTGGTGACACCGCCATGGTGACGAGCAAGATCGCTGAGACCACGCTGGTTCCCCCCGGCTATCTATCAAAAGTGCTACAGATGCTCCGCAGAAAGGGGGTGGTGCGGTCCAAGAGAGGCTTGGGCGGCGGATTTGTGCTGGCGAAGCATCCCGGCGAGTTGACGGTCCTCGACGTCGTCAACGCGGTTGATCCCATCAAGCGGATCGAACAGTGTCCGCTCAGGATCGACACGCACGGTCGCCAATTGTGTTCACTCCACCGTCGGCTCGATGCTGCGGCGGCGATGGTCCAGCATTCTTTTGCCGAGACAACGGTCGCCGAGATTCTGGCGGATCGCGATCACATCGCACCGCTCTGCGAGCCAGCCGACTGCCGTCGAGGCGTCTGTGATGGATCAGCCGACGCGTCATGATGTGTTGGTCGAATGCGTCGTCGGTCCGTTCCATCGATGCTCAACCCGTGGTTTGCCCTTGTCCCAGGGTTGCCCATGCCGGTCTTGCGAATCGTGACGGAATTTGACTCCTGGTGGCGGGAAACCTAAAGTGCTCCGTCAGGCTGCCGCAACGGCGCGGCGGGCCGACTGCTCGGATACATCGCCGATGGGTGCTCGCGTCAGAACATTCTGTCTGGCATTCTCAGTGTGCATAGTGGCGTGCATGCCGGGTTGTCGAGATGACGAACCGCCACCCGAGTTCAATTACAATCTTGGAACGGACGATCAGCCGCTGCTTCCGACGCCGATCACGTTCCAAAACCCGGAAATCCTTCAAGGGCGTGCGACCCTCGTTCCCCTGGCTGAGCCCGAGCCCGACGAGCCGCCACCCGATGCGACCAGTGACGACGCAACCGGCGGCGACGCCGATTCTGCAGCGCCCGCGGACGATCAGGATAGCGACGACGAGGCTACCGGTGGCGACGACGACACGACCGCGGGCGACGTCGATGATGCAACCGGCGACTAGCGTTGGGTTACTCCTGGTTTGATGGACCGTCACTGAGTGGGTGGTGGGTGGCCCACGTTTTCAGACGTGGGGAAGCGACGAGTACATGCGAGAGGTGTCGGCACGTGATTATCGTGTCCCCCACGGCTTAAGCCATAGGGCACCCACACTGCTCAAGAGCAGTGGCACACGAAATGGAGTTGCTCGCCACCTGTAGATTGATGTGTGACGCATGGTTCGGTGGATTGAGGTCGCACGGGTAGGCTGCGTCATCTGCTCGGCGCGAGGCATGCGTCGATGACTCAAACGCTCAACGCTCATAGCATTGCGGAAATCCAGTTTTTCCTATTGGCGACTCCGTGCGAACAGTGCGGGCGCGGGCCATTGACGTGCCGAACTGATCTCGATCAGCCGCCATCCGAGCAGATGGACGTTGAAGCCTGTTGCGAGGAATGCGCCCATGAGCACCGATTCCGGTTTCAGGTTGCCGACGACGCTCCAACGCCCGACCGGGACGATCTTTATCCTGTCATCAGCACGTCCGACGCCCCGTCGCAGATTCTCGATGTGGGGCAGTGGATCATGCTTTCTCAGTTGATGCTCGAACAAACCAAGCGCGAGCCTGAGCGGATTGAGGCACGGAGGCTGGAATACCAGGCAGGCCAATGTCTCCAGGAAGCCATCAAATTCTACGACGACAACGATCTTCCACCCGACAGCGCCATCTTTGTCGAGGACACGCGTCGCCGTCGACGTGCCCACCCGGAGATGTTTTCTCGCCAGCACCTTTGTGAAATGCGGGCCAAGCTTCCGCAGGCTATTAAGCCGGATCGATCCACGGAACGGGGCAGCGCGGCTGCCCCGTGGTGGAAGTTTTGGTGAATCGCATGTGCGGATGAACTCCGCTGACTGCATGGCGTTCGGCCTCAGCGTTGACGCGTTGATCGCCCGGCAGGTACGATCTGTCGGGCGACGTATCCTTGGAGTGACTTGCTAGTGGCTGACGTGACTTTGGCGGAGTTTTCGGAGTTCCTTTCCGGGCAGGGGTTCGACAACGAGATCGATGGCGACGGCGCGGTTCGGGTCTCCGCGGTCAACACGTTGGAAGACGCCCAGGCCGGTGAAATCAGTTTCCTCTCGAATCCGAAGTACACCGATCTTCTCGGTCAGACCAAAGCATCCGCGGTGATTTCCGATCGATCGGTCGCCGCCCCGGAGGGTCTTACGCTTTTGCGATGTGACGATCCGTATGCGGGCGTCACCGCGGCGATCATTCGAATCCATGGGTATCGCGTCCATCCCGAATGGGGCATCGACGATCGAGCCATCATTGCCGAAAGCGCGACGGTTGGCGATGGTGCAAACATCGGACCGTATGTGACGATTTCCGATCACGTCGTCATCGGCGAAGACGTGACGATTTACCCGGGATGTTATCTCGGAGAGCACGCTGTCGTGGGAGACCGGGTGATTCTGTTCCCGAATGTGGTCATCTACGATCACGCTTGCCTGGGCAATCGGATTACGGTGCACGCGGGATCGGTCATCGGTCAGGACGGTTTGGGGTACGTTCGCCACAAGGGCGGTTGGTTGAAGATTCCACAAGTCGGGAAGATTGTTATCGAAGACGACGTGGAAATCGGGGCGGCGTGTGCGCTGGACCGCGCGACCTTGGGCACGACGCGTATCGGCCGGGGAACCAAAATGAGCGATTCTGTGGTGGTCGGTCACGGGGCGAGCATCGGCGAAGAGTGCATGTTTGTTGCACAGGTGGGCATAGCCGGTTCTGCCACCATCGGCAACCATGTCACGCTCGCGGGTCAAAGCGGCGTGGGCGGACACCTGACCGTTGGCGACGGTGCGACGGTGGGCGCTCGCGGCGGAGTCATTACCGATCTCGAGCCTGGGCGCGAGTATGGCGGTTTTCCGGCTGTTGAGGTTGCAGCTTTTCGCCGGCAGGTCGTGAATCTGAGGCGACTGCCCGAGCTGCGGCAGCGTGTCCGCGATTTGGAGCAAATCGTGCGCGGGCTTCGAGGGCAGGTCGGGCGTGGCGATGACCAGATCGACTGATGCGATCGGAGTGATTGCAGGAGCCGGGCGTTTTCCGTTCATGGTGGCCCGTGGCGCTAAGGATGCCGGGTGCCGTGTGGTGATCGTCGGTCTGCGTGGTCTTGCCGACCCGGGATTGATCGAACTGGCGGATTCGTTCCATTGGGCCGGCATGGCGAGGCTGGGACGTTGGTGCAAGATCTTCAACCGGTCGCACGTCCACCGCGCGATCATGGCGGGATACGTTCGCAAGGACGTGATGTATGGGCGTTTTCAACTGCTGCTGGCTGTTCCTGATTGGGTGAGTTTCAGGCTTTGGGCGTTTCAACTTCGCGACAAGCGCAACGACGCGATCCTCGGCGCGGTGGCAGACGTGTTGGCTGCTCGGGGCGTTTCTCTGGAGAACGCTGTGCAATACTGTCCTGAGGCAATGGCGGGCGAAGGTTTGCTCGCGGGCGGGCCACCGACCGAGCGTGTTGAGCGAGACATCGAGTTCGGCTGGCGAATCGCCAAGGAGTTGGGCAGATTGGACATCGGACAGGCGGTGGCGGTCAAGGAGACCGAGGTGATCGCCATCGAGGCCATCGAGGGCACGGATCGAATGATCGCGCGGGCGGGCGATCTCTGTTCCAAGGGTGGCTGGTGCTTGGTCAAGGTCGCCAAGCCGAATCAGGACATGCGTTTCGACATTCCCACGATAGGGCCGGACACCATCGCCAACCTCGCTCGATGCGGGGCTTCGACGCTGGTGATCGAGGCGGACAAGACCGTCATCATCGAACGCGAAGCGTTGCTCGCGGCAGCCCGGAAATCGGGTATTACCGTTGTCGCAAGGAAAGACGCGTAACGCAACGTCAGTCCAGCGGCTCGAAATCGAGACCTAGGTGGCGGTGTCGGATGCCGTCCGGCGATCGGACTGCCTCGATGTGATACGGCGGCTGATTCGGGTCGACCTCTGCGTCGGTCCTAAAGTGGACACCCAACGAGCCTGGTCGAAGTCCGGCGGACATCACGATGAGCCGGGCGATGCTCAACATGTTCTGGATCTCCCAGCCTTGGCAATCGTCAAACGTCTTGTCGAGCACATACTGGCCCCAGAATTCGATGATCTCCTTTGCCTCGGCCAGCCGATCCCCGTTTCGTTCGATGCCCGCGTTTCTCCACAGCAGGCTTCGGAGACTGTTTCGAATGTCCGGGAGATCCAGTTCAGTTCGTTCGGACGTTTCGTTCAGGCTTGTAACGTGAAATCGATTCAGGTCGTGCGGACGGCTATCGAGGCGTTTTCCGGCGGTTTCGCCGGCGATAGCGCCGAATACCAGCCCCTCGAGCAAGGAATTGCTGGCCAGGCGATTGGCTCCGTGCAATCCCGTGCAGGCGACTTCCCCGCAGCAGAGCAGCCCGTCCAGATTGGTCCTCGCGTCAAGGTCGGTCACCACGCCTCCGACCATGTAGTGCGCCGCTGGACGAACCGGGATCGGGTCGCGCGACACGTCGATCTGAAACTCCTCGCATAGCGCCGCGAGGCTGCTGAAGCGTTTCTCGAACCATGCTTTGCCCAAATGCCGGACGTCGAGATAGACGCAGTTGGAGCGCGTTTTTCGCGTGTGTTGGACGATCGCCCTGCTGACGATGTCACGCGGTGCCAGTTCTTCATCAGGATGATAGTCCTTCATGAATCGATGGCCGTCACGGTCGATCAGGTGAGCGCCCGCGCCCCGAACCGCTTCGGAGACCAGCGTTCTGCTCGACCCGGCGACGTAAAGCGTGGTCGGGTGGAACTGGACCATCTCCATGTCCGCCAGCGTCGCGCCCGCTCGATAGGCCGCCGCGTAGCCGTCGCCCGTGCATACCGACGGGTTCGTGGTCTCACGGTAGGTCCGGCCGCAGCCGCCGGTTGCGAGAATCGTCTGCTTTGCCCAAATGAGCTGATGCCCGTAAACACGATGGAACGTCGCAGCGCCCACGCATCGCCCTTCGTGCGTGATCAGGTCGATTAGGAAGCAGTGTTCGTAAATGCGGATGGCCTGCTCCTGTCGGACGATTTCTCCCAACGCCCGCGACACCTCTCGTCCCGTGGCAGCGCCGTCGCAATGTACGATTCGTGAAAATGAATGCCCTCCCTCGCGGCCGAGGGCGGCTGAATCCCCGTCCATGTCGATGCGCATGCCCCACCGCAGCAACTCTTTCACCCGCGGCTGCCCGTCGCGGACGACCCGCTCGACGGTGGCGGCGCGCCCCAGCCCGCAGCCGACTCGGAGCGTGTCGGCGATGTGACTTTCCAGCGAATCTTCCGGGGCGGTCACGCTCGCAATGCCGCCCTGGGCATAGAACGTCGCCGATTCGCCAAAACGCCGTTTGCAGGCAAGGAGCACGTTATTGCTGAACTGGGCGGCTGCTATGGCGGCGCGCATCCCGGCGACGCCACTACCGATAACCAACACGTCCGCCAGAATGTTGCCTGTTCGGCGAGAGTCGAAGTCCGTCAGGTACCGCCGGCTATCATATATCGTGCTCATGGGCGGATATCCTACGCCCGCCGATGCGACGCGGCAATCGCCGACCGGCTTAACGCCGACGCCCGTTCCGCCGATAACTCTTAGGTGATGTTGAATCGGCACCGTATTGACACCGCCCGGGCGGCAGTTGGTCAGCACAGGTTGCGCGCCATGTGCGTTGCGTGGGTCGTCGTCGGTGTTGTCGCGAGTGAATCGCGTGCGGCAGCGCCCGAATCGAGCGACCGCATCGTCCATGTGTTCGATTTCGACGAACGGGCGTCGGGCAATCTCGAGCCCGTGCCGCGGTTTTGGGTTCCCTTTGGTGGAGAGGGTTTTCCTCGTTTCGCGACGGGCTCATTTGACGAATCCGTCGGCCACGACAAGCCGCCGTCCTTCAGGCTGGACTCGCAAGGGCGGAATGTTGCGTATCGCTATGCCGGTGACGAAACCACCGTCGAGCCGCAAAGTGATTACCTGATCGTTGGGTGGATTCACGCGAGCAATCTCCTCCATGCCCGCGCCTCCCTCAGCGCCTACTACCTCGACCGGGATCGGCTGCCCATCATCGGGACGCAGCAATTCGGCGGTCTGGTCGGTGTTTCAGATCGAGACGCGGCTGGGTGGCATCGCGTTGAGGTTTTCTTGCCGGCTGGCCCGCTTGAGGCGAAGACCATCGGTCTGACTGCTTGGGTGGTTCAAGAGGACGTGTGGAGTACCCAGCCCAAGACTGTTCGCCACATTGCTCGCAACGACATCACCGCAAGTGCGTGGTTCGACGACATTCGCATTTATCGCCTTCCTCGCGTGGGGTTGGCTACGTCCGTACTCGGCAACGTTCTTCGCCCAGGCCCGTCTGCCCATCTCGTTGTTTCCGTCACCGACATGAACGCCGACCAATTGCGGGCGGAGCTTGAGGTGTTCGATACTGACGAGCGGCGATTGCTGACGACCCCGATCCCGGTTCGCTCCGGGGAGGCGTCGCCGTCGACGACGGTGGACTTGTCCGGGATCGACGACGGGCTGTTTCATGCTCGGGTGCGGGTGTATGCCGACGATGACGTGCTGGCGGAGCGCTCGTTGGTTTTCGCCAGCGTGACGCGCGCGACGAATGACGAGCGCGTTGGGGTGGTTCGTTCGTTGGGGGTCGTGCTTGATCCTGCGAATCGCGCCGACGCGGTCACCGAGCTCGCAATGCTCCGCACGCTCGGCACGGGTTCGCTCAAGATTCCGGTCTGGAGCGGGCTTGCCAGCGTTCCCGACCTTGCCGATGCGCAAGGGGCGACTGACGCGATGCTGTTCGAACTTCTCAAAGCTCGTGTCGCCATCACCGGCGTGTTCGCCGGTCCTCCGTCGGATTTGGTTCGGTCCGCCGGGGCCTACCCCAGATCGCTTATGGAAATGCTCGACGATGATCCTGTTGCCTGGAGAAGCTACCTCGTACGCATCGTCGCACCCTATTCGAGCGTGTTTCGGTCGTGGCAGGTCGGACCGGACGACGACGAAGCGACCGTCGCCGACCCGAGATTGCCTCGGTTGATCGACCTCGTCCGGACCGAGATGGAAACGCTCACCACTGCTCCGAATCTCACAAGTCCGGGTTCGCTGAGTTGGGAGTCGACGACGGGCGCGGACAAGGCCGATGACTTTTCACTCACGTTGGACTCGTCGATTCTCCCGCGATTCGTCCTCAGCCATCTGGACGAATACCGCGCTCGTGGGAAGCGGGTGTCGTCAATTTACCTTCAGCCGAGTTCACCTGACGGTGTCGATCGCCTCGGGCAGCTTCGCGATTGGTGCAAGCGTCTGGTTTACGCGCGCGCCACCGGCGTCGAGACGGTGTTCGTTCCTCAGCCATGGTTCACGCGCGAGACCGTGGCCGGTCCCGTCACGGAACCGACCAGCGAGTATGTTCTTCTTCACACGATTGCCGATGTCATCGGCGATGCCACGCCCGCCAGCCCTGTCTATGTCGCACCGGGCGTGACCGCGTTGACGTTCAACGATCATGATACGACGGTGCTGGCGATGTGGGATGATCTTGCTGGTCCGTCCGGACGAACGCACGATATCCAGCTCGGATCCGCCACGACCCAAATCGACATGTTCGGTCGACAGAACGCTCTTGAACGTACCGAAGATGGGCGACAGCGGGTCACGTTGGGTTCTGCCCCAACGTTCGTCCGGGGTGTCGAGCGGTGGTTGGTGATGTTCCGAACGTTGCTCTCGTTTTCACCCGAGTCGATCGAATTCAGCATCGACGAGCATCACGTCGAACTCACCATCGAGAACCCATACGACCAACCCATCGAGGGAAGCGCCCGGATCGATCCACCGACGGGATGGGACATGTCGCCCCGCCGGTTCACCTTCGCGCTTGCCCCGGGAGAAAAGACAACTCAATCATTCACTGTTCGTTTCGATCGCGACGAAACCGCCGGGACCAAGACCCTGACCGCCCATTTCGAATTGCAGACAGACAAGCGCATCCCGCTCATCGTGCCGCTGGTGCTCAAGCTCGGGACTGCTGATCTCGAAGCGTGGGGGTTGGCCATCTTTGTTGGCGACCGGTTGATTGTGCGACATGGCGTGACGAATCTTTCCGACGAGCCGCTGAGTTTTCGCGGCTATGCGGTCGCCCCGCGACGGCTGCGTCAATATCGGATCGTCAACAGCATCGAACCCGGCCGGTCGACGACGATGGAATACTCGTTCAAGGATCCGGAATCGCTTCGTGGAAGAACGATCCGGTTGCAGTTGCGCGAAATCAACGGACCGCGCATCCACAACATCGAAGTGCCGATCGAATAGGGATCGATTCCGACGACGACCATCGATCACGCGTCGCCGTTACTTCCGGTCGAAAATCGCCTTGATCGCTTTCTTCAGTTCTGCGTCGCTGTTCTTCGGAAACGCATGCCCGAGATTGGGGTAGACGACCAAGTCAACGTCAATCCCCGCGGACTTTAGTTCCTTCGCCGCTTGGCGATTCATGCCAAGCACGCGATCCTTGTCGCCGACCATCAGATGCACCTTTGGCCAATGAGTCGTTCCCTTGTGCGCGTTTTGAAGAATTGATGCGTCGTACGCGGAGGACATGGCGATGATGCCGGAGAACTCCTTTGGATGTCGCAGGCCAACGCTGAGCGCCATGTACGCTCCTTGCGAAAAGCCGGCCAAAATGACGTGTTTGGCATCCAGATGCACGTGCTCGCGGGCGTAGACGAGCATCGCCTCGATCATGTAGTCGGTTTCGTCCACGTCGCCCCATCGGTAAGCATTGTCACCGACGGTGTGATTCGCACGCGGCAGCAACAGAACCGCACCCATGTCAGCCGCCACGGTTCGCCACGCGCGGGCCATATCCTCGGCGTTGCTGCCCGCCCCATGAAGGACGATCAGCAGTGGAATAGGCGATGCCCCGTCATAGGTCGAAGGGACGTCGAACACGGGAAAAGCCTGGGCCGCGATTTCGTATCGCCGCATCTGAGCGGCTTCTGCCTTCCTTTTCGCTTCCAGGTACCCGGGATCGGAGCGGATCGAATCGAGGTCCTCGTCTTTCGACATGTACGTCGCGCGGTCGAACCCGTTGTCGATACTCTTGTTAAGCCAAATCACCGCGTCCTTCGTATTGCCGTTCCGAGCGTAGGCGCTCGCGAGGCAATAGGCTGCGACGGCATCGTTCGGTTTGATACCGGTCCACTTTTTGGCGATGTCGATGGCCTTTGCCCAATCGCCGGCCGAGCGGGCCGCCATGAAATCCCTTGCAAGCTCTTGGCTGTTCAGCGGCTGCGAGGACTGAGCGACGGCTGCAAGCGTCACGGTTAGCACCAACACGATCACCGACCCGACGCGGGTCGTCCAGACATTTGCCGACATGACGTTGTCATCCTCAACCATTCACCGATTCTGCTGTCGCCTCCGCGCGGAGACGGCGAATCGTTTCCAATCCGAGATTCTACCCGAATCGCCGCGCCTTCTCAAAAAAAGTGGTCGGACGGGCCCGCGTTGGCTGTTCCGGGGACGAGACTGCCTGCGGTTGAACCGGTGGGGTGTGGTTTGCTCTTGAGCGCCCGATAGTCGAGTCGGCGCCGACTCATTTTTTCTTCGCCGTCGGGCCTAGCCCGACCTACAGGTACACCTTCGCTAGACCTTGCCGTAGTGTTGCTTCGCTTGCTTCGTCGTCTTGACGATGAACTGCGTTTTTCCTTGCGTGTAGGCTACTCGGTCGTTGGTTGAGGCGGACGCGAGTTGGGCTTTCAGACGCTCGTATTCTGCGGCTACTTCCGGCTGCGCTATCAGGTAGTCTCGGAAGAGGAGGCGATCCCAATGTTCTGCGAAATCGGCCTCCACCATGTGGATGTGGTGCGTGCGGACCCCGCTTTGTGGATCTCGCTTGATGAACCATGCGTAGAATGGGGGGCCGTCATCGCCGTGGGTGGGGCGCCAAAAATAGTCGTAGCCTTGCGATTCCAGCAACGGTGCGATCCGAACTCTGGTCGCTTCCAGATCAGTTACTTCCACGAGTATGTCCACGATGGGTTTGGCCGATAGCCCTGGCACGGCTGTACTGCCGAAGTGTTCGATACGCCGGATCAGGTCATTCGGCAGGCAGGACAGCAGATGCCTCTTTTCTTCGCGGAATAGCTCCGGCCACTCAGGGTCGTAGGGCACGATGGCTACTTTCTCGCGAACAAGGCGTTGGATCCGTTGCTCCTGCGTGTCCATCTCGGTCGGCCTCACGATTCGCCCGCCCGGCACACGTCATCGCCTGTCGGTCGATCGTTGGGGCGACCGGTGCTGGGGTGGCGGAGGCTGCGCGGCATTCGTCGAACCCGCGCCGGTAGAGCGGCCTTGGTCGGGCGCGGTTGGTCAAGACATACTGAGAATAGTGCGGAGTGGTGGGTGCTGCAACTGAGAGGTTCGGCTGGCAGAGAACGCTACGCGGCGTTTTTGAGATTGGGTTGCGGGTTACGACACTCGCGTCTGCGACGACGGATCGCGACGAGTCCTCCGCCGAGCATGATTAGGAGGCCTGTTGAGGGCTCGGGCACGAGGGAGAAGGCATCGTAGTTGATGAAGTATGGTGCGGTGCGCGTGTTGCGAACACCGACCGTATGAAGCCCAGGCGTGTCGATGGTAAAGGACGCGTCAAACTGCTGCCAGTGCGCGCCGGGCTGGATTTCGACTAGGCTGCCGATTCCCGCGCCGTCCAAGGTGAATTCGAATTGCCCGGCAACGAGGGTCAGCTCATTCGGATTAGGTGGGATGACGACGGTACCTCTGGGCGCGGCGGCGTAAACGGAAATCAGATAATCGCCGGCGGTGTCGAACATGACGGATTGCGTCAGTGTATCGAGGCCCGCGTAGGTGCTGGCGTACTGTTCCCCTTCGATCGGGGCGAACGTTGCGGTCCAAGTGCCCACGCCGACGCTGGACGATGGAGGCGAGTACGGGTCGACCACGCCAGCGTTATTGCCGAACTGCCACGGGCCCAGTCCTGGATTGGGCGGCGCTAAGAATGCTCCTTCGGTGACGGCGAAGTCTTCAAAACCGCCGTCTATCAGGATCGGAGCGCCCTCAGCGATGCTAAAAAACGAGAGCCCCAAAAAAACCGCAATCCCTATTCGTGTTTTCATTATTGATCTTCTGAACCGATGCAGCCGATCGAACGCCGCCTTTACGGTGACGGTGCCGACAAGACCCCAGATTGCCCCAACTACCCCTCCGATCACTGCCCCACGTCATGTTATTCTAGAGATTCGAGGGGCCGGCGCCAAGACAAATACGGCGCTGCGACGGACCCTATTTCAATTGAACAGCCTCGTGGTCGCGACATCAGTTTTTCAAGCGTACGTGGTTGAGCGACTTAAGCTATGCTATTGGCAATAGTTACTGTCGACCGGGCGTTTTCTTGACGCTGTGGAAGCCCATGGGGATGCGTTCGGCGGTGTTGGTGAACGCGACTCGCGACATCTGCAGCTTCTCAATCTGGGGCCGGCGGGTTAGCGGACTCGCTCGACGTCTTGAACCCCGTTGATGTCGACGTCGGTACTGAGGCGTTCTCGGAAGTTGTTGCGTTCCCAGCGAGCGCTGAAGTCCTGCAAGAGGTAGTTTGTTCCGCCGTAATGGCGGTCGCTGAAGCGGTTTCCGTTGTAGCCGGCGGAACCGGCGGTGTTGGCTTCGCCGGCGTCGATGAAGCTGGTGTCGATTCGTTCGGATTGCGGATTGGCGTCGCCGATTAACGGCATGCGCGGCGGGATGATCGATCGCGATGCTGACAGCCAGGGATCCAGTACGATCTTCTGAAGATCGTACTTGCGGTTTTGATCGAGCGAGTAGGTTCCAGCCAACCAACTTGGCAGGTAGACGCGATAGTGGCCGCTGTTGACAGCGCGATGGCGGCTTGCCTTGCACAGAAAGTACTTCTGCCATCGGCCGGGATTGATGTTGCGTTGGACCGGGAACGACGCGACCTCTTCCGGCAGGGGCTGATGGATCGCGGTCATCTCCTTCCAGATGTAGCCGTACATCAGTTCCACCCAACCGTAGACCATTTCCGGTCTGTTTTCCGGATCGGGTCGCCACGCACAGGGCGGCAGCAGGTCGCTGTTCTCGTTTTCGTAGGCAGCCATCCCGTTGGCCAGGTCTTTGAGTCTCGTCAGGCAGTGCACCCCTTTCGACTGATCGCGTGCCCTTCCGAGCGACGGCATGAGGATCGATATCAGGAGCGAGATGATGGCGACGACGGTGAGTAGTTCGATGAGCGTGAAAGCCTCATGCTGTGGGCGGGCGAAGCCCCCGAGTGTGCAACGTGGTTTCATGGTGTCGTTTGCCTCCGAATCGTCCGCCGCCGGCTCGACTCAATCGATACCCAATGAATCATATCCGCAACACGGGGCAAGACAAAAACTAATGTTTGACAGGGCAAGGAGCAGTGGGGGTCACTGTCCGCCAGACTAGACGCCGTACACCGTCGCTCGGACAGTGGAAGAGCGATTGCTGCTCGGATGTTGGCGAGCGAGCATGCCGTCATGGCAGCATCAGGTTACCGAGCGACGCTGGGTCGTAGACGTTCCGCGTCGCCCCGGACCAGTTGCGGAAGTCGCACGTGCGTTCGTGGAACCGCGTCATGTTGACGCCCCAGATGTGTGGACCGGTGGTTTCCTGATCCAACGCGGCTCGCGGGATGCGGAGTTCAACCGACCAGGCGTCGGGCGTGACTCTTACTGCGTATCGAATGTCGGCGGTCCACACTCTCCTTCGCTCCGCTGCGTCGGCAAAACAGACACCTCGTTCAAAGACGGCTGCCCCCGTTCTCTTGATGACGACGTGGTACAGGTCACCGACATCGTGCGTGCCGATCCCGGTCGGGTCGATCAGGAGCTCGACGAGTTCTTCGGTGGGAATCTGGTCGTCGTAGTGAACATCGTTGCGGCGAACGCGGCTGGTGGGCAGGTCCGGCGATGTCTTGCAGCGAATGGCGAAGTAGACGTTGCGGTCGTCGTGGGAGACGAAACAGGTTGTCGCATCGCCGCGTCCGTCATCGACGGTGTTGCCCGTGACGAGTGCTTCACCGGCGATCGAGACGAATCCGGAAGCGACGTTTCCGACGCCTGTGGTCCACTCGGAAAAATCACCGTCGAGCGTGATCGGCGTGCCCCGCCGTTGTGACGTGACGTACGCAAGCCTCGCCGTGGCCCGCAGCGTGCGACCCTGTCTGGTACGCAACTGAACCAGCAGGTGTGTCACGCCGCCGGCACCCCAGCCCATGCTTGACGCTTCGACCACTAGTGTCGCCTTCCGCGAGGAACCGGGTTCTATGGCTGCGACGATCAGTTCCGGCTCGGCGGTTCGCCAACCGACGGGCAGCTTGGCGAACGACAGCGACCCTTCGATGGGTACGCGGGTTCCGTTGTGGATGACCGTCGTACACTCGATGCGAAACGACCCCGTCCGCGGTATGGTGCGAACGCGGACCCCGGCGACCGACAAACTGATCCGCTGCGTGGCGGCCATAAACTTTCGCCAGCGTACGACGGATCGCGTTCTGCGGGGCGTTTGCGTAGACGAATCGGATGCCGCTTGGAACCGTAGTTCATCCGCCATCATGCGTCGGGCGGTGTCGAACAGTTTCTCCTCGCGTACCCATCCGCAAGGCCTCGAATCGTAGGCATGTTGACGAGTTACTTCTGCAAGGGCGTACGGGGAAAGCGCTTGAACGACGGTCTCGGCGACGTGTTCCAGTCCGCGCGATTTGAGTAACTCGAGGTAGGCAAGGTCTGTCATGCCTCGCCGCAAGTACTTGAGTCGCATGGAGGCGACCGGGTGGTCCAAGCCGAACGCTCTGCCGGGGAGGAGTAACACGGAATCGTCAAATGCAAAACAGTCGCCCAGCGTCACGTTGTCACTGGTGTCCGGCCAATGGGTCGCTGATGAGACGCGAACTGCTTCCATATGATACTTCCACGCCTGCCACGCGATGACGCGAGCGTCAGCCGGCAAGCCATACACAGACAGTGTACCCCCGTACGGCGGACGATCGACTTTCATCCAGATGCGTTGCCCGGTCTTTGCACGCGAGGCGAACCGGGCGAGCGATTGGCGAACGTCCAGCGCAACGGGCAGGTCGGGCGAATCGACGACGTTCGTGATGTCGCGGCTCGTCTCGCCGCCCACAACGTCGAGCACGGAGGTCAGATGCGGTTGCACGCGATCGAGAACGGCTGCGGCGCGTTCCAATGCTGACACATCTTGAGGAAGGGGCGGAATGTTCATCGGGCAGGCCACGTGAAGCGCATCGCGCCAGCCGTGTTGGAAGAAATGATTAGCCCAGGCAGAGAGGAGGCCGTTTGCGGGCTGGTCCATGCCTGCGTCGTCAACCCCAAGGCTTTCAGTCATGGGGTCGGTGTGCAAGTCGATGGGTAGTTCGTAGCGGCAGGGCGGAACGCCGTCACCACCGGACGCGGACGTCAGATACGGACCGACGACGCGGTCGAAATCCGTCCAGTCGATATGCCGGTGGTGGTCTCGGTCCAGTTTTGACGCAGGCTGCAACTCGGATGAGAACACCGGCGTTACGCCATGGTCCTGCAGGAGTCGGACCGTGTCATCCAACAATCGCGTCAAGCTGCCGCTCCACTGCGGGTCGGTGAATCCTCTCACGATCGAGGTCGGCTCGTACGGGCGTTCGCCGTCGCGGAGGTGTGCGCGAATGAGCGAGCGAACGTTCAGGTCGGCGAGAACGCTCGGCGATTTGACGGGCGGCAGCTCGAAAGGCCAGACCGTGACGGCAAGCGGAATGAAACGCGTCGCACTGCCGTCGTGACGCACTTCTATGTTGGCGTGGTACTCGCCCGGGACGGTGCCTCCGGGCAGGTGTAACTCGAACAAGATCCAGATCGCTCGGTCCTCATCGACCGAGATCGGCAGACCGCCGTTGGGGGCGTCGGCGGGAACGGCTACATCGAACGCGTCCGTTTGGCGATCGCCGGGCAGCACCATGCGAACGTGCCACCCCGGCGGCGGTCCCAGGCGCACCGGAGCAAGGCGAAAGCGCGCCGGGGTTGGAAGCTCAAGCCCGGATTCGGCGGATCGCAACGCCGTCAGGCTGACATCGAACGCGGTGACGGCACGGCGGGTGCGAAAACCGACCTTGACCATGATCGTCTCGCCGATTGCTCCGGCGGCCGAGATTTTGCCGCGAATCGGATCGTAACCGGTCGTCTCCAGGTCGACGTCGACTGCCAGATCGGAACCCGTTCCGTGGTGTAGACGCTGAGTTGCGTTGCTTGGGGATTGCGGTTGTCGACGGCCAAGGATGCAGCCGTTGGTCGACAAGGCGGCGGCGATGACGCAGAGATGAAGGACGAGCGTTCGTTTTCGCCGGGCGCTGGCGCCTTGGAGCGATGAGCGTCCGGGGAGGCTTTTACTTGATGGTGTACCGTCGAATGCCACTGTGCGAGCGAGAAGGCGCATGGCCGATTACCGCCTGACTTGCACGGGCCGCGCAAGGTTTTCTTCCGACGGGCGCTGACATGGGACATCAGCGCCATGAAGCATCGCGGCGATCACGGTGTAGGTCGGCCCCGTCGCGATCGCCCGATACTCGATACTCGATACACGCCAGACAGCCCCATCCGGGGGATCGCTGAACTACTGTGGTGCCGATGGGTCGGGAGCGGTCGTTTTTTCTTTCGCACCAGCGTCGACGTCGGGTGTGTTTTTCTTTGCACCGGCGTCGGCGGGAGTTTCTTCCTTCGCCCCTGCGCCGTTGTCGGCACCGGCTGCGGGCGGTGTGTCCTGCTTGGTGGTGGCGGCGCTGGGGCTGGAGATCGTCAGCGGAGGCGACGGCGGTAACTGCAGAGGCTCGGCGAGCGTGACCACCTGAAACGTGCTGTCGAGCGATTTAAGTCGCCGGGCAGCTTCGGTTTGAAAAGGGGTGCCTTTGAACGCGGGTTCGTTCTGCAACCGCTCCAAGTAACCTTTCGCGATGTCGCGATGCTTCATATCTCCGTCGATGACAAAGCGGCTTTCTTCGATCGACGCGAGACCCGCAAGCGCCGTCGCGACGACCGGCATACGCTCGGGATAGTCCTTCAACAACATCCGATAGGCTGTTTCCGCGCGGTCGAGGAACTTGGGATGAAATCCGTCCGGCCTGGAAGTGGACAGATTCATCGCGCTCTTGGCGACGTTGAGCAGCGCCATCATTTTGAAATCGCGGTCGTTGGTGCTGGCCACCAACTGGTCGACAGCGTCAAAGGAAGTTTCTGCTTCCTCGGGGCTGAACTTGAGCTGACGAAGCTGCTCCCAGGCAGCATTGGTGGAACTGGTGCGTGATCTTTGAACCAACGTCAGGGAGACGAACACGACCGCTACGACCACGGCAACGGTGCCTATGGTGGTTGCGCGTTTCTTGGCCCACTCGTTGGCGTCCGCGATGAACGCGCTCAGGTCGTTGGTTTTTAGCTCGTGTCTGCGTTCGGTTTTCATGAACCTTTCCGTGGGGTCGGCGGAGCTTTGCCCTTTTCCTCGCGAGCAACGATGATCTGAATCTCAGCGGTGGGCCGGAGAAACGTCTTCGCTTCGGTGATCGAAATCGTGCAGGACTCGGATCCTTTTTCGAACCTCATGTCGATGTTGCCCTTCACGTTTCCATCGCTCATCTTACTCCATCGGGCCAAGGGCATTTGCTCACGATAGAAATTGCGGATTGCGTATTTATCGGCCTGTCCACGGTACAAATGGCGTAGATAAAGCCGACTGGTGCCGGTGGATCGGTCCTCGCTGGCCTGATCGATCAGGGCGAAGCCGATCGGCACTGGAACGTCCAGTTCGTAAGGTCTGGCGGGTATCAGCCGAACCTCGCGGATATCCTTCAGATTCTGACCGCAACCGGCGGCCAGTAGTGCGGCTGCCAAGACCACGGCACCGATGTTGTACACCCGATGATTCACGTCCTGATGCTCCAAGTCGCGTTGGTGGCCGACTCGATCCGGATGCGGCGAAACGGCAATGACGCGGTGCTGCTCAAGCGATAACGCGGGTCTCGACGCGCGCTGCCGCCGCTACGACCAGCAGGCCGACGACGAACCCAGTACGCTACGACATCATTTCCCGCAAGTCAACGGGTACAAAACGGCGAATCTACCGCAAGGATGGCGCCTTCGCCGCATCGCTCGTTGCCGGGGCGAATGCTTCTCCGCACTCCGGGCATCGGTTCGACGTCAGGTGCAAGAGCAGGTAGTCACATCGTGGGCATCGCGGCTCTTCAACGCGAATCGAGATGCGCAGCCCGCACGATGAGCACAGCGAGTTTCCAATCTGGAGCGCCTGCTTCACACGACACACGGGGCAACGCAGCTCGATGCTCTCAAGCAGGCCGTCGGACGACTCGAGATCGACCTTGCGATTGAACCTCGCCAAGACAAACATCGCCAACGTTCCACAGCCGGCCACGATTCCCGTCGCGGCGGCGAGACGTTCGAGCAACTCTGCGAGTGTCGTCCCACGCGCCAGGAAGCGGTTTTTTTCGTTCACCGCAATCATGTCGACCAGCACGGCGAACGCCAGCGCGACGACGATCGTTCCGATACGCAACCAGTGTCGTCTCGGGGTCAGCGCGCACATCAAGCACATGTTGGCATGAGCCACCACGGCGGCGACGCTCAACAGGACACAAAACACGATAAAAGTGGTATTGCTCCCCGAACCCATTACGATCTCGTCCATCCACATCGCATACGCGATCGCGCTCGCGCCGACACCCAGCCAGCGCCAGGGTCGGCGGCTGCGACGCTCAAGACCCATCATCGCTAGAACGGCGAGTCCGCCGGTGCTGGCGATAGCCCACGCCGACTCCGCCCAATCGATTCGGGGGACTCCGTATGGAATCCAGATCGCCATGATCGTGCACGCAAGAGTCGCCATGCACACGCGCATGGCGACCCTTGCGCCGACGGCATGACTCGGAGCACGCGCCAGCCACAAGAAGAACATCATCGTGACACTGGTCGGCACGATAACTACCATGGTCACGGAAGCACTGTTTGCGAAATGCCAGTCATACAAGTATGTACCGACGGTCCAGATTAACAGGAGCGCCGCCAGGAACTCGAACACGATGACGGACATACCGAACAACCCCGCGGCGCGAGTCCGCGCGCGGTCGATCATCAATGACATAGGTAACATCAAAACGCACGCCCCGGCAGCCGCGCAGCCGGTAGCAATAATCTTCTCAACCAGCCAAGAGTTACTCACGAACACTGCGGCGACACCGCTTGCGGCGGCGAGTCCCAGGGACCAGAGCATGATTCGGAGGAGGATTTGTCGAAGTGGCATGGGCACCTTTGATTGCCGCACGGCGGGTTCGGTGGCCGCACTGGCGCAGTGGGAAATAGTAACGGTGCTTGCCTTGTTCGTCGAG
>CAYQFV010000070.1:16511-20075 GCA_964416845.1 uncultured Phycisphaeraceae bacterium | reverse complement strand
CCTGACCTTACGGAATTCACGGCGGATGACGGGCTTGTTTGGGAGCCTTGGTTGGACGGATCGGCTTTTATTCCGTTCCCTCCGGCTGGTCCGCAGTATTTTGCAGCCATTGATCCCCCCCAGACTGCGTTTTCGGGTGGTACTGACTCGACTGCGTTTCCGATCCCGGCAGGTCAGACCGTTAAGGTTGCGACGCTGATGGTGACCGCGGACATGAGCGATCCTGGTCCTGCTGCTCGCGACGCTACGTTGACAGTCGGCGCTGTTCCCTCCGTCCTGGTGCGAGGTGTTACCGAAGGTTTTTCCGAGATAGGCGACCTGGGCGGTACCGAGTCTGTTGTGCTGAGCATCGTCCCCGAGCCTGCGACGTTCGCGTTGCTGATGATCGGTGGACTTGCCACGCTGCGTCGCCGTCGTCAGATGGCGTAATCGTCTCCGGCGACCCGCGGCAGGCTGACACAGTCTGAATGTGCGAGCGGGGCTCGGTGGCATCCGAGTCCCGCTCTCTCCACACGACGGTGCGGCTGGCGCGTGTTGGATGGTGGCGGTACGTTGGCTGCGTCGAGTGTTTGGTCTGACGCGGCGAACGGCAGGTTGGCTGGCGATAATGTAGTTGGTGTGCCACTGCTCTTGAGCAGTGTGCGAATTCGAACGAGTTCGCTGTTTGCACTGCTCGAGAGCAGTGGCACACGCCCCGCGGTTGGGGCAGTGCTTGTGACTGTTGTGGCGCACTGGTGTGGAGGCGTATCTCTTCGCCACTGAGGCGGGAGTTGCCTGGAACCATCGTGTGCATTGCGGGCGGCGGTTTGGTCGTCCGTTGGTGAGGGAGAGGGATAGGCCCTTGGGAGGGGGCAGGGCGATGGGCGCTGCGTCGCTGGGTTGCAGCGTGCGAGCGCGTCGTCTGCTCACGTCTTTGGGTGTTTTGAATCGCAGGAGCGCAAGGTGCGGCTGGCGGCTGCGCCTTTTGAAAGGCTGTTTACATGTCTAGACGATCACTTGGCGCGTGCCTGTTGGTCGCGAGTATGGCGCTTGTGTCCCCGGTATGGGCGGACGCCATCGTTACGTTCGAGCCAACCAGCCTTGAAGCCGGCGTGCCGACGCCCGTCACCATCAGCGTGACGGACAGCACCGGCAGCGGGTTTGGTATCGGGCAGATGAGTTTCGGTTTTTCAGCGCCTGCGGGATTGACGGTGGGTAATTTCGGATGGTTGAGCGGTTTGAACAGTGGGGCATTGTATTTTGCCACCACCGGAATGCCGAATCCGTTTACGATTCTCCTGGTGCCCAGTAGTGGTGTGGATGTGCCGGCCAACGGTACGATTCCGGTTGCTCAAATCATGGTGACCGCGGACGCTGGGGCGTCGGTAGGGGACACGTTTAACCTGTCGAGCGGGATTGCCATTCAGGAAGATGAGAATCTGAGCCAGTTGGTGATTAAGGACGATCCTCAGACGGGCGTTTTCACGATTGCCCCGGCGGTTCCCGAGCCTGCGACGTTGGCGTTGTTGGTGATTGGCGGACTGGCCACACTGCATCGTCGTCGTCGTTCATGACGGCGGCCAGCGGTTTTTGTATTAGCTTCTTGTTGCACTCAATTCCCCTGCGGTAGGGTTCCAGTTGGTGAATCCTCGCACTTGCCTGATCTGAATACCTCCCAATTCTGAATCGCGACGAGTCTATTTCGTGCCGCGACTGTTATTTTCCACATCGACTCGGAATCTTGATTGCACTGCGAGTGTATGCGCGGTGGATCTACGTGTTGAGTGCGCTCTCTCTGGAATAGTTCTTGAATGTCGTTCACGCCACTGCATATTATCGGGTATGCGGCGCGGGTCGGAGTGTATTCGTTGGGGTTCGGGCAATCGTTTCTTGAACATGGAGGCCTTCAGATGCTTAGTCGTTCGCTTTGCACGCTGGGTGTGGTCTGTTGTTTGGCAGTGGTTGTGCGGGGGGCGGAGTTCGAATTCTCGTACCGAACGATCAATGATTTGGGCCCGTTGGAGCTTCGAGACGGGGAGACGACAGCGGTGGAAATCAGCGTGGTCAACAACGGCGTTTCGACGCTGTTTATCGGGGGGCTGACGTTTGACTTTGCGAATCCAGATGGCGGCCTGAGCTGGGATCTGCTTGGTCCGGACGGCTTCGGAGCGGATCCAACCAACGGCATTGCTTCGGCGGATGATGGATTCGTGTGGCAGGTCTGGTTGGATGGCAACGCGTTTCTCTTTCCGCCGGGCACGCCGCCGCCGTACAGCGCTACCGTTGATCCGCCGCAGACGGCGTTTGTCGGCTCCACGGATGCCCTGGCGTTTCCGATCGCGGCGGGCGATAGCTTCTCAGTCGCGACGCTCTTCGTGACCGCGGACCTCGGCGACCCGGGGCCTGCTGTTCGCGAGGCTACGTTGAACGTGGGGACGGTTCCGGGCGTGTTGGTGCAGGGGGTCGGTGCGGGGTTTGCAGTGCCGACCGATCTTGGCGGGAGCGAGTCGGTGGTGTTTACGATCGTTCCCGAGCCTGCGACGTTGGTGTTGTCAATGGTTGGGGGGTTGGCATCTCTGCGTCGTCGGCGCTCTGCTCGTGTCCGTATTCCCCGTTGACGGGCATTTTCTCTATTGATGGGACGATGATTGTTCGTCGACGTCTCTCGCGCGGACTCGTCGCGATTCCCACGTTTGAACAGAGTGGCCGTCTCGTCTTTGGGGACCTTTCGGGTGCGGTGAGGAATGTGGTTGTCGCCGCGGTGGTTTATTGGGGCGTTGGGGGCTTGGTTTCGGCGATGGGAGGTTGAAGTGCGGTTGGGATGATCCGATACTGAGGTTGTGTGCGGCGGTGGGGGACGGCTGCGATTGTCCGGTAAACTTGCGGAGACTTCTGATGATGTTTCGACGTCTGCTTGGGGTTGGGATTGCTTTGGTGGCTGGTGCGTCGGTGTCGTTGGGGCAGGTGTCGGTGTCGTATTCTCCGACGACGGTCCCTGCGGGTGGTACGGTGCAGATGACGGTGACGCTGGCTGACGAGGGCGGGGCGGGGTTGGACATTGTGGGGGTGTTGTTCGATTTCGCCGTGCCGAGCGGGTTGACGTTGAGCGATTTTCAGTGGTTGAGCGGGTTTGATAATGATGGTGCGTTTTTCCATACCGAGGAATTGCCCCGGCCTCAGACAGCGGCGAGCGGGTCGATGTCGGTGCCTGTTCCGGCGGGTGGGCAGCTTGGTGTGTGCACGTTTGACGTTGCGGCGGACGCGGGTTCGGCGGGCATGGTGTTGACGCTTCTGGTGTTTCCGGAGGGTCCGAATTCCGGCGTGATCGAAGACCCTGATTTGTTCAAAGAGCTGGTCATTACGACTGGGGACAGTGTGGCGATCAGCGTGAGCGGCGATGGTGGTGGCGGAGGTTCTGGCGGCGGCGGCGGTGCCGGCGGGGGTTCGGGGCAGGGGAATGCGAATCAGAACGACAACGGGTCGGCGGGAAATGCCAACGGCAACGTGAACTCGAACGGCAACGCGAACGCGAACGGAAATGTGAACGACAACTCGGGTGGTTCGGGCAATGTGAACGACAACGGG
>CAYQFV010000070.1:0-16411 GCA_964416845.1 uncultured Phycisphaeraceae bacterium | reverse complement strand
GAACGACAACGGGTCGGTTGGGGATGGCAGCGACGTGAACGTTGACAATGACAATGGCGGCGTTGGCAACGGGAACGCGAACGATTCGTCGGGTGGTGGGGGTGGTGGATCGGGTAACGTCAACGGCAATGACAACGGTTCCGGTGGGGGTGGTGGCAGCGATACCGGCGGCGGGCCTGCGCCGACGAGTTTTTGCGGAGTTGGCATGATTCCGTTCGGGCTCTTCACACTGTTGGGACTATCGGTTATGAAAATGCACGATACCCGTCGTCGACAGCGGTCGGTGCTGAACTGATCGTTCGAGGCAGGTCGGGATGGTTGCGCCGGTGGGCGGGGTTTGCGCGCGTCGGTGCTCGGTGCTGATCGACACGCTTTGCTGGCGCGGCGG
The DNA here is from genome assembly GCA_964416845.1 of uncultured Phycisphaeraceae bacterium. Taxonomy (GTDB): domain Bacteria; phylum Planctomycetota; class Phycisphaerae; order UBA1845; family UBA1845; genus CAYQFV01. Next base: position 16,023 of record CAYQFV010000070.1, on the reverse strand, counting down.
GCGATCCTTTCGGATGGAGGCTGACGGTTGTCCGCCTTCGCTGTCTTGTTCATACGGGCGCTTGCCGTCTCACGTTGTGGCGGTGGCGACGGGCAGGTGATGCAAACCGGCGGCGTGCCCGTGCGGTTTTCGATGTGGAGGAGTGGCATGACGAACTATACTCAGTTTTCCATCTTTATGGTGACACGTCCCGGCGTGTTGGCGCAGGTGTGTCGAACGTTGGCGGAGGAGAAGATCAACATTCTCGCGCTGACGATGATGGACACGATGGAGCACGGCGTCATGCGGCTGGTGTGTGCGAACGCGGAGAAGGGCCGGGCTGCGTTGCAGAAGATGAATTTCACGTTCACCGAGACGGAGGTGATCGCGATTGAGATGCCGAACAAGCCGGGTGCGGTGGCTGACGTGTGCGAAAAGCTGGCGATGGCGAAGGTCGGAATCAGTTACATGTATTGCAGCACGGCTGGGTCGGGTGGCAAGGCGATCGGTATTTTCAAGGTTGCCCACATCGAGAAGGCCCGAAAGAGCCTCACCGCGACGAAGAAGACGAGCCGACAGATGAAGATCAAGCGTCGACAGCCCGCTGTGCGGCGTTGATCTGACGTCCTGTCGCCTTGCTCTGGTGCGTGCCCACCGCTCTCCCCTGCGCCGACGTTTGGTACGCGGAGGGCAGCGCGCACGACCGCGCAGTCGATTCGGCCTTGCGGCGATTCGAGACGAGCGCGGTGAACGGTTGCCCGGTTGGGGCGACTATCGCTACGGATTATTTTCCGACGGCGGCGACTGCTTGCTCGACGATGTTCAAGCCGGCGAGCAGTTCCTGTTCGTTGATGCAGAGCGGTGGCGCGAAGCGCAGGCCGGTGTCGCCGCAGCCAAGCATGAGCAAGCCTCGACTGAACGCTTCTTGCACGACGGCGTTTCGGTCGTCGGCTGACGGTGTGCCGTTGGCATCGAACACTGTCGTGCCGGTCATCAACCCCAAGCCCCTGACGTCACCCATTCGCGGATGTCGCGACGAAATGTCACGCAGTTTGGCTTGCAGGATTTCGCCCATGGCGGCGGCGTTTGCCATGTATTCGGCTTCGACGAGTTTGAGGGTGGCGACGGCGGCTGCACAGCTTACGGGGTTTCCGCCGAAGGTGCTGCCGTGTGCTCCGGGCGGCCAATCCATGATCTTGGTGGAGGCGACGAGGGCGCCGATGGGCATGCCGCTGCCCAAGCCTTTGGCGACGCAGAGGATGTCGGGTACGAGACCGGAGTGGTCGCCGGCCCACCATTTTCCGGTGCGTCCCGCGCCGGATTGAATCTCATCCGAGACGAGCAGGATGCCGTGCTTGTCGCAGAGCTTTCGCAGGTCGCCGAGGAATGATGCGGGTGGCAGGAGGTAGCCGCCCTCGCCCTGCATGGGTTCGACAAAGATGGCAGCCACTTCTTCAGGGGCGACCTGTCGGCGAAAGAGGGCTTCAATCGCTTCGATGTCGCCGTAGGGGGCGTGTGCGACCATGGGGATCAACGGGGCGAATCCTTGACGTTGACGCACCTTCGAGTTGGTGAGGGAGAGGGCGCCCATGGTTCGGCCGTGGAAAGCGCCTTGGAAGGCGATGAGCCATTTTCGGCCGGTCTTGTAGCGGGCGAGCTTCATGGCGCCTTCGACGACTTCGGCGCCGCTGTTGGTGAGGAAGACGCGTTTGGGATCGCTGCCGGGAGCTATGGCGGCGAGTTTTTCGCAGAGGGCGATCATGGATTCGTAGTAGAAGTCGCTGCCGCAGATGTGGATCAGGTTTTCGGTCTGCTCTTTCATGGCTGCGACGACGTCGGGATGTGCGTGCCCGGTTGCACAGACGGCAATGCCGGCGGCGAAGTCGAGGAAGCGGTTGCCGTCGACATCTTCGATGACGCAGCCTAGTCCGCGTTTGACGACGAGGGGGAAATCCCGCGTGTAGGATGACGATGTGACGCGTTCGTCGCGTTCGATGGCTGCCTTGGCGTTTGGCCCGGGCAGGGCGGTCGCGAGGTGCGGTGCGGGTCCGATGTCGCCGTGCGACGGGCTGTTGGTGTGTTCGTTGCTGCTGGTCGTCGTTGTCATGATCGTACCTCCGGGTTCTCCGCCGGCGACGGTCGCTTGGACCGTTGGGCCTGCGATGTCTTACTATCGGCGTGACTCGCCGCGTGCCGTGTCAAACTACTGTCCAAATACCTAAATCAATGTCGGGCCGCTGTCCGACCGGGCTGTCGGCAAACGCAGATACCCGGTGGGATTGCCGCCGGGAGTTTTCCTGCCCGGTCAATGGGGCGCTGGTTTTGGCGACGGGCCGTGGCAGCATCGTCGAAACCAGAGTTCGGTCGTGACGGGTGAGCATCACATCTTGTTCAATCGTCCCTACGGGACTCGGCGGTACAACCACATCGGCTTTCCCAGCGATGAATCGCTGGGCTATTGTCAATCGCCCCGCCAGGGCTACGTCAAGTGCGGGCGGCGTTCGCACCGGGTCAATTCGCCCGCGGGTGCGACGGCGCGTCACACCTTGATGTTCTTCGTCGCGGCTGCACGGGTTCCGTCGGGCAGGTCGACAAAGTCGTAATCGCCGAACATGTTGGGCGCTTCGTTCTTGAGTATCGACAGCATTTTGGCTGCCACGGTTCGGATTTCCGTTTCGGCGTGTTCGTTGGCTCGCAGCTCGATGAAGTGCCTCGCTGCGCGGGCATTGACGGTGACGAAAATCTTCGTTTCGGTTGCGTTGGGCAAGACGGATCGAGCAGCCTGGCGGGCCATCTTTCGGCGTAGTGTTTTGTCTTCGACGCTCTCGAACCGCTGTTCGAGTCCTTCGACCAGGGTGACGTAGGCTTGACGGGCTTGCTCGACGGCGGACAGCCACACGTCGTGCAATGATTGATCCTGTGCGATGCACTTGGGTTCGACGAAATCTGCGACCGATTCGTCGACGTAACGTTGTGAAAGCTGCGAAAACCCGAAACCGGCCCGGTGTCGGACGAGTTCGTGGGTGAAGCTGCGCGAGACGCCGGTGATGATGAAATTCCAGACGGTGTGCTCCAGGACGCTGCCGTGTCTGACGCCGATGATGCGGTCGAGGTACGCGGCGTTTCCGCCCGGTCGGGGCTTGGAGAAGCTCATGTAGCAGACGCGTCCGGCGATTTCGGAGAGTTTTTGGCCGGCGACGTCGGTGTCGGTGGTCCAGCCTTGGACACCGTGGTCAGCGAGGAAGCGGTCGATCTCCGCGTCGTCGGTTGTTTGCCTACCGACCAGGTAGACGCTGGGTTGGTCGATGATCTTCATTTCCCGCTCGCTTCAGCCTGTTGGCCTGGATTCAATCGGACTCCACGTCGTTTGCTTCGATCGTATATAGTCGGACGCGAAGCGGTTTGCAACGTGCGAAGGTGGACTCTAGAATCAGCCCCCGTCGATGTACGCGATTTCCGCGGCGTATGCTAACCAACTGACCGATCCATAGACCCATGACTTCAAAGACTGAATCTGCCCAAGTGGCTGTTGGAGCGTCGGAAGGCCTGACGAGAGATCTGCCGGCGGCGGCTGAGCGAATCCTCGTCATCGGGCTCGACGGCGCGACGTTTGACGTGCTTACCCCGATGATGGATGCGGGGAAGATGCCCGCTTTGAAGGCGTTCATCGAGCGTGGCGTGTCGGGCGCTCTGGAATCGACCAAGCCGCCGATCACGCCCGCAGCGTGGACGACGTTTATGACCGGCAAGACGCCGGGCACGCATGGTATTGTGGATTTCGAGCGGTACGACGTTCGGACCAATCGATTGAGCTTCAACAGCACGCAGTCGGTGAGCGATGTTCGGACCATTTGGGACATTTTGGGCGATAAGGGGTTGAAGGTCGGGGCGTTGAATATTCCGATGACGTATCCTCCCCGGCCGGTGAACGGCTGTCTGATTACGGGTTTCGAGACGCCGGGAACGGATGTCGAGTTCACGTATCCTGCCGGTCTGAAAGACGAGATTCTCAAGCGTTGGCCTGACTACACGTTCAAGACGACGTGGCAGCGTTCGACGTTCGGCGGCGACCGGTTGTTTGTTGAGAATCTGGCGAGCATTTGCGATAGTTTTTCGACTGGTGCGGAGGTGACGCGTTATTGCGGCGATACCTACGGCTGGGACGTGATGATGGTGGTGTACAAGCTGGTCGACAATTTGCAGCACAAGACGTGGAAGTATCTCGATCCACGGTTCAATCAGAAGCATGCGAAGCGGGCGGGGCAGGTGGCGAATTGTTTTCGTAGGCTGGATGACGCGCTGGCGGATTTGTTTGCGTACGCGGACGAGCATCGCGCGACGACGTTGATCATGTCGGACCACGGACACGGAAGCTTGGAAGGCAAGACGCAGCCGAATCTGCTTCTGGAGCAGTGGGGATATCTCAAGTTGAAGCAGGGCGGGGCCCAGTCTCGAACGAGGGCGAAGTATGTGGCTGGCCGCTTGTTTGGCAAGAAGAAGAGCAAGTTCCTGCGAGATGATCAGATTGATCGCGACCTGGCGGTCGACTTTTCGCGTACGCGGGCGTGTGTGATGCACGCGGGCATGTACGGGTTTCTGTATCTCAACTTGAAGGGGCGGCAGCCGACCGGCATTGTCGAACCGGGCGACTACGAGGCGATGCGTGACGAGTTGCGGGACAAATTCCTCGATTTCAAAGTGACGACTCCTGCCGGCGAGACGATCAATCTGTTTCCGGAGGTCCACAAGCCGGAGGAGCTTTACCGTTGCAAGCGGGAAGAGCGTGAGTGGATGCCCGATCTGCTGCTGGTTCCGGTGGACGGGTTGGCGGTCATTCGCAAGATTCGCGGGGCTTCGCCGGTGCGTTGGCTGCCGTGGCGAAAGATCGAGGGGACCCATCGATTGGACGGGGTGTTTGCGGCCGCCGGGCCGGGGATTGTCGCGGGCAAGACGATGCGCGGTCGTATCATTGACTGCGCTCCGACTATGCTGGCGCTGCTCGGGCTGCGGATTCCTGATGACATGGAAGGGGTTGTGATGTCCGATCTGTTCGACAGGCCGATTCGCTATGAATCGGAGCCTGCGCAGCAGGCAAGCGCTGGCCATTCAGATCAGCAGGCGTACACCGAGGAAGAGCAGAGGCTGCTTACCGAGCGTCTGGCGGATTTGGGGTACCTTGAGTAGATCAGTTGTGTGTTGCGTGTTCCTTGGCGTATTGACGTTTGGCGCGTGACCGCTGGGCGAACTTTCCCATTGCGTTCCAAAACGCCGGTACACGGCGCACCAGCCCAGTGACGCGTCGGCCCGCAAGGAACACGGCGGGCGTGGATGTGACGCCGACGTCGTGTCCCATCTTGACATCCTCTGCGATCCGCTTGGTCACCGCGTCAGAATTCATGGCGGCGGCCATTCGTGCGGGGTCGAGCGACAACGACGTTGCGAACTGTTCGACGTTCAACTTGCCGAGTTTGGCCTGATTCTCGAATAGCAGATCGTGGGCTTGCCAGAACTTCTCGTTTCCGCCGACGATCCGTGCTGCCTCTGCCAGTCTTGCTGCCTTGCAAGCGTGGGCGTGCGCGAGGCTTTTGACGTTGGGGTTGCAGTCCGAGCTCAGGGGATAGTTCTTGAAGACGATTTGGAGATAGCCGTCAAACTCTTTGGCATACTTGGTGTCGAGGTTGTGGACAAATTCGCGACAGTGGGAACATTCGAAGTCGCTCCAGATCACCAGGGTGGGAAAGCCGTTGCCCGCGTTGCGGATCGGGTCGTCGGGGCGAATCTTGATGTCTTTGAGGGGGGCGCTCTCGTACATTGCGACCAGCGTTTCGGTGCTGCGTTGGACTTCCTTCAGCGCTGCCTGGTAGCGGAGGATCTTTTTGTCGAGGCTTTTGATCTCGGTGCTCTGGTTGAGCGATCCGGTGAACATGATGCCCAACCCGATGGTGACCAGCGCGAGTCGGGTGGACGGGTATTTGGCCGGCGGGGCTGTCTGCTTGCCGATCTCCTGTGTGTGCGATTGGTCGGGTGATGGTCGGAGCAAGACGTTGACGACGAACAGGAGGAGGTTGACCACATGCGTTGCGACGCAGAGCGGGCACCACTTTTCGAGCGAGAAGGCCATGAGACCGATGAACGCGACTGAGCCCGCCAGACCCGCGCCGTTGAGCAGTAGCGGCAGCAGTTGCCATCGTCTTGCGGAGTAGTTCGGGCGTCCGACACAGACATACCAGGTACACAGAAGCGTGAAGTAGGCGACACCGAGGCTTGCGACGGGGATGCGGATTCGATGATCGTTGGGGTCGCCGGTGGTGGGTGGGATGGTGGCCCATCGGCTGGAGAGCACTGCGTCGCAACTGATGCTTCCGCCCTCGCCGGATTCGCACAGGGAGTTGATCCAGCTTGGCGTTCCGGACGTTCGAAGATGTTTGCTCAGCAGTGTCCCGCTCAGCCACATGCCGACGAATGACAGGACGACTGCTGCGAACAACAACAGGCTGCTACGCTTCACGGGGGTCTAACTCCTTCGCTTGCCGGGGCTACCTGGCCGCGCGACCCGGAGCCCTGCAGGGGACGGTTGCACCCGGCCGGTTACCAACAGGGGCGTTCGAGTGAACTGTCACGCACGCCGGGCGTTGGTCCACCATAGCGAGCGGACCGATTTGTGTCACCTGTGGGCATGGCGAAGTGACGGGCGCGTGACGATCGGTTTTGCCGCCGTCAAGCGACGATCCGCCTCGCGGTTGGTCTAACGGTATGGCAGGGGGCGTGTATTGGATTTGCGATTGGAACGTCATCAATCCGGCGTGAGGGAACACCACTGTTGCCATCGCTTCTTGAATCGGTCGAATTCGCCGGCTTTGTAGGTTTCGACCGGGGCGGCGAAGTCGGTTCCGCGCGACGTTGCGCCCATGACGGCGGCGACGCAGGCGGTCAGTGCTTTGTCGACGATCAGGTCGTAACGCGGAACGACGATCGCGCAGACTGCGGGCTCGTTGAAATGGTCCAGATCAGCTACGGGCGGTGCGAACGCGACGATGCAACTATCGGGGAGTTTGGACGAGGGTTTGCTTGAGGCGTGTCGGAGAGGCCAATCGCCGGTGACGATCCACCCGGACAATCTCGGATAGCGCATGGTGGTTTCGCGAATGATGGATCTTGCTCGGCTGGTGTCTTGGGCGCAGTCGAATTCCATCAGCACGCTGACGTCTGGTTCGGCCACGAGGCGGGTGACGGCGGCGCGGTGGCGGGTCTTGGATGAGGCGTCGATGGTGTCGGCATGCAGTATGGCGACGGTCGCAGGCCTGGTGATCGCAGCGAGGAGTGCGTCAGCCATCGCCGTGCCCACCGCAGATTCGTTGATTCCGGCGTGCATTGTTAGCGTCTCGCTGGATGTGCGTTCCATCATGGTGACGATCTTCACGCCTCGCCCCGCCAGTGACCGCAGAGTCGTTTCCATTGCGGACGGGTCCGTCACCTGCACGCAGATGCCGACGAGTTCTTCCTTCTGCAGTTGCTCGATGAGTTGGCGTTGAAGATTCACCGAACGCCGCGGTGGTGCGACGACTCGCAGGGACAACCCCTGGTCGCCGCCGCGTAGTTCGCGGAACGCCCGGTGGGCGGACCCTTGTAGTACAGGCCAAAGAGCGTCGTCAGCGCCGACGCCCACCACCGCGATCAGGCCTCGAGGGCGTGGTGGTGGGTGCGGCTTCTGGGTGTCGGAGTCGCTGCGGCATGACGGCGTTGCGACGATCATCGCTGCGACCACACATGCCAGCACGCACGGCGTTACGGTCTTGTAAGCTCTGATCATTACGTTCGGCGTCTCGGTTCGGATTGTGTCATTGAAGGCGCAGTGTACCGCGCGAGGGCTGCCTTGGCCGCGGGGCGATGTCGTCATTGACGGTTGAGCCGTCTGTCTTGCGATGGCGTCACTGCTTGGATTATCGGTCAGCACGGTGAGATGACATTGGCCTGACGTAGTTGCGGGTCTTGGGTTCGTTGCGAGGCGACCGGGGTGAAGTTTGGTTCGGCAATAGGATGACGAAGCGCTTGCGTTCGTGGTTGTCGGGAGGCATAATGGGGGGTCCGTCGTCGTTGTGGCGGCGTGAGACGTTCTCTTCGAATCCGCTGGAGAATCCATGGGCGCCATTTTGGACGCGCTGCAAGGTCTGCAGGAGGTCGAGCGCCAAGTCGCGGCGATCCGAGCCAAGGCCGACGCCAAACGTCGTAAGATCAGATTCCACAAACGCGAGCTTCAGAAACAAGACGCCGCCATCGAGGAAAAGAACGCGGCGATTCGCGAACAGCAGGTCGAGATCGATCGGATTGAGCTTGACATCGGCATTCGCGACGAGACGTTGAGCAAGCATCGCGAAGCCCTCAATCGCAGCAAGACGAATAAGGAATACGCTGCGATTTTGACCACGATCAACCTGGAAAAGGCTGATAGCGCCAAGCTTGAGAGCCGGCAACTTCAACTCATGACCGACTTGGACGAGCAGCGGACGGTTGTTGAGGCGGTGGTCAACGAGCGCGAGCACATTGCGCAGCGGGTTCAGCGATCGGAGGAGGATCTCCAAAGCTATCTTGACGAGACGGCAGCCACCGTCGCTGAGTTGGAGCAGCAGCGCGAACGGGCGGCTGAAGGGCTGTCACCTGCGCTTCTGGACACGTTTCAGCGTGTGGCCACCAAGCACGAGGGCGAAGCGCTTGCCGGGATCGCGGTGGTGAATTCCAAGCGGAACGAATACGCGTGCGCGGGGTGCAACATGTCCGTCACGCTTGAGGCTGTCTTGACGCTTCAGACGCGTGACGAACTGCAGATGTGTCCTTCGTGTGGCATGATTCTGTACATCGATGAAGCGTCCCGGTTGAAAGTCAAGCGTTAGGTCGCGCCTGCTCTCCGAAGTTTCCTTTCCCCTTCTGACGAATGATGCGCGCCGATGGTAGCGGGCGTGTTCCTGCGTGGTCGCTGTTGGCCTGCCTTCCTGGCTGTCGTGTTCGCCTTTTTGACAGAAAGGACTTGACCTGTTGCCGGGCAATGACCGATAACGTGCATGCCAACAGTGTTAACGATGATGTTTGGGTTTCAAGCCGACGGCGAGTGGTGGAACGGACGGATGTGGCGAAAAGCTTTGCCGGGGCTGGTCGTTGTTGCTGGAATGTTGGCTGGATGTTCGGTCGACGGTCGGGGTGTTGTTGCGCGGCTGCCGGTTCCCCGGTTTGAGTCGCTGCTTGATAAGCCGGTGCGCATTGCCCCGAAGGCGAGAGTTCCAATCGTTCCGGAGCGTCGTGTGACGAATCAGGAGGTTCCGCGGGGATGGCTTCCACCGGGCGGTGTGAGCGATCGTTGGAAGTACATCGTCATCCATCACAGCGGTGGTCCGACCGGCAATGCGGAGCAGTTCGATCGGTATCATCGCACGGTGAGGCATTGGAACGAGTTGGGCTACCATTTTGTGATCGGGAACGGGACCGGCAGCGGTGACGGGGAAGTGGAAGTCGGGTCTCGATGGGACAAGCAAAAACACGGAGCACACTGCAAGACCCCGAGCAACGAATACAACGACCACGGAATCGGGATTTGCCTGGTGGGCGATTTCAGCCGGTCGGCGCCGTCGGCTGCGCAGCTTGCATCGCTGTCGAAGCTGGTGCGGTTTCTGGTGGATCAGTGCGGTATTTCGTCGTCTAACATCGTGACGCACCGGGGAGTTACGGGAAAAACCATCTGCCCGGGGCGATATTTTCCGATGTATGCCATCAAGAGGGCGGTTGGCGGCGGTGCTGTTGCTGCAGCGTTGCCGTAGCGGGTTGGTGGCATGGTCGCGGGGCGCGTTGCATGCGGTAGCACGTTGCTTGCGGCAGGGAGTTTGATCCGCTAGGGTGTCCTCGGCTGATCGGGGCGTGTTCATTGCGGCGGATTGGCCCTGGTCTGGTGCTTTTAGTGAATGGATGTTCTAGGAGTGCTGTTGATGACACTGCGTGGAATTCAAAAACGGTCGTTACGCATGTTGGTCGCGGTGGCGATTGGTGGAAGTGTGTTTCAACTGGGGGGGTGCGATCCCGCGGTTCGAACGAGCCTCTTGACGGGGTTGGAAACGACGACCCAAGCGCTGACGAATACGCTGATTCAGACTTTCTTCCAGAGTCTTCAGGATAACGCCGCGTCGGGCGGTAGTGGCACGGGCGGTTTGACCACGGTTTGACTGGCTTGCCGGCTGGCGGTGGTCGACCTTGATCGACGCGCCTTTGCGCCAAGTTGGTTGAACGCTTCGTACGGGTAAGAGGATACGTTCCATGTTGACTCGTTGCACCGGTCGTTTGATGACCAAGCGTGGCTTGTTGCTCGTGGCGATCGCGCCGGCGATCATGTTTCAATTTGGCGGCTGCCTGAATCGCGACACCATCTTCCTCGCGCTGACCGACAGTCTCGCGCTGACGGCGGTCAGTGCGATACAGGGGCTCATCGCCGGGTTCATCGGCGGGTAGGCGCCGCCGGTGACGTCGTGAGGCGTTGCTGATTGGCCGTTGGGGTCTTTGCAACGCGCCGCGTCACAATTCCAGTGTTCACCGAATGCAACGCTAGGGGTTACCACTTTATTTCTTGACAGGTCAAGGAAATGTAGTATGTTCCCGATAGCGGAACGTTGAATCAGGCGCTTCGCTGTTAACCGCCTCACCGCCTCACCGCCTCACGTTGGAGAAAGTCATGCGAATTCTAAATGTGCTTGTTGTGAAGGACGGGTCCGTGGTACGTGTCTGCCTTGTGCTCGCGTTTGGTGCGTTGATGGGGAGCGTCTGTTGGGCTCAACGGGTTGAGAGGCCTGCTAATAAGCACGTTGCACATTTGTTGAATTCCTGTTTCGAGGGTTGCGATGGACCGGCATGCCTGCGGGAATGTATCGCTGACAATGAGATTCCTCTCGGTAGTTACATACCGGTCAGCGGGACTTCCGGCCCGTCGGTGGTCTCGGGATGTTTCGACGAAGCGTCCGACAATCTAACACTATGTGGTCGGACGTTCCTCGTGCCCTACGAAAACGCTGATTTGGAAGCCTTTTGGGTGTGCGCGGGCGCTGCAACAGAGAGATTTGCGATTTGTCCCGCATTCGACGCAAGCTTTAACCCTGAGACCACCGCCAAGTTCGGAAACCTCATCCTTGAGTGGCTGGTCGACACGGCGGAATACACCGTCGCACATGCTAGGGCGGGAGATTTGGAAGGGATGTCGCCTTCTTCAGCCCTTTCGAACGGCGAAGAGGTAGAACTTGGACGACCGTCGGCGCTGGAGCAGACAGCCCCTGAACCTGAACCTAAGACCTTTCAAGAATGTCTTGACGCGTTCGTAAAGAATGTGACCGCGTGCACCGCAGCATTTCCGGAAGATCCCGACGCCCTGAAGAGGTGCAGGGATGTAGCTGAAGCACAATTCCGAAAGTGTCTTGGGTTGAAGAAGTTGATACAACCGTAGCGATCGAAATGCATGCGGTGTGTGCCGGCCGAGAGGCGTTGTTGGCCAGCCTCTCGATGCCGAATCCCTCCGGTTGGGTTGCCGCGCGACGTTAACCTGATCTTCAGCGTCGCACCACCAGATCCCGGCTCAGGGCATCACGGCGGTAACGCTGTTCCAACCAGTAACCCCGCGCTTGCGCTTGGGGCTTCGGAACACGGCGCATGGTCGTTCGTTGCAGTTCCCGCGTCTCTGGGGATCGATTGTCGTTTCTCGGGTCTTTCGTCGCTTCTTGACACCTTGAACCGGTTGCGGACAATTCTTGATGGCGTCGTTTTGCGCGGCGTTGGAGCCTGCTTGCGTTTTGCGAGTTGGTAGCGGCGGCGCGATCGTCGTCGGCCGCTGGAGTTTCCCATCGACCCAAATCCTTGGAGGTGAATGATGGCATCTACAACGCTCAATCCCCCTGTCGACATCACGCGGACGAAGAATCTGATCAACGGCGAATGGTGCGACGCCGCGTCGGGCAAGACGTTGGAAGCGTTCAACCCCGCCACGGGCGAGGTCATTGCGAAGGTGGCTGACAGCGGCAGTGAGGACATCGACCGGGCTGTTGCGGCTGCGAGGCGAGCGCTTGAATCCGGTCCCTGGCCGGCGATGAGCGCCCGCGATCGTGGCAAGCTGCTGTACCGTCTCGCGGAGTTGGTCGAAAAGAACGCGGACGATTTGGCGGCGCTTGAGGTGCTCAACAACGGTAAGCCGATCGGCGAGGTGAACTTCGCCGACGTGCCGTTGGTGGCTGAGACGTTTCGCTATTTTGCCGGTTGGGCGGACAAGATCACCGGTGACACGATCCCGGTGGATCGGACGATGGGCAACTTTTTCTGCTACACGCGGCGAGAGCCGGTGGGCGTGTGCGGGCAGATCATTCCGTGGAACTTTCCGATGCTGATGGCTGCGTGGAAGTGGGGTCCGGCGCTGGCGTGCGGGAACACCGTGGTGCTCAAGCCGGCGGAACAAACGCCGTTGACCGCGCTGCGTCTTGGCGAGCTTGCGACCGAGGCAGGGTTCCCGCGGGGGGTGATCAACATTGTTAACGGGGTCGGAGAAACGGCGGGCGACGCGCTGGTTTGCCATCCCGGCGTGGACAAGATTGCGTTCACGGGCGAGTACAAGACCGCTCAAATCATCTGTCGCAGAGCGGCGGACACGCTGAAGCGCACCACGTTCGAACTGGGCGGCAAGAGCCCGTCGGTGGTTTTTGCGGACGCCGATTTGGACATGGCCGTGAGCGGGTCGATGACGGGTATCTTCTTCAATCAGGGCGAGGTGTGTTGCGCGGGCAGCCGGATATTTGTCGAGGAGGGCATCCACGACGCGTTTGTCGAACGGTTCAAAGCAGCCGCTGACAGTCGCCGTCTCGGCAATCCGTTCTCGCCTGAGACGCAACAAGGTGCGCAGGTGTCTCGCGAGCAGTTCGACAAGGTGATGCGCTACATTGACATCGGCAAGAACGAGGACCACGCAACCTGCGTCGCGGGCGGCGAGCAGTTCGGTGACAAGGGCTGGTTCGTCAAGCCGACCATCTTCACCGACGTTCGCAACGATATGCGGATCGCGCAGGAAGAAATCTTCGGGCCGGTGGCGGCGGTTCTGAAGTTCAGCGCGATGGACGATGTCATCAAGCAAGCGAACACCACCATGTATGGCCTGGCTGCGGCGGTGTGGACGTCTGACATGACGAAGGCGTTCGCGGTTGCGCACGCGGTGCGGGCGGGCACGGTGTGGGTGAATTGTTACAACACGTTCGACCCGGCTGCTCCGTTCGGTGGGTACAAGTTCAGCGGCCACGGCCGGGAGAACGGCAAGGACGCGTTGGAAGCGTACAGCGAAGTCAAGACGGTCTGGGTGAACCTGGGGCAGCGATAGCGGGAAGTGTGGACGCTGCCGTCGGTATCTGGTGCGGCGCCTATCTCAATCGATGACGGGTGGCCCATGTTCATTGGACATGGAGGACGCGATGATCGACGCACGGGTGCACGCACGCCGCGACAATCATCGAGTTGCAAACGAATCATCGACGCCCCCACCTCCAAAAAGAAGGAGGTGTGCCACCCGGCCGACTTCGCCAACGGAAAGTCTGTCTCGCGGGATAAGGCCGTGATCGCTGCCGGCCAGGCCGTGAAGTGCTTCGCGAAGTACGAATACGAGCAACAGGAGTGGTTCATTGACACGTTTGAGGCTGTGACGGAGCGCGAGACAAAAGGGATCGGCACCGACGAAAAGATCAACGGATCTCACGCGGATGCGGTTCCTGATGACGCACGCGAATAGGATGTGGGGCATGGATAACAGGTGGCCCGAATCTACCGCACTGCCGATTGACCGCGAGTGTCGCTGGACCTACGAAGGCTCTCCGGGCATGGCATTCGTCATGCTTCCGGACGGACTCCGAAGAATTTTTGCTTTTTCATCACAAAACCATTTGACAGGGGCTTGGTTGTAGGCGATAGTGTAAGTGTACACTTACAAGTAAGGGGTCTTCGCGAGCCTCCAGATGCCCAGAGCCAGCAAATCTCACGAGAAACGAAAAAAGATGCTTCCAATCGTTGCGCGGGCATTTGCCGAACTCGGCTTTCGCCGGGCCACCACGGCCGAGCTGGCGCTGCGGTGTGAGGTTCGCGAGAACATCCTCTATCGCCTCTGGCCTGACAAAAAGGCCATGTTTATCGCCTCCATCGACTACGTCTACGAACAGGCAGCCAGCAGTTGGCGACAGGTTCTTAGCGAAACCGACGACAACGCGGACGCCGCGATGAGACTACTGATGCATGAGGCAGAGCACTACGGCGAATCTGGCCTGCACAGGATCATTTTCGCCGGGCTTAGTGAGATCGACGAGCCGGAGATTCGCCAGGCACTGCGTAAGATGTACGGTCGATTTCACCGCTTCATCCGCGGCCAACTTGCCGCACACCGTAACGGGGCCCAAACAAGCGGGTTGCTTGATGAGGCGATTTCTGCGTGGACGATCGTTGGTATCGGCAATGTAGCTAACATCGGCCGCGAGTTGGGATTGGTTACCGCTCGACAGCGAAAGCGGATGTTCGGTGAGGCTGGTCGGATGCTGCTGGATGGTCAAAGCGGATGAAGAGTTTTTCTTTTGCGGTGAGTGTAAGTATGCACTTACTTTCAGGGTTCGTGAGCCACATTTTCAAGGAGCCAGTCATGAGTAAGAAGAAAACAATGGGATGGGTTATTTTGTCGATGTTGGCCATCTGCGAGGTAACCCAGGCAGAGGAGCTGGTTGTGGGGACGTTTGATTCACGTGCGGTTGCGATGGCCATGGCAAGAGGTACAGCCTTCAAGAAAAAGATCGCTGACATGAAGGCAGCACGAGATAAAGCCAAGGCCAAAGGCGACAAGAAACGTGTTGCAGAATTGGAAAAAGAAGGGCCGGCGCTTCAAGAACGTCTGCACAGGCAAGTTTTCAGCAACGAACCGATTGATGACGTTTTGAAGGTTATCGAGAAGGACCTGCCTTCAGTCGCAAAGGCCGCGGGTGTCAATCTTCTTGTCAGCAAATGGGAGATTGCTTATCAGGATCCTGGTGCGAAGACAGTTGATGTCACATGGGCGCTTGTGAACCTGTTCAAGCCTGATGATCAGACCAAGAAAATCGTCAAAGAGGTGTTGAAGACGAAGCCTCTCACGCTTGAAGAGCTCAATGGCAAGTAGGTTGAATCCCGGGAGGGAGCCACGACGGATGCCGGTACCAAAAACGTCAGACGGTTTCTCATTGCATCTAATGTGGAGGTGAGTCTGGTGCCCGTGTTTGCCCATTCCTTTGAGCACAGCATGCTATCCGCGCTCGCGTCGAATGGGGTGGAGGCCGTGTTGGTGACGGTCACGTCTTCGGCATCAGAGGTTGAAAGGGATCAAGCTAACAAAGCGGAGAAGTTTGCTCCGGATGCGAAACTACGCATCACCGTGAAACCTCTTCATCGGACGCGGTTCGATGGGTATCAGGCCATCGTAGGTACCCTATACGAGGCGAACTTGATCGACTCAAAGACGGAAAAGACGACGTGGCATACCGAGGGGAAGGTGGACTACATCCGAATGTTCGGAAGACGTTACACGGCGTCGCCTGGCATTAGAAAAGAGTTTGCGTGGAGTACAACAGCAGCGATCGTGAGGAAGTTTACGGCAGAGGTGAATGGTCAAAAACCTGAACCGATTTATACCGACACCGAGGCCAGAGAAAGCCACGGAGAGCGGGTGGATTAGACTGGATTCGTGCGTGGTGTGCGTGGCGCCGCCAGTGGATGCAGGATCGTGCGACAAGTGCGAACATGAGGCCACGACATAATTCCGACCGGATGTGGCATCGTGTCCACCGGACGACCCGATCCACTCGGATGCAATCGGAATACCTCGCGCATGAAAAAGCTGGGTCCGCAGGAAACCGGGGGCGGAGAAAAACCCGGTGCACTTTCCAGGTGTTTGCGCTATCGAGCCCATGTCCTTCGGACATGGAGCTGGAGTTTGGCCATATTCGGGCAGTCATGGTTCGCGGCGCTTGGCCGCAGCCG
>CAYQFV010000069.1:0-20110 GCA_964416845.1 uncultured Phycisphaeraceae bacterium | reverse complement strand
GGAGGTTGATCCGTCGGCGCGGCGGATCGGGCCTGTGTTGGTCGGCGAGGGCAGTCGTATCGGGCGTGGCGTCACGCTTGTGGGACCGACGAGCATCGGGCCGAACTGTACGATTGAGGATGACGCGGTCATCGGGCGTTCGTCCATTTGGGGCGACTGTCAGATCGGGCGCGGGAGTGTCTTGGATCGTTGCATTGCGACGTCTCGGTCGAGGGTGTCAGCCTCCGGGGCGTATCGTTATGTCGTGTTTTCTGAACCTCGAACGCGATCCTTCGGGATGGGTTGGCTGAAGTGATGCAGGTGTTGAGGTGTTCAATGTGCGATGGCCTGGGGCGCTATCGCAGCGAAACGGATTGCGAGTCGTTTGCGAGGGACTTGAGTTGGGTGCGGACAAGTAGGTTTGCGGCGACGTGGGGAGCGTCGTTCGCCCAGGGGGTTTGGTTGGCATGATGAATGATTCGAAAGACGGCACGACGAATGGCAATGACGGTCTGCTTGGCGAGCCGATGGCAGGCGATGTTTCTGCGTTGGTGCCGATGGCTGATGGCGGGCAGATGGTGTCTGGTGGAGGCAACCCAGCCGCACCTGTATCGCCGGGGTTTTCGGTACTGTCACTGCTGCGGCACAAGTGGCTGATCTTGGGCGTGTTTGCGGTGTCCGTTGGAATCACGCTGCCGGCGATCTGGTTTTTCATGACGCCCAATTATCGGGCGACTTCGGTGGTCCGGGTTGCTCCGGTCGTGCCGCGGCTTCTCTACAAGTACGAGGACAACGGGATCGTCCCACTCTACCAGTCGTACCTCCAAACACAGGTAGCGACAATTCGCAGCCCGGTCGTGCTCGAACGTGTTTTGGATGATCCAGCCGTTCAGCAAACGTCCTGGTTCAAGCATCCTGAGATGACCCTTCTGGGCGACCCCATGCCTCCGCTGCACCGCCTTCGCAAGGCCATTTCGGTCGCGTCGCGTCGGGGTACGGAGTTGATCGACGTTTCCATGTCGGCCAAGGATCCCAATGACGCCCGTCTGATCGTGGACCGTGTGGTGAAACAGTACGTCAACTACGCGAGCACCGCGGACGAGAAGGTCGATCAGATGCAGTTGGAGATGTTGACGGACAAACAAGAAGAGCTGCGCCACGAGATCGATGGAAAAACGCGGACCAAGAACGCATTGGAGGGGAAACTGGGCACCTCCAAGCCGGACGAGATTCGGACGCGGGTGGCCGAACGATTGGTCAACCTGGAGCAGGAGTTGGATGGTTTGCTGCTGGAGCGTGAACTCAACGAGTGGCGTTTGCAGCGTCTGCAATCCCTCTCCGATGCACGAGAGACTGAGACTGAGGATGACACCGATACGCGGGCTCGCCGAAATCGCTATGAAGACGACGCGATTTGGCGAGAGCGCTATTTGAAACTGCAGGATGCTCGTCACGTGCTTGAGGTCGGGCGTGACCGGTTCGGAGAGAAGCATCCGACGATGAAGCAATGGTTGTCGTCGGTGACGTATGCCGAGTCCATGCTGAAGGAGCGAGAGACTGAGTTGGACGACCCGCGCATCGTGCCGGTTCCCGTCGCAGTCACGGGGGCTGCGGCGACGGCTGAACTGACGGTCTACGACGGAGATTCTCTCCAGCACGCCATTGCCGAGGGGCAGTTTCGGCAGGCACAGCTCGAGAAAGCGATCAACGCCCAGCGTTTCAAGGTCGACGACGTCAATCAGAAAGCTCAGACCATCGAGCGATTGGACGACGAAATCACCCGTCGGCGGGAGTTGGCCAGCGACGTCCGCACCCGCCTGAACGTTCTTCGCGTGGAGCGCAAGGCGACCAAGGAACTCGGTCGCGTGAGCATTGCCGCCCACGCCGTATTGCCTTTTGAGCCGTTTCGTGATCGTCGGATGATGTTGACGATTCTTGCGATCGGCGCGTCGCTGTGCGCGGGGGTGGGCGTCGCCTATCTCAGGCTGGTCCTCGACCCGTCCGTTCGTGAAGCGCGCGACGTTCGCTCGTCGGTGCGCATCCCGTTCCTGGGGTACTTGCCCAAGGTTCGTTGTGAATCCGAATTGCTTGCCGACGGTCCGGGCTTGATTCAGGAGAGCATGCGAATGGTGCGGACCGCGCTGCTGGACCGGCTTCCGTGTTGTGAGGAAGGTTGCTCAGTCATCGTTACCAGTCCCGGCGCGCAGGCGGGCAAGACGAGCGTGGCGGTGCTTCTGGCGAAGAGTCTCGCAAGTGTCGGCAAGAAAGTTCTGCTCGTCGACGCCGATCTTCGTCACCCCAGCATCGCGCAGCGGGTTGGTCTGAGTGCGGAGTATGGGCTGACCGATGTGCTCGACGGCCGCGTATCGACCGACGAAGCGGTCATTTCGGGAAGCATGAAGGGCATCGATGTGTTACTCTCGGGCACGACCGGCGACGATCAGAGCCCCGAGTTGATGGCCAACGGCGCGTTCCGCCGTTGCCTGGGTGATTGGAAACATGCGTACGACTATGTCGTGATGGACAGCCCGCCCGTCTTGCCTGTCGCCGACGCGCGCATTTTGGCGAGTCAGGTGGACGCTACGATTCTGACGTTGCGGGCAGCGCGCTGCCGTCGGACCGACGCGGTAGAGGCCGTTGAGCAAATCGGCGCCGCCGGTGGAACAATGGTGGGCACGATTCTCGTCGGCGCGGACCAGAAAGTCGGTTACGAGGCGGGTGTTTATGCCGTGGCTTCGTAGGGTGGCAGAGATGAGGGCGACTCGATCGCCCGTGGCGGACTAGCGTGGAAATCGCACCGATCGTCTTGGATCATCGGCCGTCGTACCTGGAGCATGCCCCGGCTGAGTACTCGTTGCTTTCCTTGCCGGTCGGCGCTGGCACGGTCATGGGTCACCTTGTCGGCGATCTACCCGAAGGTAGCGAGCGGGCGATTCGAATCTTGCCGATGTTTCCGCAGCCGGCCGGTTACCGCGAGCGGGTGCTCGACATCGCTCCTTCGGGGGCTAGCGTGATCGAACCCGACGGTCTGCTGTCGATCGTCCACGATTGTGAGCCATCCGATCTGCTGCTCATCATCGATCCGCGCTATTGGCCGACGGGTGGATTGGACGTGTCAGCCGTGATGCGTTCCGGTAGCGACCAAGCGTGGGCGGTTCACTGTGTCGCCCTGGGTTCACCACGCGAAAGCGCCAAGGAATATGTGCACTGCGACGACGACGGATACGTGCGTCGCATCAGTCGTTACTATGACCAGGTCACGAACCTCAAGATCGACGCGATCGCCTACTCGGTGATTCCGGTCGCGTCGTTCGAGCATGTTCGGTTCGAATCGTTGGCCGACTTGCGGGCAGCCCTGGCGGCTTGGGGCGTGCTGAGTCGCGACGTGCCGGCCACCTCCGCAGTTGTGGATCTTTCCGAAGAATCAGGCCTTCTGACCATCAACGAGCAAAGCGTTGTCGCAGCGTTGTCGTCCGAGACGTTGCCGGGGTTCGATCGTCACGCGTGCGGCATGTTTTCGGCCCGTGGATGCCGTGTTGATTCGTCCGCCCGGATCGTCGGCCCGGTGATCCTTCAAGAAAACGTGGTGATCGAAGCGGGCGCGACGGTCATCGGTCCGTCGGTGCTCGGCGAGGGCTGCCGGGTGCGCGAGGGAGGGCTGATCGCCCAATCCGTGCTCACCCGCGGTTCCACCGTTCTTTCCAACCGAGTCGTCCGCCAAAGCGTGCGAGCCGGGCAATGCGAGGGCGACGGCTCGGTCGAGGCAGAAAAAAAACATACCGGCGGCGATGTGACAAAATCTCTGCAACACGAGGGGATTCGGCTCGGCGCCGACGCGTCGGCCATGCGCGATGTGCGCAGCGATCCCGCTCGCGTCGTCACGCTCAAACTCATTTTTGACGTGGTGCTTGCATTTATTTCCCTGATTGTCGTGTCGCCGCTGATCGCCGTCGTCGCCATCTTGATCAAATTGGATTCCAAAGGCCCGGTTTTTTTCGGGCACTTGCGAGAGGGGAAGGACGGTAAGGTATTTAAATGCTTGAAGTTTCGTACGATGTGTCAAGACGCGCACTTGAAGCAGCGAGATTTGTATTCAACAAATAACCTCGACGGCCCGCAATTCAAGATAGATAATGACCCGCGCGTGACGCGGGTGGGAGCGTGGCTTCGGGCGACAAATATTGATGAGATTCCCCAATTCATAAACGTTCTGCTGGGGCAGATGAGCTTTGTTGGGCCCAGGCCTTCTCCTTTCCGCGAGAATCAAATCTGTATTCCATGGCGCCGAGCGCGACTTTCGGTTCGACCGGGAATTACAGGTCTTTGGCAGATTTGCCGAGATCAGCGGTCAGAAGGAGATTTTCATCAATGGATTGCCTACGACATCATGTACGTTCGTCACATGTCCCCTTGGTTGGACGTCAAGATATTTCTGGCGACGATTCTGACGCTTGGCGGCGTGTGGAGTGTTCGCCCGACGTGGCTTGTTCGAAACGATCGGGTCATCATGCAACCTGGGGGAGTGGTCGCCGCGTCTCGCTAGCGACACCTGAAAGGCTGACCGCAGCAGGCCGCCGGGCATGCCGATCGCGAGTTACCCGAATGGGGCGGCTCGGTTGCTACGCAGGCGTTTTGTGGTCATTGCTCGCCCTTGCTGGTTGTGCGGCCAATCACGAGATCAGCCTCGATGATTTTCTTCAAATGCAAAAGGAGAAGAACGCGTTCGCTTCGGACGTGGGTGAGAAGGGATCGGAGGATCTGCCGGTCGATCAGTACCTGACGGCGTATCACATTGGCCCGAACGACGTTCTGGAGGTGACGCTTACCGGGCTTAACGAGCCTACTGCGTCGAGTCTGTATCGGGCGCGCGTCGACAAGCAGGGGCAAATCGATTTGCCTTTGGTGGGTGCGGTGCAAGTGGCCGGCATGGAACTCTCCGACGCTGAGTCAGCGGTTCAGGCGGCCTACGTGCCCGATGTGGTTCGCAACTTGCGTGATCTGTCGGTCAACATCGAAGTGGTCACTTTCGACACCACCAGCGTGATTGTGACGGGGTCTGCGTTGACCCCAGGTTTGGTCCCGCTGCGACGGACGGAGCGCAATCTTCTGTACGCGATGGCGGGTGCCGGTGGTGTTTCAGGCGATGCTTCGGGGCGGGTCACGTTGTCGCGAGTGCGGCGTCCCGGTGAAACGGTGAGCTTTGATCTGACCGACCCGCGGCAGCTTGCTGCCGCGCTCGAGATCGCGCCGCTGGAGAATGGTGACATCGTCCGGATTGAAGCGGCAACGCCCAACATGGTGTTCATAGGTGGTCTCGTGAATCGTCCCGGACCGCAGATCCTGCCTCCGGGGGCTCGTTTGAGTATGTTGCAATTGCTCGCATCGGCGGGCGGATTGCGGACGGATGTCTTCCCGCGGGAGGGGATGTTGGTGCGGCGTATGCCTGACGGAAAGGACGTGCGTGTCAAACTGGACTTGCCCCGAATCAAGAGCGGCGAGGATGAAAACATCCTGCTGGCAGCCGGCGATATTCTCTGGGTCCCCGAGACGCTTGAGACGCGGGTTCAAGATTTCATCAACAAGAACGTGTTCATCCGCGCCGGGTTTAGCTTGAACTACACGATGGACGGCCAGGATTACCTCAACAAGGCCGCCAGAAGCAGGTTCAACTCTGGCAATCTGCAGAACAGTTTCGATCCGCTGGGGTTCTTGTCGCGTAACAATGCGTTGCAGAATCTCGTTGCGCGACCTTAGGAGTTCCCTTGAGCGTCTTGGTGGCTGACAACACGACAACCGCAGGGCGCGGCGTAATCCCGGCTGTGAGGGCGATGCGTGCGACGTCGATACGTGCGCTGCGGCGGATGTATCTGCCGGACGAGGGAATGTTCGTGTTCTGCATTCGCCGGGGCCCGAACGGCGATTGCCCGGAAGGCGTGAGTCCGCGATACACGGCGATCGTTTTGATCGGGCTGGCGACCGAGTCTGACGACGTGGCCAGCCAGATTCTCCACGGGCGAGATGCTCGCAGCGCGTGTGATGTGCTGCTCAACGATGTAACGAGCGTTGACAATCTCGGCGATGTTGCACTCACGTTGTGGGCATCGACGGCGCTGGGTCATCCGGATGCCGAGCGAGCGCTGAAACGATTGCGTGAGCTCGACCCGGAACGTGGATCGCATCCGACAGTCGAGCTTGCGTGGGTGGTTAGCGCGCTGTCGCTGCACCGGGATCGGTCGTCTGACGACGGGTTGGCGGGGCGGGTTGCGGGCCGGCTGAAGTCGTGTTTTGACGAGCGGTCCGGCGCGTTCGCTCATTGGCCTGTAGATGCCCATCAGGGGCGTTTGAGGTCGCATGTCAGTTGCTTTGCCGATTTTGTGTATCCGGTGCAGGCGTTGTCGGCCTATCATCAGGCGACCGGCGACCCATCGGCGCTCGAACTGGCGAAGCGATGTGCGCTCTTGATGTGTCATCGCCAGGGGCGTGACGGCCAATGGTGGTGGCATTTCGATGCTCGCACCGGGAGGGTCGTGGAAGGGTACCCGGTGTACGCGGTTCATCAAAACTCAATGGCTCCGATGGCGTTGTTCGCTTTGGCGGACGCGTGCGGTGTCGATCATTCCCCGTCGATTGCGCGAGGCGTTCGGTGGTTGGAATCGTCGCGCGAGCTTGGCGGTGGCACGTTGATCGACGAGCAGGCGGATTTGATCTGGCGGAAAGTCGCTCGACGCGAGCCCGGCAAGCTATCGCGCGGTTTGCAGGCCATGGCGAGTCGAGCGCATCCAGTGCTTCGCATGCCGGGTTTGGATATGGTGTTTCGTCCCGGCCGGGTGGACTACGAATGTCGGCCGTACCATTTGGGTTGGATTTTACACGCTTGGCCTGAGTCTCGATTGACCCAATGGATGGCGAGCCGGCAATCATGACGAGCGCGTCGGCCTGGCGAAGGGAGTCGCTGTTCGGTGTTCGTATTCATGCGATGCGGATGGGCGACGTCCTCTCGGTGGTGGACGACACGATCGCGCAGCGCGGTCGGTTGTTGATCGGCGTGGTGAACGCAGCCAAGCTGGTGAACATGCGACGATCCACGTTGCTTCGTGATTCTGTCTTGTCTTCTGATCTGGTTTTGGCGGACGGCATGGCCGTGGTTTGGGCGATGCGCCTGTTGGGCCGCCGGTTGCCGGAACGGGTGGCGGGCATTGATCTGATGCTGGGAATGTTGGCGCTCGGGCGCGATCGCGGATATCGCGTTTATTGTCTGGGCGCGACGGATGATGTATCGCGTGCCACGGTCGATCGCATCGAACGCGACTACCCCGGGGTAGTGGTGGTCGGTCGCCGCGACGGGTATTTTGACCCGGAGCAAGAGGCTGACATCGTGCGAGGTATCAAGGAGTCGAACGCGGACATCCTGTTGGTTGCGATGAGTCCGCCCAAGAAGGAGCAGTTCTTGGCGCGGTGGTTTGACGAATTGGGTGTTCCGGTCTGTCACGGGGTTGGCGGAGCGTTCGACGTGATGGCGGGCAAGACGAAGCGGGCGCCGGTTCTATGGCAGCGCATGGGCATGGAATGGTTGTACCGTATCGTGCAAGAGCCACGAAGGATGTGGCGGAGATACCTTGTGACCAACACGATGTTCGGGTGGATGTTGCTGGGAGAGATGGTGGGGCGGGTGCGGGGACGCGGCGCGCCGCAAGCGTCGGGCGATCTTCGCTGATGGCAGCGGTGGGACTTCCGGCGGACGGAGAACCGACTGAGGATTCGGTCGGGCGGACGTGGATGAGTGAAAGGGATCAGTGATGCGCGTGACAGTGGCCGGTTCGGGATACGTGGGGCTGGTGGTGGCTGCGTGCCTGTCGGAGACGGGCAACGACATCGTCGGCTACGACATCGACAAGAAGAAGGTCGATTCGCTGAACGAAGGACAGAATCCGATCTTCGAGCCGGGTCTGACTGAATTGCTGGTCCAAGGTCGCAAGTCGGGTCGGTTGCGGTTCACGACGGATCTGTCGGAGGCGATCCACCACGCTGATACGGTGTTCATCGCGATCGGCACTGCGCCGCAACCTGACGGTTCCGCTGATCTTTCGGGCATTGAGGCGTTCGCCCGGTCGATGGCGCCGGAGGTGAAGCGCTCGTTGACGGTCGCGATCAAGAGCACCGTACCGGTCGGTACGGGCGAGCGCATCGAAGCGCTCATCAATGCCGAGAGTGCTCATCGCGTACATCTGGTGAGCAATCCGGAGTTCTTGAAGGAGGGGTCGGCGGTTCACGATTTCCAGCGTCCCGACAGGGTTGTGATCGGGTTCGAGAACGCTGATTCCGGCGAAATCATTCGCGAGTTGTACCTGCCTTTTGTTCGCAATCAGCGGCCTATGCTCATGATGGGTCGTCGGGCGGCGGAGATGGCCAAGTACGCGTGCAACGGGATTCTGGCATCGCGGATCAGCTTCATCAACGAAATCGCCAACCTGTGCGATGCGTGCGCGGTGGATGTGGATGATGTTCGACGAGCGATGGGAACCGACAGCCGCATCGGGTTTCAATTCCTTTATCCCGGTGCGGGGTACGGCGGTAGCTGTTTTCCGAAAGACGTTCAGGCGCTGATTCACACCGCCCGTACGTTTGATCTGAATCCGCGCATGCTGGCTGCGACGCACGACACGAATGAAGCGCAGAAGAACGTACTCTTCTCGAAAATCTCGAGACGATTCGGCGACGTGCGTGGCAAGACGTTTGCGATTTGGGGTATCGCGTTCAAGCCCAACACCGACGACATTCGCGAGGCGCCCGCGCTGACGTTGATCCAGCAATTGCTGGACGCGGGAGCGGCGGTGCAGGCACATGATCCCGAAGCGTTGGATCATCTGCGCGAGGTGTTCGGAGAACGGGTGAGCTATTGCGATGATAATTACGACGTGTTGTCCGGCGCGCACGCGCTGGTGATCTGCACGGAATGGAATGAATTCCGAAGCCCGGACTTCGGTCGGATGCGGTCGTTGTTGGCGTCGGCCATCGTCTTCGACGGTCGGAATCTTTACGATGCCTCGACAATGAAGCGAGCGTCCATCGAATATCATCCGATCGGCAAACCGCCGGTCAATGCGAATGCATGACGTTCGGCGGGCACGCTGTTATGCTCGTCGGACAGGAGGTGTCGTGTGCGCGTGCTGATCACTGGCGGAGCGGGGTTTCTGGGCAGCCATCTTTGCGACCGGCTGCTTCGAGACGGACATGATGTCATCGCGCTCGACAATCTGTTCACGGGATCCAAGCGGAACATCGCGCATCTGTTCGGCCGGCCGGATTTTGAGTTCGTGCGACATGACGTGGTTCAGCCGATTTTGCTGGAAGTGGACTGGATTTTCAATCTGGCCTGTCCAGCCTCCCCGATTCACTATCAGCACAATCCCGTCAAGACGGTCAAGACGTCCGTCATGGGCACGCTGAACATGCTGGGGCTTGCCAAGCGAGTCCACGCCCGCGTGCTGCAAGCGTCGACCAGCGAGGTGTACGGTGACCCGACGGTGCATCCGCAACGCGAGAACTATTGGGGTAACGTCAATCCGATCGGCCCGCGAAGCTGCTACGACGAGGGCAAGCGTGTCGCTGAATCGTTGCTGATGAACTACCACCGGCAAAATGGGGTGGACGTTCGCATCGCCCGCATTTTTAACACCTACGGCCCGCGGATGGCGGTCGGCGACGGACGCGTGATCTCGAACTTCGTGGTCAGCGCCCTGCGTGGTGAACGGTTGACCATTTACGGTGACGGGCAACAGACGCGCAGCTTTTGCTATGTGAGCGACATGATCGACGGGCTGATGCGTTTGATGGCGCTCGAGGGTGCTGATTCGCACGAGCCGGTCAACATTGGGAACCCGGTCGAGGAGAGCATCGGTGACTTGGTGACGCGATTGGGGGCCGTCATCGGACGCGATCTTGAGACCGAGCGCTTGCCATTGCCCGAGGATGACCCGCGACAGCGGTGCCCGGACATATCACGGGCGCGTGAGCGTTTGGAATGGTCGCCAACCGTTTCGCTCGAGGACGGCTTGCGGTCGACGGTCGACTATTTCAGGCATGTTCTCGAGGCTTGATATTCGGCGCGTCGCGGTCGAGACGTCGGTGGAGGTCTACAACGTCGTCGCGATTCCGGCTGGCTGGAACCGTTCGCGGCGATTCGCCGATTCATTCCTCTTGGTGGCGTTGGGGGCAGTGTGAGACCGAAAGGACGATGGGCCATCCACAACGGCGTCGACACAACCACAGCCGGAGGACGACTCTCGTCGGGTCGCGCGCGCGCCGGGGGCGAGGCTGACCGGGCAGTCAGCGAATCGGCACCTGCGGCCAACTGGGCTCGCGACGTCGGTGGTCGCGTGGTCTTGCTCATCAGCAATCTCGAATACGGTGGTGCTCAGCGTCAGGTGGTTGAGTTGGCCAACCATGCCAACTCAGACGGTGACCACGTGCATGTGTGCTGTCTTTCAGACTACGTGCCGTTGGCGCAGGTGTTGCACGGTGCGTCGGATTGTTTGCACGTCGTGCCCAAGCGGCACAAGTTTGATGTGGGTGTGGTTCCGAGATTGGCGCGACTACTGCGCGATCTCGAGGCGAGCGTCGTTCATTCGTTTCTCCTCGACGCCAATGTCGCGGCGAGGCTTGCGGGCGTCTTGAACCGCCGGGTAGCGGTCATCGGGTCCGAACGCAATACCGACTACACGCTGAAACGCCGTCAGGAGTGGGCGCTTCGCCTGACACGCGGGTGCTTCGACGCGATCATCGCGAATTCCAACTCCGGTAAGCGGTTCCAAGTGCGTCACTTCGGCGTGCCCGAAGACAAGGTCTATGTCGTGCACAACGGTGTGGACATCGAGCGGTTCTCGCGATCAAAGCTGGGCGCTGATGCTCGGGAGCGGCTTGGCATTGACGGCGACGCAAAAGTCGTGGGCATGATCTGTAGCTTCAAGCGGCAGAAGAATCATGCCATGTTTTTTCGGATGGCCAAACGCGTGCTCGATCGCAATCCCGATGTCGTGTTCCTGTGCGTGGGCGCTGCCTTGCATGGCGGTCTCCAAGGATCAGACGCGTATCACAAGCAGATGGGCGAGTTGGTCGATTCACTTGGGCTGTCCGACGCGATGCGGTTCGTTGCCAATCAGGACGACCTCCGCGCGCTGTACAATCTCTGTGACGTTACGGTGTTGACTTCGGAGCGCGAAGGCACGCCGAACGTGTTGTTGGAGTCGATGGCGTGTGGCACGCCGGTGGTCGCGACGGACGTTGCGGACAACGCCTTGATCGTGCCGGAAGGGCGAGTCGGATACATCGTCGGGCTCAACGCGGACGACGCGATGGCGGATCGGGTGTTGGTTTTGTTGGGCGACGAAGCGAAACGCACGGCGATGGGACTCGCAGCGCGCGAATGGGTCGCGTCGGAGTTTTCTGTCGCGGCGATGGCTGCCAAGACCGCGGCAGTCTATCGCGAGGTGTTGTCTCGAAAGTCACGTCGTCGGTCTCATTGAGCGTGCAGCGATGGCCGCCATTCTTCAAACAGAACGAGAACGCGAAGCCTTGGCACCGTTGAACGCCGAACGAGGGGAGGTTGCTCTACGTCGCTATCCTTATCCGTACGATGCCCTACTGGCGATTTGTAGCGACCTCGACGAAACGCCGGATCGTACGGTGTATTACGATATCGCCCGGTTCTTGAACACGACCGATGAAACGCCCATGGGCACCGGTGTGGGGCTGGAGGTCGGTAACTCGATCTATTTCGACATGCCGGCAGGGCAGTTTTCGTATTGGGGCACGGATGACCCGGGACGCGCGATGGTGCGCGAGATGATTCGCAGCGGGCACATCGACTGTCTGCATTCCTACGGAGATTTCGCCAAGAGTCGTGACTTCGCCGAACGGGCGATCGAAGAGCTTGATCGCCACGAGTGCAAGCTGAAAGTTTGGGTGGACCATTCGAAGGCGCCTTCCAACTTCGGCCCCGACATCATGGTCGGCAGTGGTGATGTCGTCGACTCGCCGGTGTATCACGCCGATCTGACAATCGCATACGGTATTCGGTACGTCTGGCGGGGACGAACATCGGGAGTCACCGGCCAAAACGTCCCGATCAGTGTCGCAAGCTTGTCACATATTTGGGAGCCAGCCCATCCGCTGGGGTCGCCCCGTACGCTTGCCAAAGAAGCGGTCAAGGTTTTGCTCGGCGCCTGCGGAAACAGGCGCTGGAAGATGTACGCTGCCAATCGTGTTTGCCGGGCGAGTCGTCTCCGTGACGGTCGACCGATTTGGGAGTTCCTGCGCTCGAATCCCTACTGGGGTGGTTCGGGGCTGTGCAGCACGGCAGATGGCATGGGAGAAGTGTTGACCCAACGTATGTTGGATCGATTGGTTGCCTCTCGTGCTGCGTGTATCTTGTATACACATTTGGGCAAAGTACCTGACACGAAGTGCCCCTTCGGCGCGCGAACGCAAGAATCGTTTCGTCGCCTTGCCGCGATGCAAGAAGCTGGATCTATCCTCGTGGCCACCACCCATCGGTTACTTCGGTATCTGACGACGCGTGATTCGCTGCGGTTTCACTCGGAATGCGAACGCGGCGCGATGGTCATCACGATTGATTCCTTGGACGATCCGGTGACCGGCCCGCGTCTGCCGGCGCACGCCGATCTCGACGGACTGACGTTCTGTACGCCGCGGGTGGATGGTGTGACGGTCAAGGCGATCGGCTTCGGGCAGATCGATGCAAAGGTTCACCCGGCCGGAGATCACTCCATTGTCACGATTCCGTGGCGACCGCTGACGTTTCCTTCGGGCGGTTGGTAGCGAGGCACGGTTGCGTACGCCGCCGGAAACGTGGCCGTGCGGTGTCGTACTCAACGGTCATGCTTCGTTTGTCGGCATGCGGGTCGGCAATCGATGTGTTTGGAAAGCATTTTTCGCCGGCCGGGCAAAGTCAGAAGTTTTTCGGACAAACGAGACGTTTGGTCGCCGGGCCGGTAAGATCGCCGAGGGATCGAGTATTCGATGATACGAAGCTTGATAGGGGTGTTCCGGTAACAGGTGGGCGACGGCGTGACTTGGCGAGCGGTGTTGGATCTCAACCGCATCCTTTACTACGCCGACGCCAATGGTAACGTGCACGGTAAGCTGGCATGTCGTGCGGGGGCGTCGGGGATTTGCCGGTAAGGGGCGAGCGTCTAGCTTGTTGATGACTATGCCAGTTGACACCAATCCAGTCCGATCGGACGAGGATGTCGCGTCTTCGAAGGAGCGTACGCGTGTGGACGCGCCTGTGGTGCGGCGTCGCGCGCAGCGGGCCCTTTCTCGAAAGAATCTGTGGGAATACACACCGTGGGCGATCAAGAACGGCGTGGGGCGGGTCTTGGGTGTGATCAGGCCGCAGTATCTACTGGGCAAGCGATTTCGTCGTGAACTTGCCTTCGTGAGCGAAGCGCAATGGTGGCCGGCGGGGCGTTCGCGGGAGTACCAAACGGCTCAGCTTCGCAAGATCTGCCAACGGGCGTACGACCGCACATCCTTTTATCGCCGGATGTTTGATGATGCGGGGTTCGACCCGCGGAGTATTCAGTCGCCAACCGATCTCGCGGGGCTTCCCACTATCGATAAGGAAACGTTGCGCGATCATCTGCTGGAGATGTGCACGACCGATCCGCAGGGGCGGGGCGTCGATTACACGTCGACGGGAGGATCATCCGGCGAGCCGCTGCGTTTCTACATCAACGCCGAGCGATCGGCGATCGAGTATGCCTATCTCGTTGCGAGTTGGGGTCGCGTTGGATATGAACTTCGCGTGCCGCAGGCGGTTTTCCGCGGCCAAATTGTTCCCGAGGGTCGGCACGGTTTGCGACACATTTACGACCCGATTCTGAGGCGTCATTATTACAGCAATTTTCACATGACGCATCAAAACATGCGAGCCTATCTCGACCATGTCGCGACGCTCGGCCCGTGCTTTCTACACGTGTACCCGTCCTCGGTGACGACGCTCGCGCGTCACTTGCAACACGCCGGTCGCGCCGCTCCCGACAACGTTCGCGGAATCCTTTCCGGTTCGGAGATGGTGTACTCGAAGGATCGTGAGCAGGCTGAAAAGCTGTTCAAGGCCCGGTACTTCTCATGGTATGGCCATTCCGAAAAACTGGTCTTGGCGTCTGAGTGCGAACACTCGACCGACTATCACGTCTGGCCGACCTATGGCTATTTCGAGTTGTTGGGCGCGGACGGTCGCGTCGTGACCGAGCCGGGGCAACGCGGTGAAATCACCGGCACGGGTTTCATCAACACGGTCGTGCCGTTCATCCGATATCGTACCGGTGATTTTGCGACGCTGGGAGGCGACCGCTGCGCTCAATGTGGGCGGGAGCATACCATCCTTCGAGACGTCGAAGGCCGATGGCCTCGAGGCGGATTGATGACGAGCGAAGGGTCGGTCATTTCCATGACGGCGTTCAATGTGCATGATGACACATTCGACAATACGTACGGTTATCAGTTCGTTCAGGCCGAACGCGGCAAAGCGATCCTCCGAGTTGTTCCGAGCGAATCGTTCAATGATGCCGACCGGTCGTTGATTCTACGGCGTGCCACCGAGCGTCTTGGAGGTCAGATCGAATTGACAGTTGACGTGTGTGAGTCCCTGGCGCGCACGCGGAATGGCAAGCAAATCCGCGTCGTATCGTCGTTGGTGGACAGTACGGGAAGAGAACAATAGTGCCGTCAATGTGGAGTCCTCGGGTTTGACGGCCGAGGACGACGACGGCTGACAACCGCGGATTCGGCGACCACTGTGTGGTCATCGCGATTGGGACGCGTGATTTGATTCGCATGATCCGTTCAGTTCTGGCGTACACCGCAGTGTCGACGATCCTGCTGTCAACCGCCGCGGTGGTGCACGTTTCACGCGCACTGCGGAAGATCGTCGGGTTGCGTTCGCGCCAACGACCACCCGGTTCGATACAAGTGCTGGTGAGCGGCACGTTTTACAACGAGAACTGGTACACCTCGCACATCCAACCGCTCAAGCAGGCTGCGACGATTTCGGTGATCCATGTGGTCACCGAGCGACCGCTGTATGAGTTGGACAAGGTTCAATATGTGTGCCCGCCGCGGTGGGTATCACGGCTTCTCGGGCGCGCTCCCGCTCGGGCGGTGGCTGTCCTTGCGATCGCTTTGCGGCATCGCCCGGACGTGATGATGGGATATCACATCATGCCCAACAGCCTGCTTTGTCTGGGCGTCTCCGCCATGATCGGGGGCAAATCGGTATACCAGATGACCGGCGGATCGACACAGGTGATGGGCGGCGGATACCGAAGCGAAAACGTACTGCTCCGCCAGCTTGGACGCCCGTATCGGTCCCTCGAGCGCCTGCTTTTTCATGTGCTTCGCCAATTCGATCTCATTGTGGTTCGCGGCGACGGTGCCCGAGCGTTCTTGGAAGAGAACCGCCTTGCGCGGTCGAGCCTGATCATCACCGGTGGCATTGACATCGAGCGGTTCTGTCCAGCCGACGTTGAGAAGGTCTACGACTTGGCGTATGTATCCCGATTGGAGCCGTGCAAAGGCGTTGAGTATTTCCTAAACGTACTGCACCATCTTCGCGAATCCCGACCTGGCCTACGCGTGGCGGTGGTTGGCGGTGGGTCGTTGATGGAACAGTTTCGCGGGCAGGCTCGCGACTTGGGTATCGAAGAAAATGTATCGTTCCTTGGTCGGCGCAACGACGTTCCCGCGATCTTGCAGTCGTCTCGAGTGTTTGTGCTGACGTCGCCGTCGGAGGGAATGTCCATCGCCATGCTGGAAGCCATGGCTGCCGGGTTACCTGCCGCGGTCACCGACGTAGGAGATTTACGCGACGCCGTGACGGTCGGGGACAACGGCTTGTTCTTGTGTGGACATGACGCGGAGGCGGACGCTTCGTCGCTTGCCCATCTGCTGAACGACGATCAAGCGCTGCAACGAATGTCAAAGGCCGCCCGGACGACGATTCTGGAACGATTCAGCGTGACGGCCATCGCTGATCGGTGGGACGGCTATTTCGCACGGGAGACGTCAAAAGCTGCCGCGACACAGACAAGAGGGCATGAACCGTGTCAGTCGCCCAATCCACTGTAGGCCCCAAAACAGAGACGAACACCGGTGTTCGGTTGGGCGTGACGTCGCGCGCATGCCTCCTTCTGCACGGTTGGGCGCACTGGTTGACCCTGCACCATCTCTCGCCGTTGGGGAAATGCGTTCAGCTTCTCAACCGCATGGTGACGGGAGCTGACATTGATGTTTGGGCAGACGTTTCGCCCAAGGCGATGATTCCGCACACCATCGCGGTGGTTGTGGGAGAGACCGCCATCGTGGAGGCGGACGCCATCCTCATGCCCCATGTCGTGCTCGGAGCGTCGGATTCACGGATCGCCGGTCGACGTCATCCGCGTATCTGTGCGCGGGCGTGCATTGGGGCCGGGGCGATCGTACTCGGGCCTGTGACCGTGGGTGAGGGGGCGACGGTTGGTGCGGGCGCAGTCGTCATCGGCGACGTTGCGCCCGGGGAAACCGTCGTTGGCATCCCCGCCAAACCGATCCGCGGGCGCGAAGAGCGTCCCTGAGGGCCTTTTCTCTGCGTCACACTCGATCGGTGGCGAGTCCGAGAAGACAAGCCACCGGTGGGCTTCCGGCGGGGATCGGTGCATCCGAGTCGCCGCCGGTCGCACCACCGCGGTGAATATCGGTATGGAACACCAAGTGATTCGGGTAGAATGTCGATGAAGCGCTTGATGGCATCCGTTGCAAAAGGCGGCCCCGCTTGCCGGATGGTTGACGGTTCGGGTGATCGATCAACGGTCCAATAATTCAGAAGCCCGCGCCGATGTTCTTGAACGCGACGGTGAGTATCCGGTCGTAGGTTTGCGTTCGAATGTTCGGTTGGCCGAGCGTGTCGGAGAATACTCGTGAGGCAGGTCATTCAAAACTACAAAACGGGCGAATTGCGGTTGGAAGAGGTTCCGACACCGATTGCGAAGCGGGGCAGCATCATCGTGCGGACGGCGTACTCGCTGGTGAGTGTCGGCACCGAACGCATGAAGGTAACGCAAGCGCGGATGAACCTCGTCCAGATGGCCAAGGCGCGTCCGGACAAGGTGAAGCAGGTGCTTCAAAGCGTCAAGCAGGTTGGCCTGGCGGACACCTATCAGAAAGTCCGCGAACGGCTCGATGCCCTGACGACATTGGGCTACAGCTTAGCGGGGACGGTTGTCGAGGTCGGCGAGGGCATTGACGAATTCGAGATAGGTGACGCGGTCGCTTGTGCAGGAGAAGGGATCGCCTGCCATGCGGAGTTTGTTTGTGTTCCGCGGAATTTGTGCGTGAAGATACCGGCCAACGTGGATCTGAAGAACGCCGCGTACGCCACCGTGGGCGCGATCGCGATGAACGGTGTGCGGCAGTCGGGCGTCGTGCTGGGTGACTCGGTTCTGGTGATCGGTCTCGGGTTGGTGGGGCTGTTGGCTGTTCAGATTCTCAAGGCGGCAGGCTGCCGCGTGATCGGCGTTGATCTCGACCCGACCAAGGTGGAGCTGGCCAAGACGTGCGGTGCGGACCTTGCGATGGTTCGTCAGGAGCCCGGCTTGGAGGAATCGATTCAGGATGCGACGGACGGAATCGGCGTGGACGCAGTCTACGTCGCAGCGAGCACCAAGAGCACCGATCCGATGGATCTTGCCGGCAAGGTGCTGCGCGATCGGGGCGTAGCGGTGGTTGTCGGCATGGTCCCGGTCGAAGCCGACTGGCAGACGTATTACCAGAAGGAACTTTCGGTCATCATGTCGCGGTCCTATGGCCCGGGGCGGTACGACCGCGACTTCGAGCACAAAGGCATTCGGTATCCCGTCGGTTGGATCAAATGGACGCAGCGTCGCAACCTGCAGGAGTTCCTGCGTCTGGTTGGTGCGGATCTCGTTCGCCCGACGCGGCTTGATCCGCAGGTCTTCGAGTACTCGAACGCGCCGGAAGCGTATCAGGCGCTGCACGAATCTCCCGGTCGCTACGCAGCTGGCATACTGTTCAAGTATGACCAGCGCACGCAGTTGAACCGGAAGGTCGTCCTCTCACCAACCGTGACGACCGGCCGCACACCATCGGGCGACACCGTTGCGGTAGGGATAATCGGCGCGGGGAACTTTGCCACCGGAACGTTGATCCCGGCGCTCAAGAAGTGTCAATCGGTATCGCTACGCGCGATCTGCTCAGCGGGCGGGCTGTCGGCCAAGAGCGCCGCGGGGCGACATGGCTTTGAGTATTGCGTGAGCGATTATCAGGAGCTGTTGGCCGACGATTCGATCGACGCTGTGGTGATTGCGACACGGCATGACACGCACGCCCGGTTCACCGTTGACGCACTGCGGGCGGGCAAGCACGTGTTCGTGGAAAAGCCGCTGGCGATGAATCGCGACCAACTTGACGACGTCATCGCTGCGCAGCAAGAAGCCGGCCTGTCGGTCGTCCCGGGGTTCAACCGACGATTTAGTCCGTTGGCCGTCGAGATCCGCAAGTTCTTCTCGTCCCGCCAGAGTCCGATCGAAGTGGTCTGCCGTGTCAACGCGGGGGAGATC
Organism: uncultured Phycisphaeraceae bacterium; assembly: GCA_964416845.1. Taxonomy (GTDB): domain Bacteria; phylum Planctomycetota; class Phycisphaerae; order UBA1845; family UBA1845; genus CAYQFV01. Next base: position 1,496 of record CAYQFV010000069.1, on the reverse strand, counting down.
AAGGCGGATTCGTGGTACCAAGACAGCGACGAGGGCGGCTGGCGAATCATCAGCGAAGGTTGCCACTTCATCGACCTGATTCAGTTCATCTGCGGCTGTCAGCCGGAGCGAGTATTCGGCGAGATCGTCGGGGGAGCGGTGGCCGGCGCTCAGAATGACAACTGTGCCGTCACGATGAAGATGGAAGACGGGTCGCTCGGGACTTTGGTTTACGTCGCCAACGGCGCCCCGTCGTACGAAAAGGAACGGATCGAAGTCTTCGGCCGATCCAGCACGGCGGTGATCGAGAACTGGCACGCGGCCCGCATCCACGAGGGCAGCGGTGTGCGAAAGATCAAGCCTGCCGGCGGGAAAGGACATCGCGAAGAAATGGCGGCGTTCATTCGCGCGATCGCGAGTGGCGAGCCAGCCTCCTTGTCGTTTGAGGAGGCGGTGGCGACGACCTTGACCACGTTCGCGATCGAAACGTCGATCGCCAGCGGCCGATCGGAGTTGGTGTTCCCGTCTTAAACGTCGTTCCGTTGATGAGAGGACGGTCGGGTGGGATGCCCTGCTGGAGAGTGCGTTCTTCGCGTATTGCTTGTGGAAAGGTCGGCCAATAGCATCGCTGGCGGAACCGGTCGACGTCGCGTTTTGTGATGAGACGGTGAAGCTTCGACGGCATTTTAGCCGGCGGGCGTCTGGATCGAAAGCCGCGGTTGGCAGGTCGTGAGTTCGATGTTTGCAAACGTTCGAGCGGACTTGGCGCACTATAGGCGGTTCTGCTGTCCGGGCAGGTCGTGGTTGCTCGTATTGCCCTATGTGTTGCTGGCGCACCCGGCCTCTGCGGCGGTGCTTTGGTATCGGTTCGGATCGGCAGTATGGCGATTGAAAATACCGGTTGTTCGCCAGCTACTACAGGTCTGCTATCTACTGGCCATGCCGTTCGTTCGAATGTATTCGGGTGTTCAGATTCAACCGCAGACGGTTATCGGCCCGGGGCTTTCAATTCTGCATTTCGGGGGCGTTGTGATCACGCGCGAATGTCGGATCGGCAGAGATTGTCTCCTTTACCACAACGTGAGCCTGGTCACGATGAAGAACCGTCAAGGTCCGACGATCGGCGACAGTTTTTATGCCGGATTGGGGACGACCATTATCGGCGACCTGACGATTGAGGACAACGTCACTTGCGGTGCGGGATGTGTGATCACGCGTTCGGTTCCCAAGGATGCAGTGGTGGCAGGCGTACCGGCCAAGATTCTCCGTTTTCGCCGTTCAGACGAAAACAATGCGGAGAATCGGACGCTGCCGCGACGAGTTCCGGTCTGGATGGACCCGCCCGAAGAGGGCAGGCCGCCCGGCGAGCGGGAAACCGCATAACTTGGCACATCGAAATAACGTGACCGTGTCGAACGGCAGATAATTAGGTACATGCACTGCGATTGGAGTTGTTCAACGTCCTCGTTGACGACGGGTTGTTCTCCATCAGCGACGTGACGTCGGAGTTGTCTCGT
>CAYQFV010000068.1:0-20135 GCA_964416845.1 uncultured Phycisphaeraceae bacterium | reverse complement strand
ACTCTTAATGTTACGCGATGATTGACAACGCTAGCGAATTCGGCGCCGGCGGAACGACACCAGACCGACACCCATCAGCGCCATCGCCATCGCCCCCATCGAGCCGCACGCGCCGGAGAGCAGGTTGTTCAGGCCGGTGATGACTACTTCGTCATTGGCGGCGTTGTCATTGCCGCTGTCATCATCTGCGTCTCCGTCGGCGGGTCCGCCATCGTCATCCGCGTCGCCGTCATCGGCAGCGTTGTCGTTGCCATCGTCATCCGCGTCACCGTCATCGGCAGCGTTGTCGTTGCCATCGTCATCCGCGTCACCGTCATCGGCAGCGTTGTCGTTGCCGTCGTCATCCCCGTCGCCGTCGTCGGCGGCGTTGTCATTGCCGTCGTCATCCCCGTTACCGTCGTCGGCCGCGTTGTCGTTGCCGTCGTCGTCGCCGTCATCGTCGCCGGCAGCGTTATCGTTGTCATTGTCGGTGGTGCCGGGCGTGAAATCGCACGCGTCGCCTTCACCGTCCCCGTCGCTGTCGAGCTGATCGGCATTGGGGATCAACGGGCAATTGTCGACGGCGTCCAACGCACCGTCGCCATCATCGTCGTCATCACACTCATCGCCCAGACCGTCGGCATCGAAGTCGACGACGTTGTCACTGTTGAGGGCCGGACAGTTGTCGCAGGCGTCACCGAAAGCGTCGCCGTCGCCGTTTTCCTGGCCGGGGTTTCCATTCAGGGGGCAGTTGTCGCAATCGTCTCCGAAAGCATCGTCGTCGCTATTCGTTTGGGTTGGATTGGCCGTGTTGACGCAATTGTCACACGAGTCGCCCACTCCGTCGCCATCCGCATCGTCTTGCGTCGCGTTGGCGACCATCGGGCAGTTGTCCGTTGCGTCGGCCACACCGTCACCGTCGGTGTCGGTCGTTTGGGCGCTGGCCGCCTGAACACCGGCGAACATGAGTCCCATCACCATCAAGGCGACTTTGCGCTTTGCAAACAGAATGGACCAAAAGGAACTGCCGCTACGTTTGCTTGTTGATTCTTGGAACATGTGGGTCTCCCTCGTTATCATTAGCCGCCGACAACCAATCGGCCGGACCGGCCTGACTTGACTGAACCAATACACTTACACCCTAGTCGACACGCGACGGCCGACCGGACAGTTTTCTTGAGTACAAGTAAATGCTACGAATCGATTCGTTGCCTCCGCCCGCCACGAGGCAACCTGTCGGACCGGGCCAGCGATCTCGACAGACGGGTTACGCTATGAAGGAGCGATATGCTTGTCAAGGGATCGTCGCCGGGCGCCGAGGAGCCGAGGAGCCGATCGCGGCGAGGCTAGCCTCCGAGTTGAATCATAGCGGTGGACTGCTGCCCACCCCGAGGCTGTTTGCGTGAGATGCTTTCTCGCAGAAGTAGGCCGGCTGTTCGTTCGTCGAACGCCCCACTAGACCACAACGGTGTGATGCTGGTGCTGTGGTCGTCCAGGAGGCAGGGGAATATTCGGCCTGCTGCGGTCAGGCGTATTCGACGACATCCACCACAGAACGGATCGCTGACGGGAGCGATCACACCGACCACGCCGCTGCACGACTTTGCCGATGCGGAGTATCGTCGAGCAGTCTCTCCCGGCAGGTAGGGCAGGGGACGAAGCGCGAAACGTTCGCTCAACCTCGCTCGCACGTGCGTGGCGGAATAGAAGCCGCGGCGATTGACGTCGCTCGCCGGTCCGATCGGCATGGCTTCCAGGAAACGAATCTCCAACCCCCGACGCAGGGCCCAGGTTGCCAGATCAGTGATTTCATGATCGTTGACACCGCGCAGCACGACGGTGTTGATCTTGGTCGCGCTGAACCCGACGTGCATCGCAGACTCGATGCCTCGGAGTACGTCATCGAGGCAGCCTCCGGTGATTTTGTGGTACCGATCCGGATCGAGCGAATCGAGCGAAACGTTCAGACGATCCAAACCGGCCCGTCGCAAATTGAACCCGCGTTGATAAAGGAGTCGCCCGTTGGTGGTCATGGCGATCGAAAGACCAGGCGCGGCGGCGCGAATGCCAGCGACTAGCGACTCGAGGTTCGGATAAAGGAGGGGTTCGCCTCCGGTGATGCGAACCTGTTTCAACCCGTATCGTTCGTGGAGGTACCGGACGAATCGAATGCGTTGATCGTCGGTGAGGTCGCTCGGTTCGCGAAACGCGTTTCTGCCATCCGGCGGTGCGGACGTCGGCTTGCAATAGATGCACCGAAAATCGCAGGCGCACGTCACCGAAAGTCTCAGGTGGTCGATGCGCCGACCGCATCCGTCGATCAACTCGCCGCGGTTTCGTCGAGCGGCGCGCCCTTGCACGCGGAACACGTCGACATCGTTCGATGGTTGCTGCAACGTCGTCACTCGGAAGTCCTTACTGCGGACCGCTGCTGTTCGCGATGGTCGGTGGCCACTCCTGCGTCCCGCACGACTATTGGGGCGGCCATCGCGATTCCAAATCGCTGACCATGCGTTCGAGTTCGTCGCGTTTCTTTCCGCCGAAGGATCGGCATCCGACTTCGCAAAACTTGGCGCACAACGTCTTCTGGTCGTCGTCTGTCATCACACGATCGCCCATCATGAACAGCACGTTGTCTTCCTTGTAAATGTGATCCGTTAGCAACTTCATGTACCGGCGCGCTGCTTCCACGAATCGCGACTGACCGTTTCGGTCGCCTTGTTCGATGGTTTCCAAGGCTTCGCCCATTTCGCGCGTCAGTTGGCGAGCCTGCTGGTGCTCACTCAGCATCACGCCAATCGGACCACCGTCGCGCGGAATGCCGCGAGATTCCAACGCGGGGAACAACAGGTCTTCTTCCTTGGCGTGATGGCATGCGTCGGCGAAGTATCGAAAGAACGCGACGCACTCTGCGAACGACTCGTGTTCAAAAGCGCCGCCCGATTCGAACCGCCCGACCAATCGTTCGAGCACGTCAATCGTTCGCAGAATGACCTGATGTTCGGCCTTGAGGACCGCCGTGGGCATTTCGTTAGCTGCTGATTCATTCATGGAACTCTCCCGCTCCGTTTAATAAATGTTTGTATCGATCGAAAGCGCGTCGCCCGGGCACAAATAGACACATACGCCGCACCCCGCACAACCGGCAGGATCAATCACAGGCACACGGCCGGCGGCAGCGTGAATCGCCCGCTCACCCAGCGGGCACCGGACGAGACAATAATCGCACGGCTGGCCTTGTGCGACGTAACACCGTTCGACATCCATCACAGCCTTTCCCATCCTGACGGAGGCAGGGTCTACCGGCAAGAGCGCTTTTGGCTCACACGCGGCGATGCACGGCATGTCCGGACAAAGGTAACACGGTGACTCGTCGACGATGATGGCGGGCGTTCCGGAATCGGCGTCGAATTCAGGCCCGAGGCGTCGAATCGACGTGTACGGGCAGGCCTCCTGACACGCGGTGCATCGCGTGCACGTCGAACGAAAGGAGTCTTCCGCGATCGCCCCGGGCGGTCGGACCCATGTCCGACGTTTCGACTTCTCAACGGGGTCGCTGACTGCATCGCCGGCCGCGTTGTCGGTGTCTTTGCCGATGACACCGGCGGTCAACGACCGAGCGAACCGCGTGAAGAATTGTCGCCGCGAAACCGTCATTTGACTTTCCGATGCGGTGGCATGCACCGATCAATTATTGCTGCGTTCATTCTGCGTACAACTCGACTCGCTGACGTCGCTATGTACCAACCAACCGGGCGCTTCTTCCTGCCACGAGACGGCTCACATCGCCGAGGTACGCATCTCCATTGGCTGCTTGAGCAACCACAAACTAAACACACTGAAGCAGATCATTCCGATCAGCATGGGCAACTGGCTACGAAACGCGGTTCGCGCATCGCCGAATAGTCTTCGCGATGTCTTGTTGGCCACCCACAGACTGTACACGTGTCCGACCAATACGAGGAACACTTGCAGCAGCCAAAGTTTGTCGAGCGAGATCATCGGCGGGATGACCCACCGGGCGGTTCCGAGGACGTTCCACCCCCAGCCGAACGGGTCGGAGATCATGCTCACAATCTTAGGCCCTTCCATCAGCAGATGTTCCAGATTGTGCGCAACGTGGTAGAACAGTGCGATCGGCAGCATGCAATACGCGTAGCGAATGAAGTAGTCTCGATAGCTGAGCGTGCTTGCCCCGCTTCGATCCGCGAGCAGTTTCGACATCCCTACCAGCATCGCGTAGATCGCGATTGGCCCGAGCATCAGCAAAGCCATGCCCGCGCTGAACGCGGGGATCCTGCCGACACCCAAGGTCACGCGCAGTCCATCAACCAGGTGCTTCCACACCGGCGTCATCGTGAGTCCATGGAAGCCGGTGATCGCAAGCATCAGCAGTGCCAGATAGGCTTCGTCCGCTCGGGGTTTTCCCTCGATGGCAAGGTCGGTTCCCCACGGTCGCAAGTTCAACGCGAGATTATCGTGTGGGCACGCCTGCACGCATTCCATGCACTGGATGCAATAGGTGTTTGTGGAGAGCTTTCCGGGGTACAAGAACGTCGGACATCCGTAGGCCGTTTCACTGCCGGTGACGCATTCTTTGGTCTTGCAACTTTTGCACGTGCTGGCGCTTTTGGACCGCACTTCCATGCCGCCGAACAGGGCGTACAACCCGCTGACCCGCCCTACGAGGCAGCCGTAGCGGCAAAAACTCTTGCGGTCGAACAGCATGGCTGACACGATCGCCATCAACAACATCGCGATTGCCAGGTAGGCTGTCACGCGGGGTTTCAACGTTACGCCGAAACCGAGCTCCACCCATGTCAGTCCGATGAACAGAATCGTCGCAATGAGAATGTTCCGAACGATCCGAGGCCACTTGAGGCCTAGGCTTAGCCCGCTGTCCGTTTTCCTCCAGAAGGCGAGCTTTTCCGTCCACCCGGCGATCGCGTCCCACGGGCAGACGTAGCACCAAGCCTTTCCGGCGAACATGATCAAAATGATCAGGACGGCCCACCAGATCGTCCACGTCAGGATCGGCGCGATGTTCAGCGCTGGGTTTTGATTACCGAACAACCCCGCGGCAACGATCAGCGCGAACATCGCGACGAACGCAGCCTGCAAGCAGAACCGAAAGACACGAGATCGGACAGCCGCCCGAATCCAACGGATTGTTAATAGATCAAACCGGTCAGCCACAACGGCAGTCGCCGCCGCGTTCGCCGGGCGCACTGCGCTCGCGGAGAGAATCGGTAACGAAATCGCCGCGCCGCTGCCGGTCGATGCGATTGAGCCGCGATACAAGCGCTCGCCTTCTCCGCTGATGCTGTCGCGGGTGATTGTGGTCGATCTCGCGACTGCAGACGAACGCGACCAATCACCGTTGCCGCTGCCACCGCGACGACCGAGTACGTCGAACAGGCCGAAGCTAATCAGCAAGACCACGGCGATCGACGCATAGTACATCCACCCCGGCACGCCCCACATCATATGCATGAAGAAGGCGGCAGGGTCCGCCTTAAACGCCTGCCGGTGCGATTCGCTGCACAATCGATAGGTCTTGCCGAGGTAGGTGGCTTCGAACTGCGTTACGTCGGCCAGCGGAATCCCGCACACCGCGCACTTGTCCGCGAGGAATTCTTCCGGGTCTTGCTCGAATCGCTCGCGACATCGCTCGGTGCAAAAATAGTAGTCAACATCGTGGTAGCGTGCGGTGACCTGCCAGCTCGGGTTCACCTCCATGTGGCAGACGACGTCGACGGTGCGTCGCGTTGCCGGATCAGCGTGATCGCTTGACGGACGCGCTTCGTTCTCAAACGCATCTCGACATGAATCGCTGCAGAAGTAGTGCATCGTGCCGTTGTAGACCGCTTTCACCGCACGGTCGCGTTCGATCGCCATCCCGCACGGTCCGCACACCAGCGATTCGCCCTTCGAAGCTGACCGTTCCGTCGCTTTCCGGGGAGAGTTGGAGGCCACCACCGCCGCGACGACGATCAGCAAGAGTGCATATGGAAATAACAGCTTGATGCGACCCATGATCCGAAATCCAAACGCCGATTGTCACGCCGCCATTTCTCAGGCGGCATGCACCGCAGTCTCCGAAGGAACGTTCTCACCACGTATTTTTGCGTCATGACGACGACGCTTCACTTGTATAGCCCGAACCGCAACGAGCACGATGACCAGCAGAAACGCACCCACCACCACGAACGAGGCTGCCGCCGTAGGATTGCCCACTACCAGCAGGAACGGAATGACTTCCACCCGTCCCTCCACCGGCAGCGATAATTCGACAACGTATTCGCCCTCCGTCGGCATGGTTGCGTAGAACTTGTATTCATTGTCGAACGGCGTCCGGGTTGTCGATTCCATCACAATGACGTTATCGCCGAAGGTGCTGGTTTGAAGAATGCGAGCTGCCACGGGTCGATCGTATACTTCGCCTGTAAGGCGATTCTTGATGTAGAAGGCGAGATTGGCCGGCTCCCCGGGGACCGGTGCGCCCGGGTACGACGTCAGCAACACGTCGTACGGACCCGTGGTCGCCGGATACTCCAACGTGGGACGCTGGGGGTAGTTTTCCTTGTATGAATAGTGGGGAAGCCCCAGAACGTGATGACCCAAGGCGGAACCGGTCGCCATCAACGGACTCAGCAGCGCCGCCGCCACGAGCGCCGTCTTGGCCATCGCTATTCGCGACGCTGCCGTGCGGTTTTTCCTGTGACGTCCGGGCAACCCGATCGAATAGACCAGTGCCCCGTCTCCACAGTGGCGAATACACACGCCGCAATTGTCGCACTCGATCGATTCCGACTGCGTGATGGGGTTGATTCCTGCCTCGCACACTGGGATACAATCCTGACATCCCGTACACGCCGTCCGCAACAGTTTGACCCGCACCGGACGCAGCCACCCCAGTAATCCGTACAGCGCCCCGCCGGGACAAACCGTTCTACACCACCATCGCGGAGAGACGAACACTTCGATTGTCACGATCACGCTCAGTAGAACCAGCATGCCCGAAAACGCAGTGCCGAAAACCCACGCGTGCATCGCGCGGCTGATCACTGCCGGCGGATAGAGCAGTGCGAACAACGGGGTGCACGTCACGGCTGCGAGAATCAACCCGGCAAGCAGAACGTAGTACTTGTTCGCGTGAGAGAATTGCATTTCTCCCGGTTGAATCTCGGCGAAGCGCAGCAACTTTCGCAGCTTGCCCGTCAGTTCGAACAGAACATAGCCGGGGCAAATCCAACTGCAAAACACCCGGCCGAAGATGATCGCCAGGATCACTGGAATAACTGCGGAAACAAGCAGTGGGACGTGAACTTGCTTCGACGTGGCAAATGTCTCCACGGCTGCAAGTGGATCGGTCAGATCGACACCGAACAACCGCATTGACCAGAGCGTCCCCTTGTTTCCGTCGAGGAACCGCTGCGGGTCATCCAGAGCGTCGACGTAGGGATGAATGACGCGCGTGATCGCTTCGGCCCGCAGGCCGGCCATCAGTTGCGGATCATCAATCGAACGAGCCGCCCGGTAGTGGGCGTAGAGACTCAGCAGGGGAATCGCGACGAGGACCGCCAGCGTCAACGCCTGCACCAGTCGCCGGGCTATCTGAACGATCATGCGCTCGTCCCCCGTCCGACGGCCAGCCGCGTGCGAACGACTCGAATCGCCGGGTCGCCGCGCACGATCGTACGACAGATGTCTTCGCACATGCCGCAGCCGACGCAATGCTCCGCCATGACGATCGGCGCTAGAAACGCTCCCGGCTCGAGCTTGATTGCGACGGTGCGCAGCGGACAGACCATGTAGCACTCACCACACGGTCCGCGACGCTCGACCGAGGCCGCCGATTCCATCGGCGTACTTCCCAACCTGCTCAGCATGTCCTGCTCGTAACGGATGCGCTTGGCTTTGTACGAAAGGCAAAGGTCTTCGCGAAGCTCGACCGACCCCATGTCCACGTCGCGCTTGTCGTCGAAAGATCGCAGCGCACCGGTCGGACAGGCCGGACCACACCGATTGCACAACGTACAGCCAGCCCTGGCGGGGTCGACATACGGCGTGTGGTACAATGCACCATCCGCTTCGGTGTAGAATTGAATGGCGCCCGGTTCGCACGCATCTTGACATTTGTAGCAACGGATGCACGCCGCGAGGAAGTCCGGCTCGTCCAGAGCACCCGGTGGGCGTAACAGGCCTGCGAGCTTTGCATAAGGCCTCTTGATGGCGGGATAGGTCGCACGCTTCGCACGCTGCAAGAAATGAACCGCACCGCCGACGAGGGCGAGGCCAATCGTCGTGACAACAGCGCGGACGACATCTCGACGTGTTGCGGACATCACGCGCTCCGTCCCTTGACTCTAATCGCGTGGGGATATCGAATGCACGACCGCTCGCAGCAGCCGCATCCGATGCACGCTTCGGGGTGCACGGTTGGACGCTCCCACAACCCCACGGTCATCGCCTCGCCGGCAAGCGGACATGCCCGAAAACACGCGCCGCAACTCCAGTTGTTGTAGGAGTAGCACAGATCGAAATCGATCTCAGCCACACCGATTGCGACATTGGCTACGATGTCGTCGTGGTCTTTTTTGATGAGCTGCAGAGCGCCGCTGGGGCAGACCTCGGTACACTTGAGGTACTCACCATCGTCGCCGCTGCACAACATGCACGCAGCCTTGCGGGGGTGCATCGTCGGCGAGCCCGCGAGCCCGTCACCGGTATTGGGCGGAAGCGATTCGAGTGCGTGGTTGGGGCATGCGTCAACACAGCGCATACACCGGATGCACGTCGACACGAAGGAATCCTCGGACAGCGCGCCCGGGGGACGCAGCGGTGCGCCGGCAGCGTTGCCCGGTTTCGCAACGCCAACCGCCCACACACCGGCGCTGAGCGTCACGCCGACCGCCGCCGACTGCTTCACGAATTCTCGACGTGTCACTGACATTGTAACGAACGCCCCGACCCAACTAGGATTCTGTTCGCGGACGGCACGCTGCCGTCCCAAACAACCAGACCAGTATTTTGACCCAGCCACGCCCGCGAGGAAGCAATCATCGAAACACAGACATTACAACGCGCCGCCAGCCCCGCGTGCCACACCCGAGCCAATGACACGGGCGTGCCTCCACGCGCTCATCGCGTGACTGCGTTACGCATCGCCAAACCACCCGACGACCAAGCCGTGTGGGAATCCGAAAACCCCTCCGGAAGCACCCACTAAATCACCTCGATTCGCGCCGCCGACTTCTTGTAATCACACTGACCGCTAACCGGATCCCACGCTCGATGGCTGACCGAATTGACGAGCCATTTGTTCTTACGCGGGTCGGCGCTGTCAGCCACCGACAGATTCCACGGACTGAACAGATACCCCGATGGAACTTCCGTACGCGCCGGTCGCACCATGCTCATTTGTCCCACGGTCACACGGGCTTCGTACGATCCCCGGCGGGTCACCAGGCGAACGCGCTGGCCGTCTTTGAGGCCGAACCGTTTCGCGTCGTCCTCGTTGATTTCAACGTATTGCTCGGGAACGAGCTTCAGCGTCGTCGCGCCGCGGATGGTCTTGGCTGTGTGAAAGTGCTCGTACACCACGCCAAGCCCCAACCAGAACGGATAGACATCGCGCTTCTTATGGTCAGCCAGCGAAACGGATTCGTCGCGAAACACGTCCAAATCCGGCAGCTCCGGCGTGAGACCTGCATCGCGGGCTTGCACGAGAATCTTCGGCTTGCCCTTGTTCGGGCCTTCGGTGTAGAGGTCGTCGATCAGGAACGGTCCCTGTCCCGGACGTCGCTTGTCACCGTAGACACTCAGTTTCTTGGTGACTTCGTCAAGCTGCGTGTAGTCCTGCTCGCATAGCTTGAAACGCGCCTTACCGTCCTTGTGACTGAAGTCTCCGTACGGACGCCCAGCCCATCCCTCCTGCCCGAGGTATCGCCTTGGCACGCCGCCCTTCTTGGCGATGTCATACGTCGGGGCAGGCCACTGAACGCCCCTTAACCTGCGGAGTTGATCGTACGGTGAAACGTTGTCCTTTTCCTCGACGGCGAGCATGCCCGACACGTCGGCGTCGGAGCCTTTGCTGGCCGCCAGAATCTCGCGGAACACGTCTTCAGGATCGTAAGCCATGATCCCGTTGCCCATCTTAATCTTCTTTTCGAACGGGAAGATCTCGTCGGCGTCGAGTCCGAGCTTCACCGCGAGTGCCTTGCCCTTGTCGATCGCCATGTCCATATCCGGCCGGCAGTTCGGAGGTGGATTGACCGTCCCATCGCAGACATAGATGCGCCGCTCGGACTGAATGTACGTGCCGCCCGTCCATTCGCCCCATGTCGCCGCGGGAAAGATCACATCGGCATACAGGTTGTTGGGGGCGTGGCGATATATCTCCTGCGCGACCATGAACATGCGCGTCAGCGCGGGACGAACCAGCGTGTCAAGGTCGGGCAGGTGCACGTGGGTGGTGTACATCCAGAACATCGCGTCCAGACCGCCCTTGAGTGCCCGCTCCATCATGCCCAACACCATCCCAGGGTTCGGCAGTGTCGAAGTCTGCGTCAGGCGTTCGCGATCAATGCGCCAAGCGTCGGCGATGTGATTTCGCCACGCTACGTCCTTCAGCGGCTTGTTGAACGGCAATCTCCCCGTCAGTCCGCCCATCAAGCGTTCGCTCATCGCATTGGGCTGCCCGGTTTGCGAGTGGCTTCCGCAGCCGGGGCGACCAACGTTGCCGGTCAAGAGATGCAGGTTGATGATGCTGATCGTGTTGTGCTGCCCGTGAAGCATCTGGTTGTAACCGATGCCCCAGAACGAGAGCACACCGCCGCGACCGCGCTGTCGTCCCTTGATCGACGCTTCCGCCCATGCCCGGGCGACCGATTCGATCGTTTCCACCTTCACCCGACCGCCGTCGATCCGGGAAAGCTTTTCCACAACCTGCTCCGGCGAATACTTCTGCAGCACGCCTTCCTTGTACGCCTTCCAATTGTGCGTGTGCTTCTCCAACCACGAGTCAGGCATACACGCGTCGGGATACTTCTTCATGATCACGTGCGCGATCGCATTGAGGTAGCTGATGTCGCCGTTGAGTGTTTGAATGTGGTAACTGTTCCGCGGATTGATGTCTTCCAAGCCGATCACCGTGCCGGTCTTGCGTGGGTCTGCCACGCTCGTCGGAATGTCGTGTTTGGCTTTGTGGTCCGCCACCCGCCAGAACAAAATCGGGTGCGCTTCGCGGGCGTTGTGGCCCCAGAAGGTGATGAAGTCCGCTTCTTCGATATCCTCGTAGCTCGTCGGCGGAGCGTCCGAACCGTACGAGTGGAAATAGCCCGTGACAGCCGACGTCATGCACATCCGCGCGTTGGCCTCGATCGAGTTGCTGCCGATCACGCCCTTCATCAGAAGGTTCTCGATCCACTGCGCCTCCATCGTGAGCTGCCCCGATCCGTTCAGACCGACGGCATTGGGGCCCTTGGCCTTGATGATCGCCGCGATCCGGTCTGCGACCATTTCCTCCGCCTCTTCGTAGGGCACTTTGCGAAAGACGTCGTCGTCGAATCGGCCTTTGGTCTCCGACACGCGACCGGTCAGCGGATCACTCATGTCCTTGCGAACCAAAACGTCTGTCATTCGATCTATGTAAATCGGCTCATGGGCATTCAACCCCTTGATGCACTGTATTCCACGGTTGGTCGGGTGCTTTTTGTCCGGCACCATTCCGACAACCTTACCGCGCTCGACCTTAATCAGTGTTCCGCACCCGACACCGCAGTACGGACACGCGGCCTGCAATAGCTTGAGGCCTGCGTTCGCAGTCTCTCCGATTGCCGGCGCCGCTTTCGCCTCGATGAATTCTTCCGGCAACATCGTGGTGGCAGCCACCGCCGCACCCGTGCCCGCCGCCATCTGCATGAACTTCCGGCGGTCGAAATTACCCGAATTCTTCACCGCGCGATGGATCGTGCACGCCTCCGTCGGCCGGGTCGAATCCACATCGTTCTGACGTTCATCGCTCATCGTTCAATCTCCATTACGATGCGGAACGACCGCCGCAACCTGTGGATCGGCGGGCTTTCCGTCTGAATGTATCCGTGCGTTCTTCGATGTATCCAAATCCGCGAGTCGTGCTGACCGCGAACCATTCTCGCCGGCATCGGCCGATGACGTCTCCGCCATGCTAACGGGCCGCTCCGCCGAAATCGTCATGGGTGATGGCGCGCTCGTGGACCAATGACGCATGTAGGCCACGATGTCGTCGATGTCTTCGGCACTCAGGTCAGCCACACCCTGACCGCCGCGACCGAAGGGCCTCATCGCCGTGCCCTTTCGCCCTCGCACAATCGTCGCCTGCAACGTTCCGTCCGTCGCCGCCGCCAGAAAACCGTCATTGTTCAATTCCGGCGCCCACAGCCCTTTGCCTTCAACGCCATGGCAGCCCGAACAATACGAGTGAAACAGCGACTTGCCCTTCGCCAAATCCCACGGGACGACGAACCGATGGGCGATGTCCCCGCCGCTACCACCACTACCAAACGGCCTGTGGGTTTCCCACGAACGAAGATAGGCCACCACGTTGTTCACTTCATCACTGCTCAGTTCGAGAATCGATTGGGGCCCGCGCTTGACAGGTCTCATCTCCGTCCCCTGCCGCCCCAACGCCATCGTCGCCATCAAAAAGCCGTCCGACGCAAACCGGAGGAAATTCGGATTCGAGAGCGCAGGCCCACTAGCACCCTCGCCGCGCACTCCGTGGCAACTCGAACAACTGTTGGCGTACACCTTCGCCCCCAGTTCCGGCCGTCCGTTCGGAGACTTGGCGATACGCGTCACGTGCTCGCCACTCTGTCGTTGTAGAAAACGCACATAGGCAATGACATCTTCGATCTGACGCTCGGAAAGCTCCGCAATGCCCTGCCCGCCCTTGCGGAACCCACGCATCGGCGTGCCCTCCTTGCCATCCGTGATCCACGCTCGGAGCATCACGTCCGTCACCGTCTCGGCGAAGACCGGGTTGTTCAACTGCGGCCCCGTTGCGCCCTCTCCGTCTGTTCCATGACAGCCGGCGCACTGCCCGGCAAACAGGTGTTGCCCCGTCTGCCAATCACCCCGCGACACGTGGTCGTCATGCGATCCATCCGCCTTGCTCTCGGACCGCTGCCATCCACGGAGAAACCGCACAATCGACGCGACGTCCGCGTTCGAGAGGTGCCGCCAAGCCGGCATTCCCGTCCCGGGACGACCACGAATCATCGTCTTGACCAGGAACTCGTCCGGCACGACCGTCAAGAACGCTTGCGTATTGAGCGACGGGCCGAGATCCCCTGATCCGTCTCCGCCGTGACACATCACGCAATTGGCGTTGTAGAGAATGCGCCCGATCTTGGACGATACTTCATCGGTGTCACCGCCTTGACACATCTCGACCGCTGTCGCCACATCACTTCTTGCCGGCTGCATCCCACGAATGAAGGCCAGCAAATCACTCAATTCACGCGTGTCGAAACCCCGCCAGGCGGGCATCGCCGTGTTCGGCCGACCGAACGCAATCGTGTCCCGAAGAAATGCGTCCGACGCGGCAGCTAGGAACGTCGGCGAGTTTAGAGTGTTGCCAATGCCGCCCCCGCCGCTGAACCCATGACAGGCCGCACAATTGGCCCGATACAGTGCGCCACCCACACGCGCGTCGCCCCGCGATGCGGACACCGACGCTCGATCCGGCGGTGGGGATTGCCACCCGCGAATGAACCCGACCAGAAGGGTTATTTCGTCGTCACTCAAGCCGCCTTCCTCCGACCAACCGATCATCTTCGTTCCCGGACGCCCGCGGGCAATGATCCGACGCAAGTAGTCGTCGCTGACGGTCGCTAACGTGTCCGGATGATTCAGTGACGGCACCATGACATCCAACGAGCCGCGACGTTGAATCACCACGTTCCGGGCGTCCATGTCACGACCCCACGGGTCGGCACCCACCGGCCAAAGCCCCTCCCGCATCGTCGATCCCCGTCCGTCAGGTCCGTGGCATGCCGAACAGAACATGGCGTACAGCGTCTCACCGCGTACTGGTGACTCCGTTTGTGGCGACGAGTGACGCGCCGGCTGCGGGGTGTGGCTGGCGGGCGCGGTTTTGCGATGCAGGCTCATCATGTACAACGCAAGCGACCGTGCTTCTTCTGGCGAGAGCCCCATCTCGGGCATCACCGTACCGGGCGATACCTCGCTGGGAAACATGAAATGCTCGTACAGCCACTGCTCGACGGTGTGTTCGCCTTTGACGTAGGTGAAATCGAAATCGTGGCGGATCTTGTCGCCGACGTAGGTCAGATCAAAGCCAAGAACCCCACCCCGCCCGCGATATTTGTGACATCCCAGGCAGCCGAGCTTGACCACCATGCGCTTGCCCTGCGACAGCTCGGTCGCCCTTGGAAGCGTTCGCGTGAGATCGGCTTCGTTGATCGCCGCCATCGCTCCGCTGCCCGAACCAGCCTCTCCCGCACCCGTATCCGCGAACAAATCCGTTTCACCACCATAAAGATCGATCTCGTAATGACAGCGTCCGCAGCTCGTGTAGACCGCTCGTCCGCGAAGCATCGGAGTGTCCACGTCCGCCACTGCCGATCCATCTTCATACCACCCGTGCGCCGACGGCTTGTCCGTCGCGCGACCCTCGCCGGCGTGGCAGATCGTGCACCCAAACTTGTCCGGCGGGTGATCGGCCAGCAGATCGTCCGGATGCAGACGAAGCGGTTCTTCCGCATCGCGCATCGCGGGGTTCTCGACACCCAGGTGGCATGTGGTGCACCGGTCGATCCGCTCGAGCTTCGGCAAATAAAGTTGACGTAGCTCGATCGGGAAGGATTCCGACAGGCGACGGGCCGACTCGTCCGTCGAAGTCGACACCAGCAGCCCCTTGTACGTACGCTGAGCGACCCGCCACTGCCCCTCGAAGTTCTCCCGATAGGCCGCCGCCACCAACACACAAAGCGACGCGACGCTGCTCACCAGCAGCACGAGCTTCATCAACCTGACCTGTCGATGGTCCATGGCTACTCCCTGTCACTCCGGCCGCTCGCATCGGCGTGCCGGCAGAAGCGATCGCGAATCCCTCGCGGTCCGCTACGTCAATGCACCGGCCAATCACTCTGGGACCAGTAGAACTCCCAGTTCGGCCCCCGATGGACAGTCGCAAAATACGTCAGAATAATGAACCCAACCACAAAACACGTGAACAGTGCGATCGCACCCATCCGGGTGGATCGCGTTACTCTCACCACGACAACCGACCACAGCGCAAACAACACTACAAACACCGTTCCAGGATTGAACAATGTGATCACGATTTGAGGCACTTTGGCAGTTGCCTCCCAGTTTCTCAGCCAGCCGTGATTCACTGTGAACCACAGCATTCCTATGACGGCTGCACTGCCGAACAGGGCACTCAACAGCGCGACGCGCCTCCCCTTTTGGCCACTGAACCAGATACCGGCATCCTCGCGCTCGCGATCCAGATACGGAACCAACGCAAGGCCCAGTACCACAATCGCCGGAATCGCCACACCTCCGGCGAACGCCGAATACGAAACCAGTTCCTGCAGTCCAAGGAAGTACCATGGCGCCTTGGCCGGGTTTTCCGGAACCGACGGGTTCGCCATCTCCCGCAATGGTGCGTCGGCTACCACGCCCAACACGAGCATGGCCAAGACCGTCACCATCGAGACCGCCCCGATCACGTACATCACGTTAGGCCACGTCATGATCGTGTTACGATGTTCGAGATTGACCGCCGGCGTTCGGCCTTTCATCAGCCCCATCAATCCGTACGTCTTGATGACCTGCCCGGCGCTCGCGGCATCCCGGGCCAACTCCGGCAGTTCGTCGACCTCATCTGCACATTGCGGCCGCACAAACCCGCCGTCTTTCCGAATCCGCCAGAAATGCACCGCGATCATTACAGTGATCGCCAATGGCAATACCATCACATGCAAAACGTAAAAGCGGATCAACGCTTCTTGGCCGACGTAGTGGGCCCCCAACAGCAATTCCTTCTGCATTCGGCCTATGTCGAACACCGACGTAATCCCCAACGCGTCGGTCAGTTCTTGTGGAGACTGTGCAATGTTCGCACCGATTGTCACCGCCCAGTATGCCAACTGATCCCACGGCAGCAGATACCCCGTGAAGCTCAATGCCAACGTCAAGACGAACAACCCCATACCCAGCACCCAGTTAAACTGCCGGGGCGATTTGTAGGCGGCTGTGTAAAACGCCCTCGCCATGTGGAACATCACACACGCCACCATCGCATGGGCCGACCAGCGGTGCACGTTGCGAATCAAGCGTCCCGTCGGAACAACATGCATGATGTCCAACATCGACGCGTATGCCTGATCGACAGACGGTTTGTAATAGACCATCAACAGAACGCCGGTTACACAGAGCACAATAAACAACACCAGCGTCGCAACGCCCAATCCCAACGTCGTCAATGGCTTGATCGAATGCAAATGCGTGCGAACCGGCAAGATGTGAAAGAAGAAGTTCGACGAAATCGCCTGACTCTTGGCCCGGTCGGACGTCGGCTTGCCGTGACGGACCAGGGAATCCCGAAAGGATCGCGGGACGGATATCAGGTTCTTGACGAATGCCCGCATCGCGCCGGCATCGCCGATGGCCCGCCCGCTCGCTGACTCCTTGGCAGAAGACTTCGTCACGTCCACTCGCGTCATCACCACGCTCCGAAAGAACGCCCCTGTTCATCCAAGATCGACACGCCGACCGATCGTCGCATCTACGCTTTCAACACCACGCCGTGTTTGACTTCCTTCAACGTATCCGCCATCAGCCAACCTTCCGGCGACACGTTCAGCACTACCCAAATCAGCCCTTTCGGCGCGGGCCCGCCGATCACTTCACCTGTTGCGTCGAATATCGACCCGTGACAGGGGCAGTGGAATCCGCCGTCCTTCTGCCGATCCACCACGCAACCCAAATGCGTGCACACCGAGGAGATGGCATGGAATCCGGCGTCGTCGCGGAACAGCCAGAGCCGATGCTCGGAAAAATATCGGATCGTCCCCAAAGGGAAGCCCTGAGGACGTCCCAACTTCACCACCGAGTTCGACTCGGGAAACACCGACGGCATGGGCAGCCGCAACGCACCCAACATCGCCATCACAAACGCAACGATGCCCGACCACGCCGCCGCCAATCCCAGAAAATCACGCCGCGTCGCCGGCGGCCTGAACCGCTTACTCGCAAGAGGTTCATCGATCGGCTGTGTCATCAAGTCGCCCTTTCCTACGAACCCAAACCCTACACACCCACCGGTGACCACTGTCCGGTGAATCCGAACCGCTCCATCGTGATCGCATCCACCGGGCATCGCTCAGCACACAGTGCACAGCGGATGCACTTCTCCTCATCCTTCACAATCGCCGAACAATCTGCCAGATCAATGTCGCTGTAACGTTCCCCGAGCAACGACGACAACTCCGCTTCACCCTCCAGACGGTCGCAAGACACCAGACGCAAACACAACTCCGGGCAGACGTCCGCACACCCGCCGCACAGAATGCATTTGTCCGAATCAAAAATCGTGTTCACACCGCAGTCCAGACAACGGCAAGCTTCACGCGTCGCGTCTTCAACGCCATACCCACGTTCCACGATCGTCGACTGCCCCGCCCGCCGCTCAGCCGCGTCCACCGTCGCAATCGGCGTGCGTTCCAACTTCTCGTAGTCCAGCTCGCGCGAGTAGTCCGGCAACTCGATCTGAACAAACTGGAACGACGGTGTGATGGACTTGCCCGTCAAAAACGCTCGCACGCGCCGCGCGCACTTCTTCCCGCTCGCCACCGCGTCGATCAACAACCTCGGGCCGTACGCAATGTCACCCGCTACAAACACATCCGGCGCGGTGGTTTCCAGTGTCTCCGCGTTGCACTCCAGCAGTCCGCGATCATTGAGCTTCACATCGCCATCCGGATCGATGAACGACAGATCAGCACGCTGACCCACCGCCCACAGCACCGTGTCAGCCTCAATCGTCATCAAATCCTTCTCGTCAAACAATGGCAAAAACCGGCCCTGCTCATCAAGAACGCGAAGACACCGCTTGAACGTCACACCCACGACAGCCCCACCTGCGTCGCGCTTGATCTCGACAGGTCCCCACCCTGCGTGCAGCACAACGCCTTCCTCATGCCCCTCAAGAATCTCGACGTCGTCCGCCGGCATCTCGTCCACACTTTCAAGGCAACAGAGGTGAACCTCACCCACGGCCGATTGCCGCAACGCGCTGCGCGACACGTCGTAACCAACCTGCCGAATGACCGTTCGCGAAACGTCGTAGGCCACATTCCCGCCGCCGATGACCACAATCCGGCCACCCATCTGCCCAAGCGTTGAACCGGCCGACCGGTCCTCCAACGCCACATCGCGCAGGAATTCCACCCCACCCAAAACACCGGGCCCATCGCTACCGGGAATCGGAATCAAACGAGATCGCTTCGCACCCACCGCGACAATCGTCGCGCGATGATCACGACGAATCTCCGCCATCTGAATGTCCTTGCCGACCTGCGTGTTGCAGACGAACTCGACACCCAAAGCGCGAATCACTTCCACCTCCGCGCGTATCAAATCCCGCGGAAGCCGGTACTCCGGAATCCCTACCGCAAGCATGCCTGCGGGCACGGGCTCCATCTCAAACACCGTCGGCTTGAACCCCATCAGGGCCAAATCGTGCGCCGCCGCCAGCCCCGCAGGTCCGGAACCAATGATGGCGATTTTGGTATCCTTCGCATCTCCGACGTCGGAAGCCGCTTCGCCAAGCCCCGCACCGTTCAGCACCGACCGCAACGCCCCGAGCTCTTCCGAACTGCTGCACATGCGCTGCGACGCGTTGCCCAACAAACGTTTCAACATCTCGATCGGCTTGAGCGACTCTCGTGAGAACGACTCCGGACCGAATCGCTCCGTAACGAACCGCTTCAGCGCGCGAATCGACACCGGCTCGTCCACGCTCCCCCGCCGACAAGCCGCTTCGCAGGGCGCGCCGCAAACCCGCCCGCAAATGCTCGCCAGCGGGTTGGGACCGCGAGCGATCAGATACGCCGCCTCAAAATCGCCGGCAGCCACCGCCCGTACGTAACCACGAGCGTCCGTCTGCACCGGGCACGCGTATTGACATTTGATCTGCTTTCGCCAATACGTGTCGTCGGGAATCTCAACCTGAATCGGCTTCATCATTCACGCAACCACTACATATCTATACGCATATAGGCGTATCACCCCAAAAAAAGGGTTCGCCAGCCTCGCCGACCAGCCCCCGTCATATCAAGACTCCTGCCGCACAGCTACGTCGTACACGGACGTATCACGAAAAAAACTGGCCTGACTCTCGACGATGCGACTCCAATCATCGTGCGCCAAACAAGGGTGGGCATCATCACAATACCCACTGCTGAACGGACACCGACGACGGTCAAACTGTTCGAACGGCGAAAGAACGTCATACAACACCGTCTCACGCGACGACCGACGCAGGGCGAAGCCGCCCGTCTTGCCCGGTGACGAATCCAAAACGCCCGACCGGACCAAATCACCCAAGACCTTCGACAAATACCGCGGAGGAATCTGGGCATGTTCGGCAATCTCCCGTCCGGGGATCGGCTGCTCGTCTTCGTGCCGCGCCAAGTAGATCACAGCCTGCAACGCGTACTCGCTGGTAAGTGTCAACATCAATTCGAGCGATCCACCATATATCCATGGTGATATAGCTATTCGTCGTCCGCGTCAAGCCCAAAATCCAAGAAATGTCATCCGGTTCGCCCACCCAAGGCCGATCCAGCTTCGCGAGATCGTCAGCGAATCTTCAACCTCCTACAAAAAAATGTTGTACGAGTACCACAACATCCCGGCCCACCGCTTGAAATATCCAGCCGCCGGGGGGCGATCGTGCTGGGAACAGAGGGCTGATGGCCCCGACGCTGCCAGCCTGTTCCAACTCGAACGATGATCGGAAACCTCACCTGCGGCTCCTCACACAAGACGAGCCCAGTCTACTCCATTTTGGCATTCTTCCGTGCGTGCGTGCGAGGAGGGGCAAATACCCCTGCACTTTGTTTTTTGTAATACTTCTT
>CAYQFV010000067.1:5108-20193 GCA_964416845.1 uncultured Phycisphaeraceae bacterium | reverse complement strand
GCCCGTAGAACCACGCGGCGTCCACGAGCTTCGTGTCGTCGTCGCCCGGTCTTGGTTTTGCTGCCAAGATGGTGTCGAGGAATCCATGATCGTCACGCACCTGCTCTCTTTTCTTGTCGTGCAGATGTTCATGCGGGTCGGAATCCGGCCCGACCGCGATTTGCTCTTTGACCTCGCGCGACTTGATGGCGAGATAGCGTTGGATGGCCGCACGCTTGTCGTAGCCGAGCCATTTCGTCGGCTTCGTCGCCGTGATGTAGTAGCGGTGTTTGCGGGATTGCTTGTCCCAGGTGACGGACAAGCCAAAAACCTCCCGTCCGTCGTCATCTCGAACCGTATTCCGTGGGCGCGCCATGGCTGGTGAATCGTCTCCGCGCAGGGGCAGCTTGAGGTCAATTTATCAGCGTATTTTTCAAACCGCCCTGGCGCGGGCGTGAAGTGAATGGGCGATACAGGACTCGAACCTGTGACCTTTCGGGTGTGATCCGAACGCTCTAGCCAACTGAGCTAATCGCCCGACGTTCTTCCGGACAACCCGGCGATCGGCCTGACGCGTGGTGCGCGGTGGCCACCCCCGAGTTGGGTGGCGGCCATGGTATCACCGTTTGCTGCAATGGCAAGACGGTGGTCGACCCGAGCCCAATGGCGGCCAACAGGAGAGGCCGTGGGGGAATCTGCAAGGCCATAATCTGATGGGAACAACAATCGTTCCACTGCGGTTCAACGAGGGTCTGAACCGTCGGTGCCGGGCGTTCGATCGGCGATGCTTGCTTTTGCCCGGCGGTCGACTATCCTCGTATTCGAGAAGTGCCCGAAACGGGCAGACGGCATTCTGCGAGCATTCCCATGGCTACCAGCCGCAAAGGACCATCGCTGTTCGAGGTCATCAGGAAACGAGATCCCTCTGCGGATTCCGGCCGCGTTGAAGTGCCCAAGTGGTGGACGACCCGGCAGAAACGGGACACCCCCGAGTCCCCAGAGGCAGATGCCGCAACATCCGACGCGGCCAACGTTGATCGCTCATCCATCGCAGCCACCCGCTCTCGTCTGATCACCATTGACGGGCCCCGGTTGGTCATTTCCCTCTCCAGCGTTTACGCGGGCATCGCCGTCGCGCTGCTCATCGCGCTGAGCTCGGGCGTCTATGTCCTTGGCCACGCCTCCGGTCGTGCGACGGGGCAGGAAGAGGGATACGCCCGGGCGCGCCGTGCGATCGAATCAGCCACCCTCAACGAGATTGACGCCGCACGTCTCGCCAAACCGAATCCCGGGATTTTCGCGGGGCTTCCGTCTTCTCCGACTCGGCCGCCCAAGGTTGGCCCCACGCATCGCGACACGGCGAAGCCCAAGACCGCAAGACCGACATCGTCCGCCACGCCCAGGTGGATTAAAGGCTATACTTACATCGTCGTCCAGGAGTTCCGGGCCAACGACCGGGCCGAAATGCAGAAGGCCCGCTCGTTTCTGCGGGACAACGGCATCCCGACGGTGGTTGTTGAAGCCAGCGGCAAGAGTCGCTATAAGTACCGCTTGGTGACTCAAAAAGGGTTCAATCGCGGCGACCCCTTGCAGAAGAGGCGGTGCGACGAGTATCATCAACGGATTCGCAAGTTGGGAAAGGCGTTCGTCAAGTCCGGCGGGCGATACGACTTGCAAGGCTATCAGAAAAAAGCGACATCGGATCGCGGTTAACGGAGGCAGGGTACCGTGTCTTTGCACAAAACGCTCAAGAGTAAATCCTCGTTGACGAGACATCGCAACGTGTTGAACCGCGCTGAACGCATCGAGAAGCTGAAGGACGAAGAACGTTGGGCAGATGGCGAGTCCCCATATGGACTACCGAAGGTCGCCCATCGCAAGGTGTCCGTCGGCGGTAAAACGAAGAAGGCCGAAAAGACCGAAGACGACGCCAAGACGGAGTCGACCCCCGAGGCCAGTTGATCGCTCCGACAGGGGGTGATCGCAAGATGCATTTTTCTGCCGCCGCGGCCGGTTCGTGGCGGCATTTTTCATAGTCGCCGGTTCGGGGCGCGCTGACAAAACGAATCCACGGAGACCGCCATGGACCCCGCCCATTTTCTCGCCGATCGGATTTCGTCCATCGGCTCATCCGGCATTCGACGGGTCTTCGATCTCGCCGCCACGATGACCAATCCGATCGATCTGTCCATGGGGCAGCCGGATTTCGACGTCCCGGCGAGCGTCAAGCAGGCTGCCATCGACGCGATCAACAATGATCGCAACGGTTACACCGTGACCCATGGCTTGCCGCAGCTACGAGACCGCATCGCGCGCAGCCTTCAAGAGGAATTGCACTGGTCGTCGCCGAACATTGTTACCTGCGGCGTGTCGGGTGGACTGTCGCTCGCGCTGATGGCGTGTCTGAATCCGGGCGACGAGGTCGTCTTCCCGGATCCGTATTTTGTGTCCTACAAACACCTCGTGAATCTCTTCGGCGGCAAACCCGTGCCGGTTTCCATCTACGACGACTTCAGGATCGATATCGCCGCCATCGAGGCCGCCATCACACCGCGCACCAAGATCATTCTGCTCAATTCACCGGCCAACCCGACCGGCGTGGTGCATTCTGCCGCAGAGATTCAGGGCGTGGCGGAGCTTGCGAAGAAGCACGACTTGCTGCTCATCAGCGATGAAATCTACGAGATGCTCGCCTACGACACCAAGCCCGTCAGCCCGGTCGCGTTCGCGCCCGAGCACACGCTGCTCCTGAGAGGTTTCGGCAAGAGCTACGCGATTACGGGTTGGCGGATGGGGTACGCAGCCGGTCCCGAGCCGGTGATCGCGCAGATGGCCAAGCTGCAACAATATACCTTTGTGTGTGCCCCTCAGATTGCACAGTGGGGAGCGCTGGCAGCGATGGATACCGACATGTCCCGCGAGATTGAGATCTACCGGCGTAAGCGCGATCTTGCCGTTGACGAATTGCGTGGTGCGTTCGAATTTGCTTCACCCGGAGGCGGGTTCTACGTGTTCCCCAAGATTCCGTCCCGATATGAAACGGCGACGCACTTCGTGGAAGAATCCATCAAGAGGAACTGCCTCGTCATTCCCGGAAACGTCTTCAGTGATCGCGATACACACTTTCGTATCAGCTACGCCGTTCCGGACGAACGCCTCAAACGCGGCTGCGAGGTCTTGCGTAGCCTGGCTGGTTGAAGCACTTTCGATCATGCGTCAGCCGGATCGAGAAAAGCCGTCAGATGCAGCCGACGGCAAGGCGAGACCTGCCAGCACCACTCATCTCATCGCGACGCGGGATCGAGCCTGAGAACAAAACGCACAGCCTCGATCAGTCTCATGCCGTCGTCCAGCGGTAGTTCGTGGTCGGCGCCGGTGATCAACTTTAGACGGGCGTCGATTCCCATGTCTTTGAGATCGCGATAGGCTTGCTCGCCCGGTTGTCGCATGCGATCGAACTCATGAACGAGGACGTACACGCGTGCACTGTTCCTTGGTTCGTCTTGTGGCCACCTCTTCAGTATGCGCGACGAGTAGCTGGTCGCCTCCACCACCGCACCGCGAAAACGCGCCGGTGTGTCAGCGAGCAAGGCGAGCGCCACCGATCCTCCCTGCGAGTATCCCGCCAGGAGGATGCGATCCTCGTCGATGGTGGCTCGTCGTTTCGCCAGTTCAATCGACCGTTGCAACAGGTTCTTCAACGGAAGAAGGCTTCCCCGTTCCTTTTGTCCTCCACCGGTCACCCAGGAGAACGAGGAAGCGTTGCCATTTTGGCCGATGCGTTTGTTGCCCCGCGCCGCCACCACCACCGCTCCGAGTTGATCTGCGGCGTGTTTCCAAGACTGAATGTGGCTGTGCGGATTCTCTCCCTTTCCGTGGTAGGTGATGATGAGTGGGGCGGCTGATGTCTTGCTCAACCCTCGCGGAACGTAGACAACGATTTGCTCGTCCGCGACCTCGTTGGCACGTTCGAGCAGCCTCTTGAAACCAGGTTCAGCGCGAACCTCGCGGAATAAGGGATCGGACCTTACCACGTCAGTCTTGACCCACCCGCACTCGACAGCCAGCCGCAGCTCTGCGAGCGCGTCGACCGCGCGACCGACGTGGGCGAGCGCCGCCGCGCGGTTGAATCGCACAGCCGGGGAGTACGGACTTAGATGGGTAATCACCTCGTACTGTCGGGCGACTTCTTGCCAGTCCTTCGAGTCGGTCGCCGCGTCAGCTTTGAAGACAGCCGCCCAGTACTCCCGCTGCCATTCGCTCTTGTCTTGAATGAGAGGTGCGTCGAATACATGCAAGTACTTGCCCAGCGGATACAAAGCTCCGATGGCGACGAGGAGGACAGCGCACACCCAGACGCAACGACGACCGCAGACATTCATACCCAAGCGTGCCTCACTCGCGGACGATGTTTCGGTATCCCGGGGCAGGCTCTAACGTTGTGCACATCTCAACTCAACAAGGTGACGCGCGATGCGCGCTCGAGCGAAGGACATCCGGGGTTGCACACTGCGCCAAGCGGTCAGACGGCGTTGGTTTCGGAGGAAAGGTCGATGAGATCGGAGACGGTTCCTTCCGGGTTGGGGAACGGGTTTGGTGTGAGCACCGTTCGACCGTTCTTGGATGGCCCTCGAAGAATGGACGGCGAATGGCTTCTGAATTTGAGTAATCGAGAACCGAGGTGAAGCTCGTCACCGTCTTCCAGCATGGCAAACGTGGCTGGCTCACCGTTTACTTTCAAACCGTTTTCGCTCGCCAAGTCGAAAATGGCTGGGCGACTGAGGTAGAAAAAGATGATGGCGTGAACGCGTGAGATCTCCCGATCGGCGATAACGAAATCAGCGGTCGGACTCCGGCCGAGAATGGACACATCGCGGGGAAGTTTGGCGACGCGTTGGGTTTGCATATCCTCGAGCGCGAGTACGGTCGGGTCGGGCTCTAGATCAACGATGACGGGGCTGTCGCTGGCGCCTTGAACTTGAGGCTCATCGATGTCGATTCGGAAGGTCCACGGGCCGACGGTAATCTCGTCGGCATCCTCGAGGATTTCCTGTTCCACTTTCAAATCATTGCGAAGCGTCTTCCCGCGGGTGTCGAGATCACGAAGAATGAGTCGATAGCCGGTGTTGACGATGACGCAATGACGCCGATCGACGGAGGAATCTCGCAGTATGAATTTACAACCGCGTTTGGTACCGAACAGCGAGATCGCACGCCGCAGGCGTATGGATTGGCCCGACCCTGCGCCAGCGATGATAGAAACGCTGGCCATGGGGGCACCTTCCGGCACGCACGGCGATTGAGCCTCGACAGAACGACACATAGTCAGCAAACGACTCCGACGGGACTAAAAACAGGGCCTCAAGACTGGCAAACGCCGGGAGGGCCGATGCACGGCCGGGCGGTTGTCAGCGCTCAAGCGCGACCACCAAGACGGACCCGAATGAGTCCGCCCAAGCCATCGACAATTTTACTGGTCGCAAATTCTGATATCTAGTAACCAGCAGGCCGACCCCCCTTTCTAGGGTCCGATGCGCCAATCAATTGATAATCTCTGATTCGGATGGCCTGCACGATGCCGGTTTTTGGCGTTGGTGAAACGACATGACCGCGGGCTCGAAGGGCGACAGCAACTTGCGCGTCGGGTTGATGGTCGAAGAAGACCTCGTCGGGCTTCCACTGGTGATGGACCCGCAACGCCACCATCGCGTCGCCGAGAGACATGCCGAAGTCAGTGACGTTGAGCAATACGTTGAGAACGCTACTGATGATTCGTGGTCCGCCCGATGCGCCCAAGAGTAAGAACGGCTTGTCGTTCTTTAGCACGATCGTTGGAGACATGCTCGACAGCGGTCGTTTGCCGGGACGAATCGAATTGCGATCCGATTGAATCAAGCCGTACGCGTTTTCCACTCCTGGGACCGCGGTGAAGTCGTCCATTTGGTTGTTAAGAATCAACCCCCACTTGTCCACTGCGACCAGCGAACCGAATGACGTGTTGATCGTCTCGGTAGATACGACCACATTTCCCCAGCGGTCAGCCACGCAGAAATGAGACGTTCCGGCATCGTCAGGAAGCTGTGATATCCCATAGTCGCTGTCGATCTGTATCGCGGTCGGGCGTAGCGGTCGGTCGGCTGCATAGCGTTTGGACGTGAGTAGCTCGATCGGTACGTCGGCGAAATCCGCGTCGCCCAGCCAGCGGGCCCGATCGGCGAACGCGTGCTTCATTGCTTCTGCCATGTAGTGCAGAGCAAGCGGCTGATCGCGGCGGGCGATCGCGGGGAGGTCGACGCGTTCGAGAATGTTGAGCGTTTCGGCGAGGCAAACACCGCCCGATGACGGAGGCGGCATGAGCAGTAGTTTGACGTCGCGATAGGTCGCAACGATCGGAGTTCGTTCTACAACTCGATAGTCGGCGAGGTCTGTCATGGAGACGGTTCCACCGCGCAGTCGAACCGTGTCGACGATGTCGCGAGCGACGTCTCCTTTGTAGAAGGCGTCTGCGCCAGCACGGGCGATCTGGTCGAGCAAGTTCGCCAGGTGCGGCTGCATGAGCACGTCGCCGGGCTTGCGAAGATTGCCCGCCCGCAGATGGGTGTTAAACACATATCCGCACGTGGACTGAAGCTTGGGATAACGACGGTACGTCGCGAGAACGTCGCGGCTGGTATCAGCGTAATGCTTGTCGACGGCGAATCCATCGCGGGCGAGACGAACCGCCGGCGCGACGAGATCGGCCAGCGGTACGCTGCCGAGTTGGCGGTGGATTTCGATTCGACCTGCCACCAAGCCCGGAACACCGATGGCAAGACCGCCGTAACGGCTTGGCTGCCCGGTCGGTGTGATAGCAGTCGCCTCGGGTGAGAACATATCTTTCGTCGCTGCTGCTGGGGCAGTCTCACGAAAGTCGAAAACGCGCACCTGTCCGGTCCCGCCGGCTCGATAGATGAGGAATCCGCCGCCGCCCAGACCCGTGCTGTAGGGACGCGTGACAGCGAGTGCGAAGGAAACCGCGGTGGCGGCGTCGATGGCGTTGCCGCCCGCCTTGAGTACGTCGCGTCCAATAATCGAGGCGTCGGGTGAATCGCTGGCAACCATGCCCTGATGGCCGACGGCGACCCAGCCGGGGTGATCGAGCGTGCAGGCTGATGTTATGAGGAACAATGCGATCGCGGGCGCCGCGATCACAAAACGAATGACTCGAGCAATCATGACCAAATCTCTTCCGGCTCGCGGGACTGTCTTGGCATAATGATAATCGCTCGTTCGTATGGATTCCATTCTCGGACCTAGCCGGACGACACCGACGCGGACTGGAGGACCGCCGGTCGCGCGAATCTCTGGACGACCGCTCGCCCACTACGGTGCAACTAAAGCGGCTGGGGGGTGGTGTCGAATCTGTGCAATGGGGACGCGGTTTGCGCAGTCGAACACTATCGGTCGTAGCAGCGGTGGAGCCCATGTTTCGTTGCGGCGGCGCGTTCGTGTTGATCGTTCTCGGGCGAGGTTGTGGGCAGACAAGAGAAACATTCACCATGAAGCTAAGCACGTCGGACGAGGGTTCAACGATTGTGTTTGAGATTCGCGGCGCTCTGGAGGGCAAATCGGTCGAGCAGTTTTCAAGTGCGTGCAGCGAGGCGGTGACGTCCGGGCGGGCGAACATCAAGATCAACATGCACTCGGTCGGCATGGTGGACAGCGCGGGGCTTGAAGCTTTGCTCGAATGCCAGGAACGCTGCAAGTCCGCCGGCGGAACATGCGTGTTGGTCGATGTTAGCCCGAAGGTTTTGAAGATTCTCGAGATCACCAGATTAGACCGCGAATTGGCTGTGGCGTGACGGTGGTGTCGGTGGACGAAGGTTTCACAGTCATATGACGGCGACCACGACCAAAACCAGGACTTCCCTCGGCGGGTTGCTGATCGAACAGGGGATCATCAACCAGCAACAGCTTGACGAAGCGCTTGCTGCGCAAGGGGCGTTGGGGCTGCCGCTCGGCGAGACGCTGATTCGCCTGGGAATGGTGACACCGTCTCAGGTGTTCCCGGTTCTGCAATCGCAAATGAACGTTCCGTGGGCCGACCTATCGGAGGGGCTGGTTGATCCGCGTGTCGTCCCGATGATTCCCCGCGACAAAGCTGAGCGTTACGGCGTGCTTGCGCTCTTCCGCGTACGCGAAACGCTGACCGTCGCCATGAGCGACCCGCGGGCGATCTTTGTCATCGACGAACTGGAGAACCTGACCGGGTTGCGGCTGCTTCCCGTGCTTGTGTCACAGACGGACTTGCGTAAGGCGACTGAGCGATGTTACGCGGAAACCGCGTTTCACGAAGAAGTTGACGTTGACGACGGGCCTGACCCCACGACCCGCGATGCGACAACGCAGCAAGCGGGTGTCGAGATTACCGAAAAGCGGTCTGACGAAAGCCCTGTCGTCACGCTGGTCAATGCGATCTTGTCCAAGGCGGTCGGCGACCGCGCGAGCGATGTTCACATCGAACCCGGCCGGGATACGCTGTCGGTGCGCTTTCGCATTGACGGCGAGTTGTACGAAGTCATGACGCCGAAGCTAGGCCTGCACGCGGCGCTGATCTCCCGCTTGAAGGTGATGACCAAGATGGACATCGCGGAGCATCGTCGGCCGCAGGACGGCCGGACCATGGTGATGGTCGACGGACGGGAGATCGACATTCGAGCGTCGTGTATGCCGACCACGCGCGGTGAAAAAATGGCGTTGCGGCTTCTCGATCGAGAATCAGTGCGGTTCGACCTCAACGAGATGGGGATGGGGCGGCAGATGCGCTCGCAGATTGACGACATCCTCGCCAGCCCGAGTGGCATGATCTTGGTTACAGGTCCGACCGGCTCGGGGAAGACGACGACGCTGTACTGCCTGCTCAGCATGATTCGTGGGGTGGAGCGCAACGTCGTCAGTGTCGAAGATCCCGTGGAATACGATTTTGACTACGTGAACCAGGTACAGGTCAACGAATCGATCGGCCTCGGGTTCGCGTCCATCCTCCGAACGTTTCTGCGGCAGGATCCGGACTACATCATGGTCGGCGAAATCCGTGATCTCGATACGGCCAAGATGGCGGTGCAAGCCGCACTGACGGGTCACCTGGTTCTCTCGACGCTTCACACGAACGACTCGGTTGCGACGATTGCGCGGCTGGTCAACATCGGTGTCGATCCAATGATGCTCTCGGCGGGCATTAAGGCGATCATCGCCCAGCGTCTCGTTCGCACGAATTGCCCGAAATGCACGGAAATTGAATCGCCGTCGGATGAATATCTGAAAAGTTGGGGTCTTGACCCATCCTCTGAATACCAGTTTTCACGAGGCAAGGGGTGTTCGCACTGTTTCGGCACCGGACTGCGAGGCCGCGTGGCGATCTACGAAGTCTTGACGCTCACTGACGAACTACGTCACGCCATTGGCGAGCGTGCCGGCGTGGAGCAGTTGCGAAAGCTGGCCCGGGAGTGCGGCATGTCGAATCTCTATGGTGAAGGCGTGTCGTTGGTGGCCGCCGGTCGAACGACGATGGACGAGGTTTTGTCCGTAGTGGATGTAGAACAGTCGCGATCTGGAAAGCGAGGGGAACATGACGGAGATTGAGACGATTCTGGCTACTGCGAAGGATCGGGGCGCTTCGGACGTCGTGGTCGTCGCGGAAGCCCAACCGTTCATGCGCGTGGAGGGTGAGTGGCTTGCCATTCCGGGACGAGCGCTCTCGTCGTTCGAGTGCGACGAGATGATTCTCTCGCTGGTCCCGGAGGACCGGCAGTGCACGTTGCGAGAGGAACGCGAGTTGAACTTTTCAGCGGATGTCGGTCGCCTGGGGCGTGTGCGGTTCAACATTCACTATCAACGAGACACGCTTGCCGCAACGATTCGGATCATCTGGCCGGAAGTGCGGACGGTCACTGACCTCACGTTGCCGGTGGAATTGGCGGAAGCGTCCTTGCGACATCAAGGCTTGATCCTGGTCTGTGGACGAGCGGGCTCGGGAAAGTCGACGACACTCGCCGCACTTGTGCATCATATTCTCGAATCCCGCCGCGCCCACGTAATCACGATTGAAGACCCGATCGAATTCGTGCACGGCAACGGTGTGGGCATCTGCGAACAACGGGAACTGCATACCGACACGCTCGACTGGGGCGCTGCGTTGAAGAATGTTCTGCGGCAGTCGCCCGACGTGATTGTGATCGGAGAATTGCAGAACCGGGAGAGCATTGCGACAGCTGTCACCGCGGCCGAGACCGGCCACCTGGTGCTCGCCAGCCTCCACGCCCAGGATGCCGTTCAGTGCGTCAGTCGAATCGTTGACGTGTTTCCGGGGGAACAACAGAGTCAGATTCGCCTGCAATTGTCGAACAGCCTGGTCGCGGTATTGGCGCAGGAACTCGTTCCGTCCATCCGTCAACAGCAGCGTGTGCTCGCAACGGAGTTCATCTTGGTCAATTCAGCCATTCGTAACTTGATTCGCACTGGGGACTACACGCAGATTCACAACTGCGTTCTCAGCGGGCGCGGGCAGGGTATGCACACAATGCAGGACTGCCTGGAGCAGCTACTGGAGAAGAAGATCATCTCGCAGCAGGAATTGCTACACCGTCTGAATGACACGCGGGCGGTGTTCGCATCGGGTGTCGGGTAGTGGTGCACACTTGAGGGAAGCGACCAGTGTCGACACTGACGTATAAAGCGCGGTCCAATGAAGGCCAAGTCGTTAGCGGCAGCATTGAGGCGTCGTCGCCGCGCGACGCGATGCGCCGCCTGCGCCAAAAAGGCGTACAGATCATCTCCATCGACCGCGCGACGGGGATTCGAGCGACGTTGTCGTCCCGATGGAAGTGGATCAAACGGGAGCGCATCAAGTCGAAGGAAGTCCTGTCGACGCTGGCGCAGCTCGAGCTGATGATCGGGTCGGGAACGGGGCTTGACGATGCACTGAGGGTACTGGGTGAGACGACGCGTAACACCCGGTTTCGCCAGGTCTTGAGCGACGTTCGAGACAGGGTGAAGGGTGGCGAGTCGTTCTCTGAGGCGCTCGGCGCTCATCCCGATGTGTTCACGCCCATCACCACGCGAATGGTCGCCGCCGGTGAAACGAGCGGTACGCTGAGCACGATGCTGGGGTCCATCCATGAGATGCTTGAGCGTCAGGCTGATATTCGAAAGAAAATCATGACTGCGATGGCGTATCCGGCGGTGCTGCTGACTGTGGCATCGGGTGCGATGTGCGTTTTGTTCATTTGGGTGCTGCCGAAGTTCGCCCAGGTGTTCGCCGAAGTTGGTGCGGAGCTTCCCGCCATCACGCGGGTGGTGCTAGCGATCAGCGAATTTGTCAAATCGCACGTCTTTCTGCTTGCTGCCGCCGCAGTGTTGATCGCCGTAACGATACGCGGCGTGTTGAGAATTTCCGGGGTGAAGAGACGCCTGCACCGGGGCATGCTTGCCGTGCCGGTGATCGGCCAACTGATCCGATGTTCCAACACGGCTCGGGCGACGCAGATTATGGGAACCTTGTGGCGGAGCGGTTTGCCGATCATGGAAGTGACTCGCCTGACAGGTGCGACGATTCACAACCCGCTTTACCGCGAGTTCTTCGAGCAACTCAGACAGAGCTTGATAGATGGAAAGCGGATGACCACCGTGTTCGCGGCGACTGATCTTTTTCCGCCGACCGTCGCACCGCTTATCCGGACCGGAGAGGAGACCGGTAACACGCCCAAGGTGCTCGCCGCCCTTGCCAGCCATCACGAAAAGGAAACGGACGGGCTTATTAAGACGATGATTACGCTATTGGAACCGGCCATCATCATCATGATGGCTGGGGCTGTCGGTCTGATCGCAATTTCGGTGGTCATACCGCTGTTTCGCCTATCGAGCGCGGTGCATTGATAGATCCTCAACCGGCTGGGAAGCGATGATGGCCCATCACACATTGATCGGTCTGGACATCGGATCGAGAAGTCTCAAGCTTGCCCAGCTTGTCTGGGAAGGCGAGCGTCTATGCCCACGCGTCCTTCGTCAACATGTCTGGAACGATGGGGTCGGTGACGAGGCGGCGTTCGACGACGCGTTCACTTCCGCGCTCAAGTCCATGGTCGCCGAGAGCGGCATTCGGGGAAAACGCGTGGTGATCACAGCACCGGCGACTCTGGTCGATGTGCGTCCGATGACCGCGCCGCTTACCGAGGGCGTGGACCTGATGTCCTACGTTCAAGCGGAAATCTCCGAGCGCACTGCTCAGCTCGCACGCGAATTCGTGGCTGACTATTGGATCGCGGGTGAGACCGTTGAGCATGGCGAGACAAAGCTGGAGGTTTACTCCGTTTCCGCGCCGCGCCAAGAAATGGTGCAACTCATCAAAGCAGTGGAACGAGCAGGGCTGGTGTGCATGCGTGTGGAAGTGGCCGTGATCGCCCTTGCGCGTTGTGTGCGTTGGGCGTCCGCGGGCGATCAAACATCGTCCCGCCTCATCCTCGATATCGGGGACAGCAGTTCACAGTTGCTCGCCCTTGGGGAAAACGGGATCGACTTTTGTCGCATGATCAAATGGGGTGGACGGGATGTCACCACCAACATTCAAAAAACACTCGCGGTCGACGTGGAAACGGCTGAGCGGATCAAGACGACCTGGGGGATCAGCCCGATCAGCCGTGACCCCACCAGCGATGGGCCCACGAGCCATCCGCAGCAGCAACGTGTGAACGACAGCATCGAGCAGGAGTTGCGGGCGCTCGCCTTGGAGATCGGCCGATCGCTGGCCTATCGGGCACGCTGTACGAGTGACTGCGATGTGACCGTCTTGGGCATCGCCGGCGGTGGGGCGTTGTTGAAAGGGTTGCCTGGCTTCATCAAAGATGCCTTGAAGCTATCTGTGGAGCAAACGCCGGTCCTTGCGAGCGATGCGCCCGCCTGCGAAGTCTCCGACAAGGAGTCCATCGCATCGTATGGCAGCGCGGTCGGGGCAGCCCTTGCCGGGGTGACGTCGTGATTCAATCGATCAATCTCATGCCCTTGGAACTGCAGCGTCGGCGATTCCTGGTCGACCGAACGAAGATCTGGGGCGTGGTTCTTGCCGTCACCTGCGGAGCACTGGTCGCCAGCGCTGCGTCACTTCGCTTGCAAACGCGGGCCTTGAGACGGCAACTGTCGAGCGACGAATCCATGGCACGCCGGCTTGCGGACGCCAGCTCGGCTGTTG
The DNA here is from genome assembly GCA_964416845.1 of uncultured Phycisphaeraceae bacterium. Lineage (GTDB taxonomy): Bacteria > Planctomycetota > Phycisphaerae > UBA1845 > UBA1845 > CAYQFV01. Next base: position 6,992 of record CAYQFV010000067.1, on the reverse strand, counting down.
AAGAGCTCAAAGCCCGGCGGGCATCGTTTCGTGCGAAACAAGACGTGCTGCATCGTTTGACCTCTACTCGCGGCTGGGACCTGCTCGCCATCAAGGTCGCGGACGCTGCCGGGGACGGCATTTGGCTACAAGAGCTACATGTCTCTCAACTGCGTCTGCGTGGAACAGCCGCCGGAAGCAAGAACGAGCAAGAGCAAGAACCGAGCGATCCGTCCGGTCAATCGCCCGTAACAATGACCCTGTCGGGATTCGCCGTGTCGAACACCGAGTTTGCGGCGTTTATGGCCCGGTTGAACCGATGTCCGTACGTTCTCTCTGCCCAGCCGGTTCAGGTCCGCACGGGTCGGCTGTTGGAAGGAACGCTGGTTGAGTTTTCGGTCAAGTGCAGCGTCGCATCGACTCCGAGTCCGACCAGCGCAAGGGCATCGAGCAGTGGTGACGTACCGGCGCGTAGTCTTTCGCGCGCGGTTGTCCTGGCGGCGGGAGCTATGCCATGACCGCACGTCGCCGATTTCGATTGACGCGCGCGGACGGGCTTTTCGCGCTGGCGCTTGCAGCGTTGGTGGGCGGTGTAGTCTGGTGCGAGCACCGCCCCTCGTGTACCGAGACGGCAGGGCTTCGATCTAGACTGGCTGACCAACGCCGCGTCCAGCGCGAACTCGACCAAGTCGCGACGACTCTTGAAGGAATCGGCGCAAGCACTGATGGGCTCGAAGTGCAATTGGCTGGCTATGAACGTCGCATGCTGGGGGCTGCGAGCAACAGTCAATATCTCGAGACGATCTCCGGGCTGCAAGAACGTTGCGATGTGGTCGTCGAGCAAATCAGCCCGGGCAAGACTCGTCAGGAGCAGCAGTACGAAGTCCGCAATGTGAAGGTCACTGCCAAGGGACGGTTCGCGGACGTGTTGTGCTTCGTTCACGAGTTGAAGGTTGATCTGTGGTCGGCGAATCTGTTCGACCTGCGGGTGCGCACCGAAGCCGGCGACGTCGACTGCCGCGTGATGCTCGATCTCGACCTCTATGTTGACCCGGGGTCGCCGGCAACCGAAGCGACCGAAAAACCGATTCGCCCGAGGGCTGGAGCCTGAGATGGCAGCGAACAAGAAACGCCAGCTCTTGACGCTCTATGGCTCGATTGGCGTGCTTGCGCTGGTGGCGGGATACCGGTTGATGGGTCGCGATGGGACAGCCGCGGTCGCTGAGACGAGCATCGTTCCACAGGTTGCGGTCAAGCCGAACGTCGCCGTTGCGGATATTCTGTCGTTGGATGAGACCCCGACGTGGGCCTTACCAACCCCTGAAGACTTGCACGCGATGTTGTCAGACGGATGGCAGCGACCCAAGCACGACCCGTTTGTCATGTCGCCGCGTATTCTGATCGCCGCCGGCCGCGGACCCAAGGCGGCACCCGCCGCGGGGGAGACCGTCACCGAGACGAAGCCGCCGCCGGTGCGCACGCCGCCATCGTTCGCGGTTCGCAGTACGTGTTCGATCTCGGGCAAGTGGTTCGCGGAGATTGATGGACGACTCTACGGGGTGGGCGACGTGGTCCGCGGGTTTCGGATCACGCGGATCAAGAACAACGCGTTGTGGGCGCTTCCTGTGGCGTCTGCGACGGACGGCGGTGCGGTGGCGGTGACCTCGGACGGCGGAAGACCGTCGTGTGTGATGCGCGTCGGTGAAACGAGGATGGCGCTGACCAACGGCAGATGGCTGTCGACGGGCGAGACAACGGGGCGGGGCATGGTTCGCTCGGTGAACGAGCGAGGGATTTCGTATGAGAACACGGTGGACCAATCTGGAACACAGGGTGCGGGCAATGACGACGAATACGAAGTTCGTGTGGATCCGGCGACGCGCAGCGGTGGCTAGCGAATTCGCG
>CAYQFV010000067.1:0-5008 GCA_964416845.1 uncultured Phycisphaeraceae bacterium | reverse complement strand
GAATACGAAGTTCGTGTGGATCCGGCGACGCGCAGCGGTGGCTAGCGAATTCGCGCATCGCCGGGGGGCAGCGAGGTGTGCCTTCTCGCTGATTGAGGTCGTCTCGGTCATCGTGATCCTGAGCATTCTTGCGCTCGTCGCGATGCCGATGGTCGGCGACGTCAACACCACCACCGGCGAGGCAACGCTGCGCGGTAACCTCGCGTCGATGCGTAACGCCATCGAGCTGTACGCCAATCAGCACGACGGGGTGTACCCTGCCGGTGCGACGGACGGAACGAATGCGATTGGGACTTCCGCCGCGTACATCGCCCAATTGACGCAATACTCGAACGCGGCGGGCGTGGTGTCAGCCGCCAAGAGCGCGTCGTACCCGTATGGTCCGTACTTGAAGTATGGCATTCCAACGGCGACCACAGGCCCGCTGTCCGGCAACAGCGGTGTCAGCGTGACCAATTCGGCCACTGCACTCGCGGGTGATGGGTCGCCGGCCAACGCGTGGAAATACAGTTACGTGACCGGGCAGTTGATCTGCAATTCGACCGCCCTCTCCTCGGACGGTGTCACGACGTTGGCACAGTTCTGACCGGACGACCGACATGAACGCGGCGCGTGGGACATCTCGGTTACGACGACTGCGACGACGCGGCTTTACGCTCGTCGAGGTGGTGGCGGTTTTGGTCATCATGGGCATCATGCTGCTGCTTGCGTTGCCCGACGTGGAATCGTCCAGCCGGACGTATCGTTTGCAATCGGGCGCGAACAAGGTGATGGCGGCGCTTCTGTTCGCGCAGGCGGCGTCGATCAATACGGGCGTGGATCATGGTTGCGAGTTTTCGACGGTGGCCAACACTGTTCGGTGCTTTCAGGTGGTTGGCAGTCCGCCCTATCCCACCGTCAATCACCCGGTCAAGAAAACGCCCTACCTTGTTGACTTCGACACCGAGCCGGGACTTGGCGGTGTTGCATTGTCCAGCGTTACATTTCCATCGTCGACTGTGACGTTTGATTCGCTGGGCGGTCCGGACAACGGCGGAACCGCCACCGTGTCCATTGGTGCGTATTCCAAGAACGTTGACGTGTCGGCCATCGTCGGCTTGATGGAGTTCAGCGACCCATGACGCCCGCTCGTGTGACAACCAGAATTCGTCGATGTCCGGCGTTCTCGCTCGTGGACGCGATCGCCACGCTGACCATCCTCGGGGCGGTGACGGTTCCGATTGCGACCGGCATTGCGTCTCTCGCTCGCGGCAGCCTGCTCAATCATCGAAGCGCCGCGATCCGAACGGAGCTGGTGTACGAAGCTGAGCGAATTCGCGCGCTGCCGTTCGCGTCGATTGTGATTGGGACCACCACCACGTCCATCGCGCTGCCGGGCGGTTCGAGCGATTTGACTGTTACCGTCACCCTGGCAGATTTCGACGCGGACGGATCGAACGATTCGGATTTCGAGCTGATCACGCTGACGCTCGACGGACAATCGATCCAGTTCTATCGGAGCAATTGGAAGACCTGATAGCATTCGCCGATACGGACGGCGCTGAGAACCAGACGCGCCCAAACGGGCCGATCCGCGAGCGCAATAGGACCGACGCGATCATGCTGAACAGAACGCAAGAACTCACGCCAAGGATAGTTTTACGACCCGGCGGGAAGTTAACGTCGCGGCGACGCGCGATCATGAGCGTGATCATCGTCATCTTGGCGCTCTCCGCGGCTGCTATGATTACGGGGACGCTGTCGCTCACCACTGGTGCGACCAGCGTGCAGCGATCTGCGCTCATGAAAGAGCAAGCGGTGTTCCTTGCTGACGCAGGGTTGGAGCACGCCCTGATCCGCGTCAAGAACGCACCCGCTTGGCGTACCGGGTTCACCAACCAGCCGCTGGGTGCGGGCACGTACACAGTGACGCTGGTCGATTCGGGATCCAACGTCATCATCACGAGCACCGGGACCGTTGGCTCACTGTCAGCCCAGCTCTCCATTCGCGTTGGCTGGGAGTAACACCGTTACGGGTAAGTTGACATGCGATCGAAACGACGACACATCAAGCGTCCGACCCAGCGAATTCCCAACCGAGCCGCGTTCACATTGGTCGAGTTGATCGCGGCGAGCGTTGTTCTCGCGTCTATATCGGCCGTGTCCACGTCGCTGCTTGTCGGTGTCCTCCGCACGCGACAAGCGGTCGACGCCCAGAACAAGCTGGATCGAATGGCGTCCATCGCGATACTGCGTATTGAAGAGCACACTCGCGAAGCCGCTGCCATTTACATTCCCAATGCCCACGACCCAACTCGCGTTGTGTTGGCAGTGGGCTACCGCTTCGACGACGACAATGACGGCGTGTTCGACGAGGACGCTGCCGGCGCTGCTGACGCGGTCCACGGCGTGACGGGGTTTGACGACGACGGCGACGGTTCGATCGACGAGGGCGACATCGCCGACGACGACGAGGACGGGCTTGTCGATGAAGACCCGGTCGACGGTGTGGACAACGACGGCGACGGACTGGTCGATGAGGACTTCGGCGCGGACATGAACGGAACGGGAGGTCCGGACGACGACGCCGACGGGTCGACGAACGAGGATTCAAGCCCCGCAATTATCTACTACGTCGACGGGACAGACCTGATGGAGTGGCATCCGGATTTGGGGGGCAACATCATCGCCCGAAATGTAACGAGTTTTGCCGTCGTTTACGAACCACCCGCGAGCGCATTGGCCATGCCCGCCGTCACGGTCACCATTGGATTCCTATCGGCGAACGGTGAATCACGCACCTACCGAACCCGCGCGGTTCCACGCAACGTCGGGTTGCTCGGAGATTAGCCCGGATCGACGGGCGAGCCCACCAACACGCCCCATTGACTCAACGTGGTGTTGACACAATGTCCTCGAGGCTACGCCGGAGCGTAGTGTGGCTGATTGCCCAACCCGGGAATTCTCATTCGGCGGAACAGACGATCGAAGTCGATGAAGACACAGTACAGAATCATCGTCTGAAAGAACGGTGCGGCTTGGGTCAGAAAGATGCCTATGTGCAACGCCACGCCGCAGATCAACACGAACGGGACCGCCCGGCGTGAGATCAGAGCGACGAAGAAGAACACTTCGAACACTATCGCGAATACAGACAATGCAATGCACAGATTGTGCTGTTGGGCCATCCACAGCCCCAACGGCCGCTCCCAGCGTACTGCGTCTGTGAACATGTGATCTTGCAACGTGTACCCGTTCATCCACGAAAGGCCACTGACATGAAGCTTGCATAGACCGGCATTAAGATACGTGATCGCCATGACGACTTGCGTCAGCAGTAGCGCCCAGAGGGCGGTTGTCATTGTGGATTTCACGCCCCATGCCCCGTCGGTTTCCGGCCGCTTTCGCCATTTGCGAATCATCGCGTCAACGGAAAGGCAACGACCGGACGGCGAGAACGCCAACAGCATGAGGAAGATACACCAGAGCGCCTCGGGGTGATGTTTTTCCCCGTAAGAGTAGCTGTGTGCAACGAGTATCCAGTTGCCGAGGGCAAAGACGAAGGCTGAGCTTCGAGTGGCCAGCCCGATCAGCGTCAAGAAGCCGGCGGCCATCGTTACCCAAAAAATGATCGTCATCGTCTCCGGCGTGCGAAACGTGTCCTCTGGAATGACGGCGCAGATCGCGCGAATAATCGCCTGGGGTTGAATGAATCCATCGGAACTCCGAACCAGCAAGAGGTGGGTGCTCAAGGCCTCCCGGAACCAAATGAGGTGCGCGCCGACGACGAGAATGCGGCAGACAGCGAGTCGCAACGGTGTCGTCTCGGGGAACCAACTCTTGGTCCAACGGGTGCGACATCGAGAAATGATACTCGGTTCCATTCGGCGTCCTCAATCGGTTGCGGGAACCACCGCAGTGGAGTCGCTGCTGATGATTCCGTCTGGAGTAATCTCGAACCTCTTGGTCTCAAAGCGAAAGGCCACCACGGGATCGTTTCGGTTGCGATTGATTCGATCGGCAAGTTGCCGAGCGACAGCGCGGTCGCCGTGTCGGATTGGGGTGAGATAGTGTTCCTTCAGCGCGAAGAACAGCAGCCCGGTCAACTCCGCGTTGACGTCCAACTCCTTGCCGCTCGCCGTTTTCGCGATGGTGCGGTACCGGGCTGCGGCGATCGGCCCCGGGCCGCGGGAATCGGAGTACATGCAGTACGCCATGAACGGCCAGATCTTCGTGCCGGTAACGAACGTGCTGGCCTGAAGCCCCACGACTACGAGGATCAGCAATGAGATGACTCGGTGTTGCGGCAACACGATATCGTCACTCCTTTTCAGTTCGCGGCAAGGATGGATCGCCTCTGTCGTCGACCGTGCATGCGGCGTCCTGACTACAGTAGTGCGACAGTTTCATCCGATTGGCTGCGACCCAGCCGTAGCCCCACTTGGCAAGGATTCGGAGCGGGGGAAAACGGTAGGCCCACGCGAAACGTCGCCAGACAGGAAGCCGTGACACGATCTGATGAATCGCGTCAGCCCCGATATAGAGGTCACCTGCGGGATCGATAAACCGAAGCCCGGTGTCAAAATCACCTTCGGTCGCCTGCGGATACTGCGACTCGATCCCGGGAGTCTGTCGGGGGATGTAGAGGAATAGGCCGTCACGGTCGCGGCGGCGGATTTCAGCGATGCTTCGCTGGCAGAAAGCACAATCGCCGTCGTAGACGATGACCATCTGGCCAGCCGGACTAGGATCCGCGGCCGTCATGAGAGTCGACTCCGTTTCCACCCGATTGTACTCACGCTGAGCGACGGTTTCTCGTCTGTAGGATGTGAAGCCGCCGCCGTTCGAGAACGCGCGAACCGACTCAAGCGGACGCAACGTCGTCGTTGGTACCCGCATCCGCCGCCCTGCCCTCCGGGCCAATCGCCATGGAAGGCGGGCGTGGTGATGCCCGTGGCAACCAGTGCCGTTTCGAATAAGGTCCGTCGACATCTGGGTGCCATGCCCAAGCCGAAGGCGCGGGCATGCC
>CAYQFV010000066.1:0-20244 GCA_964416845.1 uncultured Phycisphaeraceae bacterium | reverse complement strand
GCACGTAAGTGCTTGCAATGAAATGACTTACGAATTGGAGGCGGGGGGAATCGAACCCCCGTCCCGCGACGGATCGGAGAAAGTTTCTACGTGCGTAGTCAGATCTATTGGTTTCTCGCCGCCGGTGACGCCGATCGACAGGCTTCATCATTGGCCAACCCGACTGGTTTCTCATCCGCTGGCGGTCGAGTGTCGCCGGTGGACCAGCCCGCTATCGTCGTCCAGCGACCGCGCGGGCGTCGCTCACTGGACGGGCTACCTACGTTTAGGCAGCCATGCGCAACGAAGAGTTGCCATGTTTAATTGTGTCAGTGGTTTTACGAGGCCAACTGACAACCTCGGCACGCGGCTTTCACGTCTGCACGCCCGGTCGAGCCCATTCGCCCCCGGGGACGGTACTCCCAGTATACTACAAAAAATACGCGGACACACACGCGATTCCACAAATCAGACCGGTCGATCCGCCAGCAAGACGACTTTTCGGCCACACAGACAAAGAGTATCTTCGCGACCATCGCCGTACGCGTGGCCGGTATCCGGCGCGATCTGAGCAGCCAAGTGCTGAGCAGCATCCGAACGTCATTTGCGTTCGAGCAACTTTCGTTGTACCTGCTGCATGAAACGGAGACCGGTCAGCCCACCGACAAAGAAAGCTATTCGTCGCGGATTCAGCCGAATCCAGCCCTGTCGATTGCCGCTGCGACCGTTATCCGCCTCCGCCAAGGGATGCGAAGAAGTCGAAAACTTGAGTGTTGACCGGAAAAAGCAGGGCGCCGATCCCGATCCGAAGGAGATTCTGCGGATCGAGTAAAGAACAACCCCCGATCTGAAACAAGGGCGCAACGGCGACAGCCAACGCAACGGTCTTCCATCCCAAGCAGCGACCTGGGCGCGTGAAGTTCATCATCTCACTGGCACCTTTAGAAAAGAGGGAGCCGCGCGAAGATCTGACCAAGCAAGACCTGCTCGCCGACGGCGAAGACGGCTGGCAGAATTGTATCGACACAGCCGCCTAGTTGGAACAAGAACCCGCACGCCACGATCGCGGTCGCCAACGTACGTCGATTCACTCGCACGATCACCGGAATGGGCCTCCGAGCCAAGATCACCTTAGACCTCAACCGAACCGCCGAACGTTAACGGACCACCGTGGAAACCTACGGCCGCGGTCCGGGTGTCGGCAAGATCGGGCCTCCTGCACAACCGTTGCCAGTGGCGAAGGGTATGGTGCAAGTCGGATCGAGGTTAAAATTCGGAATCGAATCCGATAGAATCAAATCTAGGTCCTCCTGCGAACAGAACCCGAAAATCGTTCCGCATGGATTAATGACCGAAAGAACGCCCCGGCAAGACGGCAAGAACCCGAATTGCAAAAGCGACGCGCCCACCGCGAATGAAAGAACGGTAGCCCGCCAGAACTTCGGTAATCGCAACATTGTCTTTATGACTCCAAACTTCACGCCGAGCGGAACCGACCGAGCGTGCCGCCTATTGAGCGGGGCAATCGGAAAAAAACGGGCTCTCTGACGTCTCCTGGCGACCACCGACGAAGCTGATGAACCCGGTGGGTGCACAAAAATCGATCAATCCGCCGATCGCACCATCGTTGCAGTTCAGAAGAAAGCAAAAATTGGTGGACGACAACACGTTGGAAATGCCAAACGATGCGCACGAAAGGTTGGGTGACGCCATCACAACGCCTCCACTCCCCAACAGCGCCATGGTCAACTTCCAGCGTTTCCAAAGTGTACGTTTCATCGGTTCTCTTCCAAGTTCTCACCGGCTGCGATCAGGCGACACCCCGCAGCAAACAATCCGCCACGCCGACCACCTGCAACGCCGTTCCGGAACGAGCGCTGCGGGAGTATAGATGCTCATCGAGTGCGACGCAACCGTCACGTCGTCCGCCTTGCAACCGTTTCAATTCTCGTAGCGATGGATCGCCGGGCTATTCTCGATCGCTCCACTGGGGCTGCGACCGCTGAATGCGGTACCTGCGGTCGGCCGTCAAGAATAGGAACGCGCGTCAAGAACGCTATCCATACCTTGCACAGCCACGTCCTACCGGTCAACTATCGGGCCAAGCCAAGTGTCCGGTCACTTCTTGCGGGTAGCAACCTCTGAACGGTCTCAATTGATTCGACCAAACGCCGCTGGCGTATCTGCACACTAATTCGCGTCGCAAGCGTGGTGGCGGTGCATGGCGCGTCATCCCGGATAACGGTCTGGGCATCGCAATCCGTTGCGGCATAAAAGATACTCGCATCACATCGCACGCGGGCCACGATGATGTTGCTTGGGGCGATCGGGCGATATCGCTCCGGTGGTTTCACGAGAAAGCAGTCGCGATACGTTCCGCCGTCACCGGCTCGATCAGCCCCTGTTCGGTCACGATAGCGCGAATCAGACTCGCGGGCGTTACATCGAAAGCAGGACAGTAGCAGCGAACATCTTTCGGAGCGGTCAGCGCGCCGAATCCACAGCGGATTTCGTCGGCGGACCGTTCTTCGATCGGGATCTCCGCGCCGCTCGCAATCGAGAGATCAAACGTCGTGCTCGGAGCCGCGACGTAAAACGGAACACCGTGCGCGTCGGCCAAAACCGCCAGACCATACGTGCCGATCTTGTTGGCGACATCGCCATTGCCCGCGATGCGATCCGCACCGGTCACCACGATGTCGATGGATCTTTCTTTCATCAGATGGGCAGCCATGCTGTCGCAGATCACCGTGACATCGATATTCTGACGTTGAAGTTCCCACGCGGTCAATCTGGATCCTTGCAGCAACGGCCGGGTCTCGTCAGCGTACACCGCAAAAGATCGACCTTGATCCGCGGCTGCGTACATCAGGGCGAGCGCCGTTCCGTACTCCGCCGTGGCGAGCGCGCCTGCGTTGCAGTGGGTCAGTACCGCCCCGCCTTCCGGAATCAGATGCTGACCAGCGTTGCCGATGGCGCGACACATGGCGGCGTCCTCGTCGCGAATGGCTTTTGCTTCCGCGAGCAGGGCGTGCTTGACACCATCAGCGGTGGTGGACTCCGTTTCTGCGCTGCACCGTCGCATGCGATCGAGTGCCCAAAACAGATTGACAGCCGTCGGGCGTGATCGGGCCAGCTTGTCACACACGTCGGCCAACTCGCTCCTCACCGACGCTGCGTCGCCCGACACGTTGCGCACTCCCAGAACGACACCCATCGCCGCGGCGATACCGATGGCTGGTGCCCCGCGAATCGCCAAACGGCAAATCGCATCGTAGACCGTCTGCACGTCGCGACATTCGATGGTGCACAACTCGCCTGGCAAGCGTGTCTGGTCGATCATCTCGATGTAGCCGTCCAATCCGCCAATCCATTCGATCGGACGCAGCGGTTTGCAGCTTGTGGTTGTCAACGCATGCCTCCAATTCCATCCGGGAACATCACGGCAGGCCCGGAGATTCCCAAACAACGCGCGGTGGCGTGGCTGCGGATGCGGCCCGGACAAGATCGACCGTGCAGCAGCAGGCTACGAGTTCCACACCGGCCGCGTCGACGCATCAAACTTTAGCCGATGGTACAATCGCCGCCATCGAATGCACAGACTGACCAGCTTCATGCGCGATTCCGCGGATAGCTGATCCGACCAGGACTTTGACGCCATCGCGCCGAGAAAATCGTTCCAGGCGCTCGGTGACGAAAGATTGAGACGCTCCCGACGCGATACCGTTTCAACAATTGCCCGGGCCTCATCTGCAACGCTCTTCAATTCTGCCGCGATCACGCTCGTGCTCCTGTATTCACGACTCGACGAGCGACCAGCACAGGATCGAGACCGCGCTCGCCGTGCGGGGGCCGATGCGGTGACTCAAACGGGCGTCGTTACCCGTTCGCGACCTCCATCCGACCACGTTATTGCTGATCTTACCGTCGCCGGGTTCAAGCATACGCCAATGCGAACGTCCATGGCAACCGTTGGCTATTGGCTGGTTCTTTGACGCGTATGCTCGTCGTTTGTCGCACCGACTGTCCAGCGAGAACGCAGGCGCCGAATCCAAACGATGTTCGGGAGGGACAAACTGGAATATCCGCCCGCACGTCAGTGCCCGGAACACACGTGACATCGTGACATCAAGTCCCGAAGGGACGGCGGAAAACAACAAACACCGTCAATCGTCCCCGCAGGACTTTAAGCTTCTGTTGGCTCGAGGATCCCAGTGACAAACCACTGAACTATTCGCACCTCGTCCGCGACAACGCGGCCCGGCCGACTCTGTCGTGCACGCGTTGGTGATGGGTCGCGGGTGGCGATGGTGGGCTAAACACGATACTCTTCGTTGGCGTTCGTCGGGGAGAGGATGATTGACGACGAATGGGGTTGGTGTGACGTTAGGTGGTCAATGGCAACGACGATTTCAATCGTGAAAAGTGTAATAGGCCCAACGCGCTGCAGCGGAGTGGGTGTGGTCCTTCTGGGCGTTTGGTTAGGGGTCTTGGCCGGTTGCGCGGTCAATCCGACTCCGGTATCCAATCCGCTGGTGGCGAACGCCGGTGACGATCGGATCGCCGGTGCGGGTGACACGCTGAGTTTGTCGGCATCTGCGAGCGGGGGTAACGCGCCGTATGTGTTTCGGTGGAACGTCGAAGTCGTTCCCGACGGCCAGCCGATCGAGACCGTTTTGGACGGGGTGCAAGCGGAGATCATGACCCCTGTTCTGGTGGAAGGCCGATACGTCTATCGCGTGTTGGTGACCGACGCCGATGGCATGACCGACCACGATTTCGTCGAAATCGTGGTCGGTGCAGGTTTGGGCGTGACGATCGTTCGCGAATTGGGCGATGACGGTACGCCCATCGCGCCGGTGGTGAATGAAACGGTTAAGTTGACCGCGGAGGTCAATCGCGAAGGAACGTTTGAATTTGCATGGTCGGCTGTCAGTGGTGTCGATGCAGCGATTTCCGACCCAAGTGGGTCGTCGACGGACATCACGCCAACCGAGCCCGGCGACGTCGTGATTCGCGTGGACGTTACCGATGGTGACGGCACGACAGCGGGCGATCAGATCAGCCTGACGGTCCTCGAGGGTGATCGCCCTCGTGTGGTGATGACGGTCGCGTCGGACAACGTGGGCGTGACGGGCGAGATTGTGTTTGAATTGTTTGCCGACCTCGCCCCCAAGACGGTCGACAATCTACTCGCCTACATTGATGCATCGTTCTATGACGGCGTGGTGTGGCATCGCGTGGCGAGAAACCCGGACGGCGAGCCGTTCGTGGTCCAAATGGGCGGCTTTACGCGTGGGGCCGATGGGCTTGTCACCAAGGATCCTATATTCGATCCAGTCGAAAGTGAGGCGGACAACGGCGTGAGCAATCTCCCGATGACGATTGCGATGGCGCTTCGAGGTGGCGATTCCGGATCGGGAACGTCGCAGGTGTTCGTGAACCTCGCTGACAATTCCCACTTGGACCCTGATTTTACTGTCTTCGGCCGGGTGGTTGAGGGCGGCGATATCATTGAAGCGATGTCGATGGTCGAGACCGGTACCGTGAACGTGGACGGTGGTGGTCTCTTGGCGGATGTTCCGACAAGCGACATCACGATTGTGAGTTTTCGGCGAGCTGTTCCGCTCGTGACAAACCAGTAGCCATGGCGGTGGGTCGTAGATCGACGGCCGGCTGTATAGGAGATATTGACTATGTCTATCGAAGATCCCTCGGGAATGCTCCAGGAACTATCGGCCCGGATTATTGCGATCCGGGACTCTCTTTGACTTCGCCGGCAAAGCGGTTGAACTGGGTCGTCTCGAAGCGGAGATGGCGAAGCCGGATTTTTGGAACAATAGTGAGTCCGCCACATCGACGATTGGATCGCTGAAGAAGGTCAAGGCGATTGTCGAGCCGGTGCGAGACCTGCTCGCTCGTCGCGACGACTTGGCGGCCATGCTGGAGTTGCTCGCCGACGAGGAAGATGCGGAAACGCAGCAGGAACTCGACGTCGGGCTGAGGGAACTATCGCGACGTCTGTCGCGTGTCGAAATGCTGACGCTGCTGTCGGGTCCGAACGACGGTCGCGATTGCTATTTCAACGTTCAAGCGGGTACCGGCGGAGCCGACGCGTGCGACTGGGCGGAGATGCTGCTTCGCATGTATTTGCGGTATTTCGAGCGGGCGGGGTATTCAGTTGAGCAACTGTCTCGCAAGGACGGCGAGGAGGCCGGCATTCAGTCGTGCAATCTCCTGGTGCGGGGTGACCATGCTTATGGCTACTTCTCGTGCGAAATCGGCGTCCACCGATTGGTTCGCATTTCTCCGTTTTCCGCGCAGGGCAAGCGTGAGACGAGTTTCGCTTCGGTCGACGTGCAACCGGACGTCGACGACATTGAGATCGAGATCGATTGGGACAAGGAAGTACGTGACGATACGTTTCGCGCGAGTGGTGCGGGCGGTCAGCATGTGAACAAGACGTCGTCCGCGGTGCGATTGACCCATCTGGCAACCAACGCGGTCGCGCAATGTCAAAACGAACGTTCGCAGCACAAGAATCGCGCGTCAGCGCGAAAGATGCTCGCTGCCCGGCTGTATCAAATGGAGCAAGCCAAACGCGACGCCGAACTGTCCAAGTATTACGGAGAGAAAGGCCAGATTAGCTGGGGCAATTCGATCCGCAGCTACTTTCTGTATCCCGAGCAGCGCGTGAAGGATTCTCGCACCGGTGAGACGAGCAGCGACACGCAGGGAATCCTGGACGGCGACATACAGCGGTTCATCGACGCGGAGTTGCGACGGCGCGTCAGCACGCGAGGAAAGTAGCGGCGCGCAAATCGGTTATCCTTTGTCGTCCGCTTGCGGTTCCGGAACGAACGGCACGGCGAGAGGCGATCGTTCCGGAAAGAACCGATAGAGGATGAACAGGTAGACGATCCCTGTCACGATCATGCCGACGCTGATGGCCTGGGAGACGGTCAGACCGCCCACGTCGAGCGGATTGTCGGTTCGTATGGATTCCAGAAGAATCCGCGAGATCGGATAGGTTAGCAACATCAGGCCAAAGACCATGCCATGCCGCTTCCGGCGGAAAAACACCCTGCCGAGAAGGAACGACAGCAGGATGGCTGACGTGCTCGAGTAAAGCTGCGTGGGGTGCGACCAAAGCGCCGGATGCTTCGCCGCGAGCGTTTGAAGTTCGCCAAGGGTCGTATTGGGCCTGCCGGGGTCGTTTCGGGAGGGGAATCTCTCGGCTCGAAGCAGGGCGTGGAATTTGAGTCGGTGCTCGTCGTACAGTTGTTTCTTCATGTCGCGAAGCTGCTTGAGTGCTTTGGTCTTCTCGCTGTCGGGGTTCTCAGCCTTGGCTTCGTTGTAGTCTCGAACCGCTTTTTCGTACTCGCGCTGGGGGCGGTTGAGTAGCTCGACAGGCGTGGAGAGATCGTCCCGCCCGATCGGCGAAGCCGCCCAAATGGGTAAACTCGTGCTGGCGGTGAGGCTGTCGCTGATGAGTTCAGCCGGCAGAGTGATTTTGCGGTCTTCCCATTGATGCACGAACGTGGGGCTGGCGAAGGGAAACTGAACGGCCAGCGGTGATCCCGGACCGTTGTTGTCGGAGAGACAAACGCCGCCGAAACAGCAGCCGTTGAGGAAGCATCCGATGCGGGCGATGCCGAGTGACCACATCGTCGAGACCACGAGAATGTCGGTATACAGGCGGATCGATTTCTTCGCCCGCCAAAGGTAGAACACGATGCACGTCGTCGCGCCGATCAAGCCGCCGAGAAACTCGAGCCCGCCTTGGGTGATGTTGAACACCGCGGTAAGCCAGTCACGACGAAACGCAAAATAATCGTTCCAATAATGGATGACGTAGAAGATGCGCGCGCCCGCCACACCTGCGAACAGAGCGATGATGGCGCAGTTGAGCACGGTATCCGGGTCGGACTTCACGCGCATCGCCCGCCGCATCGCGAGATACACACCGCTCAAGAATCCCAGCATCATCATGAAGCCGTAACTCTTGAGAGGCCAACCGGTTCCGGGCATGGTCCAAAGTTCTGGAAGCATCGTATTGTGTCAAATCCAAAAGATTAAAGCTACGGCGGCGACTGCCTGTCACCGACGGCGGGCATGGTAATCGGCTTGTCAGGGTGCGTCCAATGGCATGTTGTCGATGAGGCGACATGAGCCAATACGAACCGCGAGGCAGATTCGAGCGGGCGCATCAATTCGCGCGATCGGCTTGAGGGAGTGCGAGTCGACGATCTCGATGTAGTCGATTTCGGCGGGCCCGGCGTCTTGAATGATCCGGCGGGCGTGAGCGATTAGCGCTGACGCGTCGCGCTGTCCTTGGGCGCATTGTTGTGCGGCGGAACCGATCGCGCGAGATAGCGACGTTGCCTGTTGGCGTTCGCTTCGTGAAAGGTACGCGTTTCTGCTGGAGACAGCCAATCCGTCCGGCTCGCGAATCGTTGGGCAAGGAACGATATCAACGGGAAGATCAAGATCGTTCACCATCGTTTCGATGACTCGAAGTTGCTGATAATCCTTTTCGCCGAAGAACGCTACATCGGGCGTGATGATGTTGAGCAGCTTGGCAACGACGGTGGCTACGCCGTCGAAGTGGCCGGGTCGAAACGGGCCACAAAGGTGATCGGTGAGCCCGGCTACGTGCACTGTTGTGGCAACGCTGCTGGGGTACATTGCGTCGACCGTTGGCGTAAAGACGAGGTCGACGCCCGAGTTCCGACAGATATCGAGGTCAGCCTGAAGCGGTCTGGGGTATCGCTCGAAGTCGTCGGTCGGCGCGAATTGGGTCGGGTTGACGAAGATGCTGACGACGACGGCGTCGCAGCGCGCGCGGGCTGCGTCGACGAGCGACCGGTGGGCGTGGTGGAGCGCGCCCATGGTCGGTACCAAGCCGACGGATCGCCCCTGCGACTTAAGCCGGGCGACGGCGTCTCGAGTGCCTTGAATGGTCGAGCAGGTTTCCATGGGGCGTTTGGTATCGCGTTCAGTTCCTCCGCGGCAGCCGCGTCGATTCGGAATGATAGGGGCATGACGCGTCGACGTACAACCCGCGTGATCGACGCGTCGGGCTGTGCATGGACCGGCGAGACGGCGGCGGCTTGGGGCAGCTAACGAGCGAGTGTTTCCGTGATCCGGCGACAGTCGTCGAGCAAGGCGGATAGTTGGTCGAGCGGGAACACAGTGGCTGCGTCGCTCTTGGCGTTGGGCGGGTCGTCGTGCACTTCGAGGAAGAGCGCGTCACAACCGACCGCGGCGGCTGCCCGGGCGAGGGCGGGTACGAATTCTCGCCGTCCACCGCTGTGCGTGCCACCACCTCCTGGCAATTGACAGCTGTGGGTGGCATCGAAGACGACCGGCGCCATGGCCCGCATCTGAACAAGCGCTGTGAAATCGTTGACGAGGCGGTTGTAACCGAAAAATGTCCCACGCTCGGTCAGCAGCACATCTTTATTGCCGGTGGACTCGATCTTCGCGACGACGTTGGCCATCTCGTCGGCGGACATGAACTGCCCTTTCTTGGCGTTGATCGGCTTGTTGGTGTTGCCGGCGGCTAGCAGCAGGTCCGTTTGACGACAGAGGAACGCGGGAATTTGGATGCAATCGAGAACTTCTGCAGCGGCGGCGGCTTGGCAGGGCTCGTGGATGTCGGAAAGAACCGGAACGCCAACGCTGGACTTGACCTCGCCGAGGATGGTCAGGCCCGCCGACAACCCCGGCCCGCGGAAGCTGGTGACACTGGAGCGGTTGGCCTTGTCGAAACTGGCTTTGAAGATGAACGGCAGCCCGACTTGTCGGCAAATGTCGGCGATGCGTTCGGCGATGGACAGGGTGTGGTCGCGCGACTCGATCACGCAAGGCCCGGCAATGATGGCGAGCGGGCAACCGCGTCCAATCGTGACATTCGATATCGAGACCGCGTCTCGTCCCATCTCGAGGCTCCTTCGTGCGTGAAAACTACGGTTGGCGACGTTACCGGTCGGGTGGGGCGTCGTCAACGACGAGCAACGGGAGACGTTGGTGGGCCGATGTCGGCTGGGGCAGCGTGGTTTTCGCAACACGCGTGGAAAGGCTTGCTCGTTGGGGCTGTTGAGGAGGGGCCGCGGGCCGTGTGCTTGACTTTTAGCGTCAATGTTTATGATTGGGTGTCGGAGCGTCGCCGTTGGCGGTTCGAAAGTCTCTTTTTGAGACTATTGGTGTCGGTTTGCAATCGCTTGGGTTCTGTCCTCGAGCTTAAGAGTGGGGCTGTTGCGGTGCCGCGCGAGGCGTATCGCGCACCGCTCGCGGTTCATCGGCCGGGCGTTTCTTTGCGCGTAGCGCGGCGAGTTGCCGCCATCAATTCGGTGTCGTTGTGACCAAGCTAATGAACCCATCAACGGAACGCATCGCAGACCGTCTTGCCGGCCAGGAAATCCTGGTGACCGGCGCGACTGGTTTCCTGGCGAAAGTATTCGTCGAAAAGCTGATGCGGGCTGTTCCCAAGATTGGTCGGATCCACCTCGTGATTCGCCCGCGATCGGATGGGACGTCGGCTGCTTTGCGCGCCCGCAAGGAGGTCTTCGGGAGCAACGCGTTTGATCGTCTTCGGGCGGCGTGGGGTCCGGCGTTTGACGAGCGGTGTCGCGAGAAGGTCAACGTCGTATCGGGCGACTTGACGCTGACGCGTTTCGGATTGTCAGAGGATGCGTATGCGGCGCTCGCCGAACGCGTGACGCTGGTGGTTCACAGTGCGGCGACGGTTACGTTCGACGAACGGCTGGATTGGGCGTTGGCGCTCAACATCGATGGATGCCGGCGATTGTTGCGCTTCGCCAAGGACTGCGGCAATGCGCCATTGATGCAGGTGTCGACGGCGTATGTCGGCGGCGTGCAGACGGGGGACGTTCCCGAGGAGTTGATTCCGGAGGGGCATACGGTCGCGTCGTATCTGGCGGCGCGCAGCGCGAGCGCGGATGGGGAGATACCTGCGGGCACGTTTGATCCCGAGGAGATGGTTGATCTCTTGAATCGCCTCGTCGCGGAAGTTAAAGAGCGTTTCGCGGGGGACAGCAGCGCATGTCGACGGGAGCTGATCGATCTGGGCATGCGACTTGCGCAGGAGCATGGGTGGCACGATACGTACACGTTCACGAAGTGGCTGGCAGAGCGCGTGGTCAATCGCGATCGGGACGAGGTGCCGCTCGTTATCTTTCGCCCCGCAATCATTGAGGGGAGCTACGAAGAGCCCGCCCCGGGTTGGATCGACGGATTGCGAATGGCTGATCCGCTGATCTTGGCGTACGGTCGTGGAAAACTGAAGGAGTTTCCCGGGGACGCGGACGTTTGCGTGGATTTGATTCCGGTGGATTTCGTCGCCAACGCGATGATCGCAACGCTTCCGGCGGGCAAACGTGGACGATCGTTGGAGATCTATCACTGCGGCTCGGGTGCTCGCAACCCCGCGAATATGGAAGATATCGTCGAGGCGGTGGAGCAGGCGTTTCGGCGGCGCCCGATGCGCGACGAATCCGGGCGTCCGGTGCGAGTCTCGCGGCTCGAGTTGATCAAGAAACAGCAATTCATCGATAGGTGGCAGGGCAGGCTGTCGCGCGTGCGGCGCATTCGCCGCATACTCAAAACCACGCAACTCGCGCCGCGATATCGGCGACGTCTTGCGGCCACCGAAGCGCGCATCGCGCAGCTCATCTACTTCGTCCGGATTTATTCTCCGTACACGCATCTTCGCTCCCGCTTTCTGGATGATCGGTTGTATCGTGTTCACCAGGCGATGCACCCTCTGGACCGCGAGGAGTTCCACTTCGACGCGGCGCGCATCGATTGGCATGATTATCTGGTGCATCGTCACGTCCCGGGCGTCAGGCATTTCGTCCTCGGATCGGGGACGGAGTTGGAAGCGCCGATGTTGGCCGCGTCGTACGCGGTGGAGGACGAGTCTCCGGACGCTCCACCACCGATGCAGGTCTTGTCGGCGCTGCGGGGCGAGTCGCTGTTCGATGTGTTCGAGAACGCCGCCGACGCGTACCCCAAGCGCATTGCGCTTCAGGTTCGACGCAACGGGCGATGGATTCGTTATACCTATCGTGATGCGCTCGCCACCACGGCTGCGATCGCGCGTCGATTCGTCGAGTACGGACTGCGTCCTGGAGATCACGTGGCGATCTGCAGCGAAAACCGACCCGAATGGGGGCTGACATATCTGGCGGCGATGCGCCAAGGGCTGACGGTCGTTCCGATCGATTCACAGTTGCCCGCCGAGGAGGTGGTCGCGCAGTCACGATACGCCGATGTGAAGCTCATCTGCGCGGGTCGAACGACGGTGGCGCGCATCCGCACCGAGCTTGAAAAAGGCCCGTCGGATGAATCGATTAACCTTGTCGAGCTGAACCCGACGTTCGTGCCGCCGCCAGGCACGTCGCGCGATCCCGGTCCCGAGCCCGCGACCGTAACGGGAGATCACATCGCGTCGATTGTGTTCACGTCGGGCACGACGGTGGCCCCCAAGGCTGTGATGCTGCGTCATCGCAACTTCTTGAGCAACGCGCGGTCATTGGTTCACGTGCAACCGGTTCGCACCGATGACCAGTTTCTGTCGGTTCTCCCGCTTCACCATGTGTTTGAGTTCACGGGCGGCTTTCTGGTCCCGCTCGCGAACGCGTCGACCGTGACGTACGTGGAGCAACTCACCGGGGCGGAGATTTCGTCGTTGATGCGTGCGACGGGCACGACGGTGATGATGGTTGTCCCGCGATTGCTCAAGCTGTTTTACGACGGCATTGAGCGCAAGGTGTCGGAGTCCGGTCGGTTGGCACGCTCGCTGTTTCGGCTCATGGGTTGGCTGAGTGATCGAACTTCCGGAAAAGCGGGCGCCTTCCTGTTCGATCGCGTCCACCGCCAGTTCGGCGGTCGACTTCGACTGTTCGTTTCCGGCGGGTCGGCATTGCCGGTGTCGCTGTACCATTCGTTCCGCCGGATGGGCTTTTCGGTGTGCGAGGGATACGGACTGACCGAGACGGCTCCGGTGTTGACAGCTAATCCACTCAGCAGATCGCGAGCCGGCTCGGTGGGGTTGGCGTTGCCTGAGGTCGAACTCGACATTCGCAATCAAAACGCTTCGGGTGTGGGAGAGCTTTGGGTGCGATGTCCGAATTTGATGGCCGGCTATTACAAGAACCAGCAGGCAACGGATGAAGCAATCGTCGACGGCTGGTTTCGGACGGGCGACCTTTGTCGGTTGGATTCAGACGGTTCGTTGTACGTTACCGGCCGGGTGAAGGATGTGATCATCACGGCGGCTGGCAAGAACGTGTACCCGGATGAAATCGAAACCTACTACACAGACTTGCCGTACGTGGCTGAAATGTGCGTGTTGGCGATGCCAAGTCCGGACGGCATTGGTGACAGCATCGACGCGGTCATGGTGCTCGATCTTGATTCGGTGGCGGACGTGGACCGCAGCAGCGTGGAGGACGAAGTTCGGCGCAGCGTGGTTCAAATCAGCGAGCGAATGCCAAGCTATCAGCGCGTCCAGAACATTCATTTTTGGACCACCGAACTGCCCAAGACGTCAACGATGAAGGTCCGGCGGTCGGTCGTCGCCAAGCGGCTGATCGAGCGCGAACGCCCGGAACGGATGTCGCGGCCGGCGCTCGCTCGCGATTCGCGGAACGCGAATGATGGCGTCACCAGGCGTGGCAACTCGCCGAACGAAGCATGGCTTTGCGACGTTCTTTCTCGGTTGACCAAACATTCCGCTTCCCAGATTCTGCCGGAAGCGAACCTGCTCTTGGATTTGGGTGTGGACAGCTTGATGAAGGTCGAGTTGCTCGGCGAGATTGAAACCCACTTCGGTTTTCAACTTCCCGATCAAGTTGCGATGCGCGTTGGGCGAGTTAGCGACCTGAGCGCGCTGATCCGCGATCGTCGACCGGCCAACGGCAAGGCTCGCGGGCGCGGCGACGGGCGGCGTCTGACAGTCAAACGGGACGGCAACGGTCGCGAGGAGAAGAAACGATACACCGGCGAACCGACACCGCTTCCACTCTTGCCGCTCAGGTGGACGTTGCGAGGCGGCATTGGGTTGTTTTTTCGAAGCTGGGTCCGAGTGGATACGCGGGGGTTGGAGAACATTCCGCAGAAGGGCGCGTTCGTTCTCGCGGCGAATCACAGTTCGCATCTCGACTCCGCTGCGCTGATGACCGCGATTGCGCCGGCACTGCGAAGCAGTGGCCGTCGGGTGTACGTGGCCGGAGCGGAAGACTATTTCTTCAACAACCGTTTGAAGGCCATGGTGTTCGGCGATCTATGCGACACGATTCCGTTTGATCGCAGCAGCGACGGCATTGAGGGGATGCGACGGTGCGCTCGTGTGTTGTCGCGCGGGCATCCACTCTTGGTTTTTCCGGAGGGCACGCGCTCGGTGACGGGTGAGATACAACCGTTCAAGTTCGGAGCGGTGGTGCTTGCGTCGGAAGCGTCGGTACCGATCGTCCCGGTACGAATCGAGAACACCTACGAGCTGTTTCCGAAAGGCCATCGTCTGGTACGACCGGGCGTCGTTCGAATAGCCTTTGGTCCTTGCCTCGCTCCCGTACGTGTTGCCTCGCTGCGCAACATCGACGATCGTTACGCCGCGTACCGCGACCTTGCCGCCAAGGTTCAGCATGCAGTGGAGTCGCTGGGGCGGCGGAGTTCAATATCGCATGTCTCGTGATTCCGTCGGATCATTTCGACAGACCGATCCGGCGGCCGGCGCTGCGTTTTTTGACGTGGATGGAACCCTCGTCTCGACCCACATTGTGCATCAGTACGTGCGTGTGCGGCGATTCCTCAGATACCAGTGCGGCGGTCGATGGCCGACGGTGTCGCACAGGCTGTGGTTGACGGCTTTTTATGTTCGGTGCTTGCAGTACCTCGTTCTTGACCACGTCAGCCGAACGCGGATGAATACCGTTTTCTATCGCAACTACGCAGGTCTGTCTTGCGATCAGGTGCGCGTGGCCGCAGGAGATTGCTTCGAATGCGTCTTGCAGCCTCATCTGTTCGAGGATGCGGTCAACTGCGTAGTGGGTCATCTTAAGGCTTCTCGGCGCGTGGTGTTTGTAACCGGGTCGATTGACTTTCTCGTCGCGCCGTTGGCGAAATACTTGGAATCTCTCGCGGGCGACGTCGGGCGGATCGACGTTGTCGCTCGGTCGCTGGTAACGAACGACGGCCGGTTTACGGGCGAGTTGAGCGGACCTCCTATTGGCGAAGAAGAGAAAGCCGCGGAAGTCAAACGATACGTTTCGCGAGAGGGCATCGATCTGGAGCAAAGTTACGCGTACGGCGATAGCGTGGCCGATGCTCCCATGCTCGAATTGGTCGGGACGGCGGTGGCGGTGAACGCGGATCGGGCGCTGCGTGCGAGGGCAAGAGCGAAAAGCTGGTCGTGCGTGGAATGGCGCGCGATGCGAA
Organism: uncultured Phycisphaeraceae bacterium; assembly: GCA_964416845.1. Classification (GTDB taxonomy): domain Bacteria; phylum Planctomycetota; class Phycisphaerae; order UBA1845; family UBA1845; genus CAYQFV01. Next base: position 4,800 of record CAYQFV010000066.1, on the reverse strand, counting down.
ACGGATCATGAAGGCCATCGCGTTCGAAAAAAGCATTCCCCGGTTCGTTGCGATGAAGCTGCTTGGCACGCGGCGCAGCGGACGTCTTGCGACGGGAAGTTGGAACGTGTTTTCTCCGGCTGCGTTGAGAGACGTTCCCGAGCAGCCGTTGCCGACGGAAGAATGGGTCCGGGTCGCACCTCGTCTTTCGGGAATCTGCGGATCGGACCTGAGTGTGATTTGTGCGAAGGGCAGCCCGTATTTCGCACCGCTCACATCGACGCCCTTCGTGTTCGGGCACGAGGTGGTGGGCGTGGTGACGGAGTTGGGCGGCAGGGTGGCGGCGTGCGAGTCGTCGGACGGCTTGCCCGCCCTGTCGGTCGGCGATCGCGTGTTTCTCGAGCCTGCGCTCGGGTGTCGTGTTCGTGGCATCACGCCGCCATGTGCAGCGTGCTCGCGCGGTCAAAACGCGTTGTGCATCAACGTGACGCGTGGCGATATCTCCGCGGGGATTCAAACAGGCTATTGTCGCGACACGGGTGGCGCGTGGGCGGACAGCTTCGTCGCGCATCGGACGCAGCTCTTTCCCGTCCCCGCGCAGGTGCATGACGAGGCGGCGGTGCTCGCGGAACCGTTTTCGTGCGCGTTGCACGGCGTCTTGCGGGTCGCGTTGAGCAACGATCAGACGCTGTTCGTCGTCGGGTGTGGCGCGATCGGGCTGTTGACCGTTGCGGCGATTCGTGCAATCGGATGCACGGCAAGGATCGTCGCGGTCGCCAAGTACTCTCATCAACGGCAGCACGCGATGGACCTGGGCGCGAACGTGATCGTCGCCCCGCCGCGGCACGATGGGGGTCGGCGCGGACGGTATGACCAATGGGCGGGCGCGCTCGATGCGGAATTGTACTATCCGGAATTGGGCAAGCCGACGGTGCTCGGCGGCGCGAACGTCACATTCGACTGCATCGGGTCATCAACAAGCATCGACGATTCGATTCGGTTCACGGCATCCGGGGGCGACGTGGTCTTGATCGGCATGCCGGGCATTCCGTCGAACGTCGATTGGACGTCCATCTGGTACAAGGAGTTGTCCCTGCACGCAGCCTATGCGTACGGCGTCGAAAATGCCCGCGGAGCGGTGGCGCAACACTTGGCTGGTCGTCATACGTGCGACATCGCGATTGATCTACTCGAAACGTGGGGCGACCGGCTGGCGCGTCTGGTCAGTCAGCCGTACCGGTTGCACGAACATCGTCATGCGTTACGCTCGGCGTTGTTCACCGCGCGAAGCGGTGTGGTCAAAACCCTATTTCGGATATCGGAATGAGCACAACCCCGATCGCGAGGGATGGACAACCGCAGCCTGCGACGGCTTCCAATCCGTCCGGCCACGATTGCATCCACTACGTTGGTCGAGATGATCCGCCCTATCTGTTTCATCGCGGCGAAAACTATCAGCTCCATCGCCTGCCGGTGGGGACGCGTGTCATCTATCCCAAGCCTCCGCTGCCCGGGATCGTCGACGTTCGCGCGGCGGTGGAATCCGCGATCGACAATCCTCTCGGCTGTGAACCGCTGGCCGCCCAATTGAAACGTGGCATGAAGCTGACGGTCGCGTTCGACGACATTTCGCTACCGCTTCCGCAGATGTGTCGACCGGACATCCGCCAGGTGGTTATGGAAGCGCTGTTGCGACGGTTCGACGAGGCGGGCGTGACCGATGTGGAATGGATTTGCGCAGTATGTTTGCATCGTCGACTGACGCCCGCGGAACTGAAACGAATGGTCGGCCCAATAATCTTCAAGCGCTATTGGCCCGATCGTCTTTACAATCACGACGCCGAAGCACCTGACGGCGTGACGGTGTTGGGCGATACCGAGAACGGCGAGGTCGTCGAGATCAATCGCCGGGCGGCTGAGTCCGATCTTCTTGTCTACGTGAACATCAATCTAGTGACCATGGACGGCGGTCACAAATCCGTTCCCGTGGGGCTGGCAACCTACAAGAGCGTTCGTCATCATCACAATGTAGACACGCTAATGACCTCGCGAAGTTACATGGACCCTTCGACGAGCAGCTTTCATCGTTCGTGTGACCGGATGGGAGCAGTTGTCGCCAAGCAGTTGAAGGTGTTCACGATCGAAACCACCCTGAACAGCGACACATTCCCGCACGCGTTGGCCTACTTGCAGAAGCGCGAGCATCGGTGGAGCGCATGGGACAAGTTGTCATTGGGCGCTACCCGCGTGGGCTTGGGGATGTTGCCGTTTTCGCTACGCCGACGGGCGTATCAAGGTCTGCCCGCACCGTACGGGTTGACCGGTGTCCACGCCGGGATGACGCAGCCCGTCCACGAGAAGACCCTCGCAGCGGTACACGAGCAGCAGTTGGTGGATGTTGACGGTCAGGCGGATATCGTTCTGGTCGGTTTGCCGTCGATCGGCCCGTACAACGTGAATTCCGTGCTGAACCCGATCCTGGTGCAGTGCATGGCCGCCGGCTATTTCTTCAACTTTTATCGCGGCAAACCGCTGGTGCGCAAGGGCGGCGTGATGATCGTGCTGCACCCGCTCAACGCCAAGTTTCATCGCGTGCACCATCCGTCCTACATCGATTTCTTCAACGAGGTCCTTCCGGAAACGCGCGACCCGCGCGAGATCGAGAAGCGCTTCGAGAAGCAGTACGCCGAGAACGAGCGGTACATCCATCTGTATCGCACATCGTACGCCTATCACGGCGTGCACCCGATGTACATGTGGTACTGGGGATGTCACGGGATGGATCACCTCGGTCGAATCATCGCCGTAGCGCCCAACGATGGGGACGCAGCGCGTCGGTTGGGTTTCGCGACGTCGACATCGCTGCCGAGGGCGATTGAAGAAGCGCGAGAGTTTCTCGGCTTGCCAGGTCAGCAGGCTCAGATTACCTATTTCCATTGTCCGCCGATCGTGATGTGCCAAGTTCACTGACATTGAGCGCCGGATGGGTTGCGACCGTCGATTCCTGATCATATTCAACCCAACGGCGGGCCGGGGACGCGGGGGGCGCGTCGCCACCGCCGTCGACAGGCTGTTGCGCGCCGCTGCGTGCGACAGTCGCGTCGTGTCGACTGCTGGTCCGGGCGACGCCCAGCGAATCACTACCGACGCACTCGCTGCAGATTCCGGCGACCGACCGTTGTGCGTCGTTGCCTGCGGAGGCGATGGAACGATTCAGGACATCGTCAACGCACTGGCTGCGGCTGAGGAGTCACACGCCGTCCTGGGGTTGATGCCGGTCGGTCGGTGTAACGATTTCGCGCGGTCGCTTGGTGTTCCGACTGACCCTCAACTGGCCACCGAAATCTTGACGTCCGGCCGGTCGCGCCGTGTGGATCTCGCGCGGGCGGGAGAGCGGTATTTTTGTACTGTGGCTGCCATCGGATTCGACGCAGCCGTGTCGCGATTCGTCAACGAGATGCGCATGCCGCTCCGCGGTCCGTTGGCGTATGTCTATGGAACATTCCGGACGCTGTTTCGCTACCAGACGCCGAACCTGCGCTTGCAGGGCGATTTCGGCGAATACGTTGGGCCGGCATTCATCGCAGCGTGTGCCAACACGCCCAGCTACGGCGGGGCGATGTCAATCGCGCCCGATGCGGACGTGCACGACGGTCTGATCGATATTTGTCTCGTCACGCGCATCGCCAAACGCCGCGTCCTGCGTCTGCTCCCGCGCGTGATGGCTGGCAGTCACGGAACCCTGCCAGAAGTGCGCATGTTGCGATCAGGATTGGTGAAAATCGCCCCGGAGGATTCGTCATCGCAAATCGAAGTCTGGGCCGACGGCGAACCCATCGGCAAGCTGCCGATCACCGTCGAATCCGTTCCTAATGCGATCAACGTGATGCTGCCCGAGACCTCGCCACCGAAATGATCGAACGCCCCGCGACGGCTGCGACTGCTGCCTGCCGCACCCGGAGAGTCGCCATCAAGAAGAAACCCCCACCGGAAGCATCACGCACCTTTCGCCGCACGACTCAAGGTCAGCGGCTGGTCACGCGTCGCCAGATCGCTAAAATACTTCTCTCGATCGGTTCCATTGGCACACAGAACGAGCAGACCGCGAACAGCGCCACGAGAAACCGCCATGGCCCACGACGTGTATGAGTCACCACTGGTCGCCCGCAACGCGTCGCGCGAAATGTGCGAACTTTTCAGCGCCGTCACGCGCATCAGAACCTGGCGGCAACTGTGGATCGCACTCGCGCGGGCTCAGCGGCAACAAGGACTCAACATCACTGCCCGTCAAATCGCCGACCTTGAAAAGGCCGCCGATTCGATCAACTTCAAGTCTGCCGCCCGGTATGAAAAACAACTCCGGCACGACGTGATGGCCCACGTTCACGCATTCGGCGACGCAGCGCCAGCCGCCAAACCCATACTCCACCTTGGCGTGACCAGCGCTTTCATCGTCGACAACGCCGATCTCATCATCATGCGCAACGCGCTTGCCCTGATCCGAGACTGGCTTGTCAACCTCATCGATGCGACCGCCTCATTCGCGAAGAAGCACCGCGCCCGTCCGACACTGGGCTTCACACACTATCAGCCGGCCCAACTGACCACCGTCGGAAAACGCGCCGCCCTCTGGTGTTACGACTTCGTCCGGGACCTGCAAGATGTCGAGAATCGCCTCTCGTCGCTCCGATTCCGCGGCGTGAAGGGCACGACAGGCACGCAGGCCAGCTTCATGGAGCTGTTCGACGGCAACGAGCGAAAGATCGACGCCCTCGAACGCGCCGTGGCCAAGTCGTTCAACTTCACACTGATCGAACCCAT
>CAYQFV010000065.1:2029-21164 GCA_964416845.1 uncultured Phycisphaeraceae bacterium | reverse complement strand
CCTACGTCGACATGCTCACCACCCAAGCACGACGCCACGATCGGAAGCGCACCGGCATTGGGTCACGTCTCAATTCGCCGTCGGCGGGCAACGACATGGAGCAGTGAACACCCGAAGCGTCAGACGTCGCGTCGCCCTAGCGTTTCAACGGTGCGAGCACCATCGTCATCCGCCGTCCGTCCATGCGAGCCGCCCGCTCGATCTTGGCGATTTCCTCCAGGCTCTCAGCAATGTGGTGAAACGCCTGAATCGCGATTTCCTTGTGCGCCCGCTCGCGCCCACGGAACAGCATGGTGAATTGCACCTTGTGTCCGGCTTTGAGAAACGTAAGCGCCCGGTTCATCTTGATGGAGCGATCATGATCGTCCGTCTTGGGACGAAGACGGATCTCCTTCAGGATGGCTTCGTGGCTTTGCTGCTGTTTTTGCCGTCGTTTCTGGTCGTACTTGTGCTTGCCGTAGTCCATGATCCGGCAAACGGGGGGCTTTTCGTGGGGCGAAATCTCCACCAGATCCAAGCCTAACTCGTGGGCGATTGCCAACGCTTCCGCCGTCGGCATGATGCCCCGTTGCTCCCCATTCTGGTCGATCACCCGAACGGGAGACAACCGGATGAACTCGTTGATTCTCGTTGTCTTGACGATGACGAAATCACCTACCTTTCGAAACGATGGTTGTCATCCATCCAACGATGCCCCACACGCCAGCGCATCGTTCCCTTTGGTTGCAATCTCCTGAAGGCAACCCTCTGCAAATTGCGAAATCGTGAAGTTTCCGAGCGACCGCCCCTCGGAATCGTTGACGTTGACCGAACCGGAAGACGCCTCCTGCGGTCCGACCACCAGGATGTACGGAATGTGCTTCGCACGCATGCGATGCTTCTTCGGACCAATCTTGTCGTCCGAATCGTCCAATTGAACGCGCAAGCCCACCGAACGCAACTTGTCACACACCTCCCGACCGTACACGACGCTTTTCTCGCTAATCGTCAGAACGGCGATTTGAACCGGCGCAAGCCACAGCGGAAACGCGCCCGCAAAATGCTCGATCAAGATGCCCACGAACCGCTCCATACTGCCGAACGGCGCCCGGTGAATCATGATCGGCCGGTGCTCTCTGTTGTCCGCGCCGACATAGCTAAGCCCGAATCGCTCCGGGAGGGTGTAATCCGCCTGCACCGTCCCAAGCTGCCATTCGCGACCGATGCAGTCCTTCACCACAAAATCAATCTTAGGCCCGTAGAACGCGGCTTCCCCGATCTCCTCGGTGTGGTTCAAGCCCACCGACGCGATCGCGCGGCGGATACTGTCGATGGCCTGCTCCCAGAGCTCCGGGTCGCCGATGTATTTGTCCACCGCCGGATCAGGCAGCCCAATGCGCACGCGGTAGTCCGTAAACTGAAGCGTCTCCAGAACGCTCTTGGTCAACTCGATCGTCGTGCGCAGTTCCTCATCCAACTGCTCGGGCGTGCAGAAAAGATGGGCATCATCTTGCGTGAACCCGCGTACCCGAACCATGCCCGCCAGCTCCCCACTCTGCTCGTATCGATACACCGTTCCGAATTCCGCCAGGCGGACCGGCAGGTCGCGGTAGCTCCGCGGAATCGCTTTGTAAATCTGAATGTGGAACGGGCAGTTCATCGGCTTGAGCAGATAATCCTCGCCGTCCATCTCCAACGGCGGAAACATGCCGTCCTTGTAATGCGGATAGTGCCCGCTCGTTTCAAACAGCGAAGCCTTGCAGAGGTGGGGCGTGTACACCGGCTCGTAACCGAGCTTGATCATCTCGCCGCGCAGGTAGTTTTCCAGAAGCGACCGAACCAACGCTCCCTTGGGCATCCACAGTATCATGCCCGGGCCTACATCCGCGCTGGTGGTGTACAATTCCAACTGGCGACCCAAAACCCGATGGTCCCGTTTGCGGGCCTCTTCCAGCCGGGCGAGGTACTCCTTGAGTGATTTCTTCTTGAAGAACGCCGTCCCATACACCCGCTGCAACGATTGGGCGCTGGCATCGCCGCGATAGTACGCCGCGCTCACCCGACGAACTTGAAACGCCCCGATCACCCCCGTGGACGGCACGTGCGGGCCGCGACAGAGGTCCTCGAAATCACCCTTCTCGCGATCGCCCGTCACGTAGAAGCTCAGCGAATCGCCGTCAGCCCGGTTGGCATTGTCAACCTTGTATGGGTTGTCCTCATCCGCCAGCTTCTGCATCGCCTCCTGCCGTGGCAGGTCGTAGCGCGAGAACGGGCGGTCCTCCTTCACGATCCGGACCATCTCCTCTTGGATGCGACCGAACGCGTCCGGAGTGATCGGCTCGTCCAAGTCCAGGTCGTAGTAAAAACCGTCCTCGACCGGCGGGCCGTAGACCAGCTTGGCCTTCGGAAAAACCTTGCAGATCGCCTCAGCCATGACGTGCGCAGTGCTATGCCGCAACACCTTCAAGCTTTCGGGATCGTCGTCGGTTCGGGTCAGGATGCGGAGCGAGCAATCCCCCGGAAGGGGGCGATTGAGGTCGACGACCGTTTCGCCATTCCCATCGGTCGAGCAAACACCAGCCACGGCAGCCCTGGCGAGCCCGGGGCCGATCTTCGCTGCAACGTCGAGCGTTGTTGCACCTTGCTCCACGTCAATCTTAGTGCCGTCAGGCAGCGTAACGTTCAGGTCTGTTCTCCAAAACAGTGCGTTCGCGGGCTGGCGTAAAACGACGAAACGGCGCAAAGCCTCGCGCGCTCAGCCTGCCGGACCGATCGTGAGATCGTCTACCGTCCACTAGCTAACTGGCTGTGCGCGTCATGAACTTTGAACCGCCGAACTTACAGTCTACCAGTCTACGAACGAACTCGCGCGCTCGAATCGGGGCGCCCGCCACGTCAATACACCTCTATCTATATCACATCGGCTGGGACGGTCAAGAATCGTCTCTTTTTGCACCGCCACCGCGGCACCACCCGCAAGCGGACCCGCCAAGCAACGCTCCGGACAAAAACTACCTCGGTGTCCGACCAAGCTTGCAACTCAAGCACGCGTGCCTGACCTTGCGTCGACTAGGAAACACGCAAGGTATGGTCCTGGAAACAGTTACATTCCTGCGAAAAACCCGCCCAGAAACGTCGACACCACGCTGATCAAGAACGCCGACACGAGGTCAGCCACCAAGGACAAGAACTGCGGGCCAAGCAGGAACCCGCCAATATCAGGAAACAACTGAGCCAACACCGGTACCATCACCAATACCTCCATCAATTCCGCATCGCCGCGCGACAGCCGCGAGCCTGCCATCCCAAGCCCCGATCACGCGGGGTACGATGGCTTCTACCGGATCGTCGCCCGGTTGTCATGTCCCGACCGGCAATTCGACAATGTTTTTGGCCCGCAACGGATGTCCAGCTTCCGTTGCCACTCGTGGATCGCAGGTCATTCGCTCTTACCGGATGGTTCAGAGAAGTCCACCTTCGGGACAGTCCGAGCTTGCTCGTCGATCTTGAAGAACTCCGCTTTTTCGACATGGGCGAGACTGCAATAGAATTGCCCTGGGAATTTGCGACACAGCGTATTCAACGCTTGGACGGCCTCGTTGTAACGCTTCCGCTCCGTCGAAAGGCGATTCTCCGTCCCTTCCAATTGGGCTTGCAGATTCAGGAACGACGAGTTCGATTTCAATTCCGGATACGACTCTTTCAACACCAACAATCGCGATAACGCTGCTTCGAAACCGCCATTCGCCCGGACTTTTTCTTTGACCGAGTTCGCCTTGAAGTACGATTTGCGCGCTTCAGCGATCCCCAGAAACACCTTGTCTTCGTGACCGGCGACTCCCTTGACCGTCTCGACCAGATTCGCGATCAGGTCGAATCGTCGTTGCAGCTGATTCTCAACTTGCGCCCACTTCGCCTTCACGTTTTCTTCGGCTGCGATGGCCCCGTTGTAACCGCTGTACACACAGCCGCCGATCAGCGCACCGCCGCCCACCAAGACCAACCCGACGATCAGCAAGACTTTCGTCACAGTTCCCATCGAACCACCTCGCACCTTGGCCAGCGTTTGCCCGCACGATCCGCAGAATCGCGCACCGCTCGCGTTCATCGTGCCGCATGAAGGACAGGCATTACCAACTCGCACCGCCGCCACCTCCTCCGAACGAACCACCCCCGCCAAACGAACCGCCTCCGAATCCGCCGCCGCCAAAACCACCACCACCACCAAACCCACCGCCCCAATGGGACCGATGGCCGCCCATCATGCTCCCCATCATGCTGCCCAACAGCATCCCCTGCAACAATCCACCGCCGCCCCAGTAACCATGGTATCGTCGGCGTCGCGAAATCGACGAAAAGATCACCATCATCACAATCAGAGGGATCAGCCCGCCACCACACAATGCCGTTCGCCCGCCACGCCCACGTCGCAATCGCCACTCCTTCGGCGTCCCCGTCAGCGTAACCCCCGACGCCAGCGCGATCTCATTGGCGGTCGACACCGTCAACCGCGTGATCCCCTCGCTGTAGTCGCCTTTCTTGAAGAACGGCACGGCAATCTTGCGGGCAGCCTCAGAACACCACGCATCGGGCAAGACCGATTCCAAATCATAGCCCGTATGGATTCGTACCTTGCGCTCGTTGATCGCCACCACGATCAACACACCGTTGTCCTTGCCCTTTTGCCCCAGCGCCCACAGCTCCGCGTGTCGTTGGGTGAACCCGAACACGTCTTCACCCTCAGTCGACTGCACGGTCAGCACCTTGAGCTGCACGCCCGTTTTTTCCTCCAACTCCTTGAGCGTCTCCTCGATGCGACGTTCGCGAAGCCCCTTCATCACACCCGCGCGATCCACCACGTATGTCCCTGGGTCGGACACGGTCAACTCCGCGCGAAGCGAAGCGGCTGCAACCAACACAAGCCCCACCGCCGAAACCCATCTCACGCGCCTACCATGCATTAGCGACCTCCGCCAACGCTTCGACGTTTCGATACAATTTCTGAAACTCACCCCAGCCGTGCGGTCCGGCGGGATCGAGCGCAGTACGCACGCCGTCCAGCGTCAAATCGGTCAACTCTTCAACCGCGGACACGACTTCGGCGGAAGGCTTGCTTTCCTTCTTGCCCTTCAGCCACAGCATGCCCCGCAACGTACGAACCAACCCTTCCGCCGCATCGATCCCCATCGCTTCGAGGAACTTGTCGCGACCAGCCGCCACCAACAATCCCCGTCGCATCCCGATCAGCACCGTCTTAAGCTCGCGCTCGCACTGAAGCCTCACGTGGGCGTCTTCAAACGTCAGTGTCGCAAACGGATCGTCTCCCAACACCGTCAGGTGCATTTGTTGAATCTCGATCAACTCCAGTGGGAACGTGTCGAGCGAGCCGTCGATGTACGCCGCCGTCATGATGAGCGGCGCGGCGATGCGGTGTTTGCCCAGCTTAGCGCCGTGCTCCGACAGCACGCGAAGAAAGTCCAGATCGACTCCGTCGAGCACCAGCACGCTGTGGACGTTGTGACGCGTCGCGTCAAACGCGCCCGAGACAGCCGCTCCGTACACCGTGACCGAGGCAACCTTGTCACCACCGAGCCGCGTGACCAGATCGCAGTATTCGCGCATCGGGTCGCGCAGGGGTTCCATCAGTCCATCCAGCTTCAAGTCCGCATCCGCCATGAAGAATCTCCCTGATGCCGTTCCCGTTGGATGTCACGACGCGTGAACCCACACGTACGCCGCGGCAACCCAACGCCGCTCAACTCATACCCCGCGTCGGTGCGGTCGGCAAGTAGAGAATGGGTCGAGAATTGTAACGTCCCCCGGGCAACGTCGCTGCCACCTTCAGCCGGAAGCCTCAGATTGCAGTGATGGCGCCGCGTGCAAGGACGGGAGTGGCTGGTTTTGGTACAAGCGATATCGCGTGTCGTACGCTACGCATCGACGACGCTGGCGATCGCGTCGAGGAGTTGTCGCACATCGAACGGTTTCTTGAGATATGCGTGGAAGCCTGCCTGAAGAAGCGATTGACCTTGGCCTTCGGTCAGGTTGCCGCTAACAGCCACAAGCTTGAGTCCTTGAAGCGCTTCGCTGGTCCGCAGGTCTTTGCACAACTGCTCGGCGTGCACGTCGGGTTGTGACACGTCAACGACCAGTACCGCGGGTTTGAGATTCTGGACCGCGACGCCCGCTTCAAACGCGCTGCGAACGCCGCTGATCTCGAACGGCTCATCGGGACCGACCGCATCGGTCAGCAAGCCGCTGTCAACGAGGTCGTTGTCCAGCACGAGAACTTGCAGCTTTTCCGATTCCAGCCCATTGAGCGGAATGCCGTGTGACCTCATGAACCCGATCAGGTCGGCAAGGGGTATGCGGCGGTCTTTGCTACCGGGAATTCGGTAGCCTTGCAGTTGGCCGGTGTCGAACCACTTCGAGACCGTCCGCGGCGCAACGTTGCAGATCTTGGCAACTTGTCCGGTTGTCAGAACGCTTTTTCGTTTGGCCATCTTGAGTGCCCAAGCCTGACACCGACAAACCATGCCCCAAACCTGCGGTGCGGCGATCGTACGGAACACCGCCGCTGCTCATCGTCGGCAACGCGCAGCGGGCATGTTGTTTCCACTATCGGCACGCGATGTGCGACTGTTCACTCGGGCGAATGATGATCGTCAGACGGCGGCGTGGGCGGCGAAGCACGTCCTAAAGACGCTCGTGACTCAACGTCGCCCGCGTCCGCAAATACCCGTCGTCGTGTTGCGAATGACCCCGTACGTCCGATGATATGAACCGAATCGGACGACTTCAAGCGGAGATTCGTCAGTTATTCGGCCGCTTCGCGACACCTATGGCAAGCGCGCCCATATTGGCCAGTCGCCGCACATAGGACCGCGATTCGGACGTTGAACCGGCGGGCGATCAGAAAAGAGTGTGTGGCAAAGACCCGTCTGGTGGTAAGGCGATCGTCTTGAGCGTCGGAAAATGGTCAAGCATGGTCGTCGGGACAGCCACCCGACGATCTTCCAACAGCGCCCGCAGTTGCAACGCGTTGGCGGGCGCTTTGCCTTGAAAGTGATTGTTGGTGAACACGTAAACCTCGCGGGCGGACTCGGCGAGCGAACGAATGCGCGGCACCCACCCGCGCAGTTGATCGTCCGTATACAGATAGTTGTACCGCTCGTGACGCGCGACGTCGTTCGAAAACCACGTATCCTCCCGCCGACCGTGAAATCGAACGTAACTCACATCGCCGGTTGACAGCGCAGTGGGTCCGAGACAGCGAGCCAGCGCCGGCTGGTCGATATTGCAGAACCCCACTCCCCACTCGGTCAATCGTTGGATGGCCTCATCGGACAGCCATGAGTCGTGGCGAAACTCAGCCACAAGCGGCATATGCGCGAACTGATCCGCGAGTCGATGTACCCAGTCCAGGGCGTTCGGGGCGCACTTGAAGGACCATGGGAATTGGGCAAGAACGCACCCGAGGCGCGACGCAGCTTCGAGCGGAGCGATTTGCTCATTGAACGCCCTCACCACGCCCGAGATGTCACCGCTGCGATCGTGCGTCAGCGACTGATGCAGCTTGACCGCGAATCGAAACGACGGCTGTTCGCCAACCCGGCGAACCCATTTCTCGGTCGTGGATGGCGGGAAGAAACGGTAGAAGCTCGCGTTGACCTCCACCGCGTTGAAGTGCTCGCTGATCCAGGTCAACGCGTCGAATGAACGCCCCTGTCTTTTCGGATAGACAATGCCCCGCCAATCCGGATAGCTCCACCCGGATGGCCCGACGAAGAATGCCGACTCGGATCTGCGTGCGGATATGTTGGGATCGGATCGTTCAGACACCGTCGCGCTTCCGCCCCGGCTGTCGCCGACGCGACCTGCCCTGCCCATCGACCCTGTGACGAGGTCTACAGCCACTAACGGGTCGGCAGCACAAGCTTGAGACCGACCTTGAGCGCGCCGGGGTCGCCGCCGATAGCCGCCTTGTTGAGCTGATAAAGTTCTGCCCAACGACTGCCCGAGCCCAGTCGGTTCAGTGCGATGGCGTACAGTGTGTCGCCCTCGCGAACCGTGTAGGCGTGGTCAGAATGTTTGGAGTCCCCCGCGGGAGTTGGTTTCGGGGTGGTGGCGGTCGGGATGTCCGACGGCTCGGCGATGTCCGGAATGACGACCACCGTTCCGACGGCCATCGCGGCAGGGTCGCGGACCTGCGGATTAGCATCTTGGATCGTCTGGGCGAAACGCACGTCGCCGAAGTACTGTCGCGCCAACGAAGCAAACGTATCACCAGGCCGCACCGTGTGCGTTTCGAATCGACGGGTTAACTCCGTTTCACCACGCGATGGTCGATCACCATTGGTGCGGATCGGTTCGGCGGCGGCGGTGTCGGTTCTCGGCGAGGGAACTGGCGCTGTATCCGCAACGTGTTGAGTGGTTTGCTCAGCATCGATGATCAACGGCGATTCGTCTTCCGGTTCCGCAAATGGATCCGAACCAGATCCATCTCGGTCGCTGCGACGATCATTGAAGAGATCTTCAAGCGGGGAGTCACGTTCGGACGGCCGTGGGGCAGCGCTGGCGACCGTCGTGGTTTCAGGTTTTTGCTCGACGTCGGATTCTTGAGACTTTTCGACAGAATCAACGCCGGTCAGCATCGTTGGCGATGAACTCGAAGCGCGACGCGCCGAATCGGAACCTTCAACCGAAGTCACTAAGTCGGAACCACCCAATGGAATGGCGGCTTTGGGATTCTCTCGACCAGTGAAGTACCATCCCGCAACCAAGACGACGACGAACGATCCGATCAGGCCGAGCTTCACATCCGTGCGCATTGACCGCCTCCTCGAACATCTGTTTCCGTCGACACCGCAAACGACGTGGTGGGCGCGGCGACGGGGATTCTCAACTTCCTCGCGCTTGCTTGCCGAACCTGCGTCGCATCGCGATCGTACCGGTCGGTCCGGCGGTGGTCAAGAAAACGGCGAAGCCAAAAGTCGATTTCTGATTCGATCGAAGCAGTCGAAAATACCGAGGCCGACGCACATCACGATGAATGCTGCCCATCGGTCAATGCGTCGACCTCGATTGGTGATACTACGGAAAACCGCTCGTCGCCCGAGCAATGCTCGACGTGGTTCCAAGCGACGAGTCTCACTCGATCACGCAGGTGCTCCCGCGAGCGAAGCGCTCCGCCGACTTGATCGCGTCTCGAGCACGATCGCCCAGATCAACGCCAAACCGATTAATGCGCCGGCAACACCGTCGAGCGTGTTGCTTGATCCCGTGTCTCCAACGATGACGCAGAACCCGCCGAACAGGCCCGCCGCGACCAGGACATACACGACGATGTGAAGCACTCTCGGCCTGTATATTAGCGGCGCGGCGATGGCGATCGAGCTGTACGTACCGACCACAACACCAACCATCAGGGCGAAACTGAATCCGTGAATGCCCGGGCCACCGAACATGTACATGATGATCACCGCGAGGAACGTTGTCACGCTTGTGAGCATCGTCCGGGAAAGACATTGATTGATGCTGTTGTTGATGATCGCCGGCGTCAGAGACTTGAGCTTGCCGCGGTTCTCGCGAATGCGGTCGAACACGACGATCGTGTCGTTCAGGCTATATCCGATGATGGTCAGAAGCGCCGCGATCATCGGTAGATCGATCTTGAAATCGCTCAGCGCGAACACACGACCGATGGCCGTAGCGTAGATGTAGTGAGAAATCGCCACCAATCCCAGCGTAATGCTGACGTCGTGAACCAACGCGACGATGGCCGCCAGTCCAAATTGCATCTGTCCAAAACGTATCCAGATGTACGCGACAATCGCCGCCAGCGAGAGCACGATGGCGATCATGGCCTGCTGTTGCGTCTGAGTCGCGACCTGTGCGGCGAATTGACTCACTTTCCGGAACGATTTTTCCGTCGCAAGCGCTTCGCGCACTTGCTGCATTTCCAGCTTGGCAACGCGATCCTCCCAAACGCCGGTCGGATCGTCGTAATAGGGCAAGTTCTCATCGACGACCACGTACGCGATCTTCGAGTACACCTTCTCACCATCGTCCGCGCCCGCTGAATTCAAACCGATCGCCACGAACGGCCGCACTTCGAATTGCGAAAACTCCGGCTGGAGGCGAATCTCGCGAACCCTCTTTTCGAATTCTGTCTTAGACAACGGCGGGACGAGATGATCGAACACGATCGCGACTCCGCCCTTGAACGAGCGAATGTCGTACTGACCGGCGTCGCGACCGAGCACATCAGAGAGGTACTCATCCTCCTCCTGTATCGGCCAAAACCCTTCCGGTGCGAGTTTGTCGTCCTTCACCACCGAGAAACTGACCGCCCGCTCGACATTGAGCTTCGGGATGTGTCGACCGGATCTGCTTGCCGCTGGGCTCAACGCCGCCAGAAGCGCCGTCTTGACCAACTCCTTGTTGGTTTCCACCGTGATGACCTCGAACGCCATCGGCGAATCCTTCTTGGCATCAAGCGCTTGAACGGTTTGGATTCTGGCATTCGCCAAGTTCTGCGCTGCGCTGTGCGCTTGCTGCTGGGCGAGCGCAACCTGATTGCGAACGGTTTCGACGTTGAGCATCGCCGTCCCGTCATCATTCAGCTTCGACTCGACCACCAGCTTCTCGCCCGCACTCGTGAAGCCGCCGCGCTCAACCAACGGTTCAAGCGGACGGCGCACCAACGCCTCCAGTTGTTTCGCCGGCAACCCAGCCGCGGAAATCGTGAACGTGGTCGTCGTCTCACCGCGCGCTATCTTTGCGTTGCCCAGCAAATCCGCGGCTTTGTCAAGCCACTCGACCGCAGATTCGGACTCGCCCGTGCGACTGGTGACCAATTCGCGAACTTGTTCGTCGCTGACCTTCTCGCCGGGCTTGAGCTCGATTTGAACACTCGTTCCGCCCAGGAATTCGATGTCGTAAAGAGCGTCCTTGTTCGTCGTGCTGACAAACACGGTCATCGCCAACGCGGCAACCACCGCCACCATCGAGATCGGCCAGAACTGCCGACGCAGTCCCAGCCAGTCGATCTTGGGACGCGTGAAGAAACGCAGCATCGGAAGCGACTTGATCAGCTTCATGTCGATCAGCGTCTCGAAGATCAACCGCGTGACGAACAACGCGGTGAACATGCTCGTGACGATGCCGAACCCGAGCACCATCGCAAACCCCTTGACCTCCTCTGTGCCGACGTAGCCCAGAACCACGCACGTAATCAAAGTCGTGAGGTTGGCGTCGACGATGGTCGAGAACGCCCGCTCGTAGCCGATACGCAGCGCCTTCTTCAGACCGACACCTCGGTCTCGCTCCTCCCGAATGCGTTCAAAAATCAGCACGTTGGCGTCGACGGCCATACCGACCGTCAAAATCAGCCCGGCGATGCCAGGCAGCGTGAACGTCGCCTGGGTCGCCGCCATAATCGCAAGGACGAAAAGAAGGTTCAGCGCCAACGCGATGTTGGCCACCACACCCGCCGTGAAGTAGTAGACCAGGATGAAAACTGCGACCGCCGCGCCCCCGATGATCGCAGCCTTCATGCCGCGGTCCCGGTTGTATTCTCCCAGACTTGGACCGACGGTGTTTTCCATGAGCGGCGTCTCGATCAGACGCGCCGGCAGCGAGCCTGCTCGCAAAGTCGCGACGAGTTCATTGACCTTGTCACCCGTGAACGATCGCCCACTGATCTGCCCGCTCTCGCGAATGGTACTGACAATCGTCGCGTAAGTTTGGGCGACGTTGTCGAGCAGAATAGCCATCGGGCGGTTCTTGTTCTCGAACGTCATCTCCGCAAACTGCCTGCCCCCACGAGCATCGAGGACGAAGTTAACCGCCGGGCCTCCACTTCTAGAGTCCACACCCCGAAACGCGCTGACCAGCTTCCAGCGTTGAGCGCTGTCACGAAGCAGCCCGAACTTCCGACCCGCGTGCGCCAGCACGTACCACCGGCCGGCATACTTATCGATGATGATGCCCGAACCCGGGTCAGCCTTGAACGCTTCAACCGCCTCAAGATTCGGCCGATTGGTGAAACTGAGCACGTCGCCGATCTCGACCCAGCGATAGGCTTCGTTTCCTCTGCGGCGAGGGCCCTTCTGTTGTAGCTGCTCGGTGTACTTGGCGATCTCCTGCTGCAACGTCGCGTCTTTGTTGGCGGTCATCGTGGGCGTGCCCGGGTCCCGTTCGGCCAGAATGACGAACTCCAGAACGCCCGCCCCGCGGATACGCCTTTTCAAGTCCGACGGATCCTCCAGAACGCCCTTGTCTTTCGACCACTCGTCATACGCTGCGGTCGCGACCTCCAACGCCGCACCATACTGCGGTGAACTGTGCTTCGCGCGAATCTTGGCCAACTCGTCATCCCGTTCCTTATCATTGCCGAGCGCGAGGACGTCGGTCAGCTTTCCAATGTCGATACTGGTCGCGAGAACTTTCTCGAGGGCTTGCTCGTAGCTGGCACGCGCGGCGGCAGGATCCGCCGGACTCCCGCGGTACGCCTCGTACGCTTCGACCAGAGAATCCAACGCCGCCGCCCGATCAGGCATCCCGTGCGCGAGCTTTTTTTTCGCCGTGTCGCGCTCTGAACCGTTGCTGTGCAGCATGGATTCCAGTTCCATCCGCGACACATTCAGCCCGATTAAGACCGCACGCGCCTTCTCCCAAGCCTCGCGCCGCTTCAAGGCGACCTTCGGAGGCCGGGGCATCTGAATCTCCAATCGATTGTTACCGATCGGTCGCCAGACCAGATTCAATTGGCCGTTGGGATCAACGCGACGCTTGAGAATGTTCATGACCCGCTCGGCAAGGCCGACCTTGTCGCGGGGTTCGAGACCCGATGTGTCGATTTCGAAAAGAAGGCTGGATCCACCAGCCAAGTCAATCCCCGCCTTGAGCTTTCGATCCGGCGGATAAATCGCAAGCGCCGCCGCCACGATCGGAACGATCACGACCGCCCACTTGAGCGTTCTTCGATTCTGGTTCATTGCAGGCTCCTCACCGCGGAGGTTGTCCACGGATAATATTGTTGTTGTGGTTCTCCGCCGGGCGTCCGCCACGGCGGGAATCTGTCGAGATTACGGTACCTCACGACGCACCGCCGCCCGTTCAGCCGAACGGCGCCATAGGAACGATGATTCTAAACCTTCGGGAGAATCTGATCGGGAAGTCTACGCAATAGTGCGGGCAGGGGGTGCGTGCGGGCGGTGGCTGGTTCTGAAACGTCGATTGTGGCCTCGCACCAGGGATGACGACGTGAGGCACCCAACCACCACGGGCAGGCCTCGGCATCCGATCGAAGGCCTCCTCGTCAAGCCGCCTGAGGTGTGCGGTTGTTCGTCCGATCGCTCCCGCTCGCCACGATTCCAAAGATCCACCAAACGAGACTCGAACGTCGTCTCATCAGGAAGGTGGTTCCGACCATCACCGTCCTGATTCGTCGAGCGCTGCGCGCCGGCGTCATCCGAGTCCTTTGAGACCGACGAGGACAACGCACGGTCTGTCGCGTCAGTCCCATTCTTGCCGTCGTCCGGCGGTGCTCCCTGATAAGATGCCGAGCATCCAAGTAGCAGCAAAAATACCACAAACAATGCGTCACTTGAACGCCGCTTGCGAAATCGCCGAGCGGTTATCGAGATGGGTTGACTTCGGAAAGGGTGGAACATTGCGGCACATTATACCGCGTCCGACGGCTCTTGCAATCCGTTCGCCAATGGGTCCAGCCGCGATCCCGCCAGCCGCGCGGTTTTTGTCGCCAAGCTGTGAGTTTCTCGGATGGAGCGCCGCGCAAAACGCGCTTCTTGAGGCGAGTCCGAAGAAAATACAACGTTTGACGGATGCCATTGTGTAATGTAACAGACTGGGACTACATAACTTATGTGGTTTCTATTTGATTCGTGCGCCATAAGATGCTGGTTGGCTTGCGAATTTCGTAGCTTTGACGCCCACTCGCGCTTACAATGCGGCCCGTTAAGGATGGTGCCGGTTTTTCGATTTTCGTGGCAGGAGTATGTAGATGTCTGTGGAGCTTGGTCAGACCCAACAATGTGCCGATGAACTTCATTTTTCACTTTTCCAGCGTCCGCTGCATCCGGAGCTGTTCCACGTTTATCAGTCCAAGCGCGTCGAGCAGCGCCTCTACCATGCCGAGGTTTGGATCGTTGGGTTGGCCCATGTGGTGACAGTACACTTTAGAGATCAATGCTTGACCGAGCTTGTGGCTGAACCGAGCGAGTTGCTGCCACGGGCAGGTCTGGCGAATTCCTTTCGATTCCGTGGCGAACGCGACTATTCCCAGGCTTTCCCCGGGGGGCTGCGGTACATCCTCTCGACGCAGGTTGAGCGGATGACGCCGAATCTGTTTCCGGCGACGCATCGCGACCTTGCTCGCGACGGCGAGCGCCGTGGAATGTACTGGGCGTTTGACGACTGGGATTATGAGGGACTGAAGCCATTCACGTTCGTCGATTTCGAAGCCCGCGAGTGCGAGTTTCACGTGCACGCGTTCCACATGTTCCCGGCGGAGCGAACGATCGTCAAAACGCAGTCGATCTTTGAGACGGAGCGAAAGCGACCGACCAACGGCTTTTGAGCCAAGCGACTTCTGAAAGTTAACGCCTCGGGCCGCCTTCCCGGCGTGTCGGGGTTGAATCGGGCAGTCGAGTTGTTATGATCGCGCGGCGGTACGCGGGGCGTGCCGACTGTTTTGGGTGATATCAAGCGAACGGCGAGGAGTTCGACATGCCGCGTGTGTGTTATTTTACAGGTAAGAAGACCCGGTCCGGCAACACGATTTCGCGCCGAGGTAAGGCCAAGTACCTGGGCGGAATCGGTAAGAAAGTGACCGGTGTCACCAAGCGGAAGTTCCGGCCTAACATTCAGCGGGTGCGCGCCCTGGTCGACGGCAAGGTATGCCGCATCAAGGTGTCAGCCAAGGCGATCCGCATGGGGTTGGTGGTCAAACCGCCCAAGCGAGATTGGAAGCCGGACACCGACGCCGCCGTGGCGGTGTCGACCGAGTAGGTCTTCTTAAACCGCCAAGAGAGTGACTGTGCGGATTGTTCGAGGCCTTTTTGGAGGCCTCTTTTTCTTGGGGGATGTGGCATGCCCTCTGCAATCGACGAAAAGCTTGTCCGCCACGTTGCCCACCTTTCGCGTTTGACGATGGATGACTCCCAGATTGCGCGGATGGCCGACGCGATGGCCGCGATCGTGGGCTATTTCGATCAGCTCGCCTCGGTGGATACGACGGGCGTGCCGATGACGCGTTCCGCAACGTCGATCGAAAATGTGTTTCGCGAGGACGACGTTCGCGACTCATTGTCGATCGATGCGGCGCTTGCCAACGCTCCCCAGCGCCAAGCCGACAGCTTCCGCGTTCCCAAGGTCATCGACACCGGCTCGGGCGCGTAACCCCGACGGGTCGGGAGCGTCTTGGCGGTCTTTCTAGGCCTGCACTCGCCGATGGTTCTTGCACCATGACGATCACTAACTTGACGGTTTCGCAGACGGCGGCGGCCGTTCGCTGCGGAGAAATCTCCGCGCGCGATGCGGTGTCAGCAAGTTTGGACGCGATCCAACGTCACGATGGCGATATCGGGGCGATGCTCAGCGTTGAAGCTGAGCGGTCGCTCGAGCGGGCAGACAAAGTCGATGCGACGATCGCCGCCGGGGGCGATGCGGGGATGCTGGCTGGCGTTCCGATCGCGATTAAGGACAACATCTGCACCCGCGTGGGGCGAACAACCTGCGCGTCGAAGATGTTGGCGAATTACACGTCGCCCTACGATGCCCACGTGGTCGAACGGCTCGAGGCATCCGGCGCTATCATCGTGGCCAAGACCAACCTCGACGAGTTCGCAATGGGGAGCAGCACGGAAAACAGCAGCCTGTTGACCACGCGCAATCCCTGGAACCGGGATCGGGTGGCGGGCGGATCGTCGGGCGGATCGGCTGCGGCGGTGGCTGCTCGAATGGTCCCCGCAGCCTTGGGCAGCGATACCGGCGGATCGGTGCGGCAACCCGCCGCCTTCACGGGCGTGGTGGGTCTCAAGCCTACCTACGGACGCGTGTCGCGATACGGATTGGTTGCGTACGGCAGCAGTCTGGACCAGATCGGTCCGATCGCCCGCGACGTTCGCGACGTAGCGACGCTTCTGTCAGCCATCGCCGGGCACGACCCACGCGACACGACGTGTGCGAAAGATCCCGTGCCCGATTACGCATCCGCGCTCGGGAAAGACGACACGCGGTTGAAGATCGGCGTCTGTCGCGAGTTTTTCGCCGACGGACTGGCTGCGCCGGTGCGTGACGCGGTGGAGTCTGCGATTGATGTTCTGCGTGAGCAGGGAGCGGAGATCGTCGCCGTAGACCTGCCACACCTCTCGTATGCGATCGCGAGCTACTACGTCATCGCCACGGCTGAAGCGTCGAGCAACCTCGCACGATACGATGGCGTGCACTACGGCCATCGGACCGACGCGACGGGCGACCTCATCGAAATGTACTCTCGCAGTCGCAGCGAGGGATTCGGGGACGAGGTGAAGCGACGCATCATGCTGGGAGCGTTCGTTCTTTCGAGCGGCTACTACGACGCGTACTATCAGAAAGCACTCAAGGTGCGCACACTCATCAAGCGAGACTTCGCGGACGTATTTGAGCACGTGGATGTGATCGCCTCGCCGGTGACGCCGACCACGGCGTTTGGCATTGGCGAAAAGACGGACGATCCGCTGGCAATGTACCTCGCCGACGTCTACACCGTCTCAGCGAACCTGGCGGGAATACCAGCCATCAGCGTGCCGTGCGGGTTCGACGAGGATGGCTTGCCGATCGGCTTGCAGCTTTCGGGGCGTTGGTTCGGCGAGGCGGATGTGCTCGCCGCTGCGGACTCGTATCAGCGCGTGACCGTTCACCATGAACGAAGCCCATACGATGATAACGGGGCAAGCGAAAGAACGTGACATGCCCGTGACACCCACGCTGTCTTCGCTGCTGCGGGCCAATCAGGCCTACGTCGCGCAATTGAGCGCGGGAGAGTCGCTGGACTGGGGTGTGGCCTTCGTCAGCGACGCGTATCCGAGGCTGGTGTGTGCGAACCAGTTTCGCGAGGTCGTCATCGACGACGCGCGGCGACTGCCTGAAGCGTTTGACGCGGTGACGTCATACTTCGCAGAGCGCGGCGCGACGTGTGGTCTGTGGGCCCCCGCAGCCGGCGCGTCTGTCGAAGCGATGGAGCCCTTCCTTCTCGGCAAAGGGTTCGTCCGGCGAAGCGTCAGCGTGCTCGTGGCGCGATCGCAGCCCAATGCTTCAACGCCCGATGGCATCCGCGTCTTACCGTCGCGGGCGATGCGCAAAGCGCTGCGGCTAATCCGTGAAGACGAGCATGGCGGCGCGGCTGAATCGCTACGTGAAGCGCTCGTGGACGCGTCAGTGGATCGATTGAACGATGCTCGGCTGGACGAGTTCGTCGCGCTGGCAGATGGGGAACCAGCCGGGTGCTGCGGGCTGTTTCAGATCGGCGATATCGGGCGGGTGTCGGGTCTTTACGTTCGCGAGTCGTTCCGGCGGCGGCGGGTCGGAACGGCGTTGATGGATCACGTCCTGAAGCTCTCCAAGCGGCTGCTCATGCGAACAACTTGCACAGCCGTCGATGCGTCAGATTCCTCGACGGTCACGTTTCTCCGTAGCTGCGGGTTCGAACCGGACGGTGAATCGGTGGAGTTTCTCGCCCCTGCTGCGGACATCCAAACCGGCGGCGGTCTTGCGGCATGCTGATTCGCGCCAAACACGTCGTGCCGGTCGACGGGCCTATCATCAAGAATGGGGCGGTCCGGATCGCCGGAGACCGCATCGCCGAGGTCGGGTCAGCGAAGTCGGTGGACGGATCGCCGACGATCGATTTTGGCGACGCAGTGATTCTGCCCGGGTTCGTTAACGCTCACACCCATCTGGAACTCGGGTACTGTTCGGCGCTCGCGACCGACTCGTTGGATTTCATCGCATGGTTGGATCGGCTGATTGACGCTCGCAGGCGCAGCATCGACCTATCGGCTGATATGGCTGGATCAGTTCGCGATGGCGTGCATCTGTCCCTATCGGCTGGCGTGACGACGCTGGGAGACATCACAACCGATCCGCGGCTGACGCGCGCCGAGTTGACGCGTGGTCCCCTGCGGGTCGTGTCGTTCGGTGAAGTGATCGCGATGGGCGCGACCAGGGGGCAACTGCGAGATCGATTGGAGTCGGCCCTTGGCGACGCGCACGCGTCGGGCTATGTGTCGGTCGGCGTCTCGCCCCACTCTCCGTATACGGTCGAGCCGGACGGCATTCGCGCGTGTGCGGATGCAGCCACGCGTTTGCGCCTGCCGCTGTGCATGCATCTGGCTGAAACGGAAGCCGAATCACAATTCACGCGCGACGCAGCCGGTCCGTTCCGAACATTCCTGGAACGCTTGCGGCTTTGGGACGGACAAACGCCCTGCTCGCACCTGTCACCGGTTGCGTTGGCCCATGCGTGCGGCGCGCTCGGTTCGCGAACCGTGTTGGCCCATTGCAACTACGTTGACGATGGGGACATCAACCTGTTCGTCCGTACGGGGGCCCATGTCGTCTATTGCCCGCGCACGCATGCCGCGTTCGGACATCAGCCGCACCGGTTCGACACGATGCTCAATGCCGGCGTCAACGTTTGTTTCGGGACGGATAGTCTCGCGTCGAATCCGTCACTTTCCGTGCTCGACGAGGTGCGGTTCGTCGGTCGAATGCGATGCGACGTCGAACCAGCCACACTGATCGCGATGGGCACGCTGCGTGGCGCGATCGCGTTGGGATTGTCGGATGTCATAGGCACGTTGTCGCCCGGCAAATCCGCGGATCTGACCGTCGTGCCGTTGGACCCGTCGGGCTCGTCCGATGCGCTGGACAATCTGCTCGCCTGCGACCATCAACCCATCGCAACCTACATCCGCGGCCGTCGTCTCAACCCATAGTTCCCTATCCACCCAGGCCTGCACGAGCCGGCAAAGACCATCGCGCCCGTCGCGGGCGAGAGCACGCCCGCCATCCCATGCCCGATTGAATGAATTTTGATTCAGTTGAAATAACTTTCAACTCATCGCTGTTCAGATAGTATATGCCCATG
>CAYQFV010000065.1:0-1929 GCA_964416845.1 uncultured Phycisphaeraceae bacterium | reverse complement strand
TGATTCAGTTGAAATAACTTTCAACTCATCGCTGTTCAGATAGTATATGCCCATGACTCGAAACAACGAATCCAAGACCTCGTGCGCTTCCTTACTCAAGGTGCTGGCCGACGATACCCGTCTCGGCGTGCTCCGCCAGCTCATGCAACAGCCGCAGTGCGTCGGAGAGATCAACGCTCGGCTGAGGATCGAACAAACCCTGCTCTCCCACCATCTCAAGGTTCTGCGCGAGGCAGGCCTCGTCATCACCGAGCGGGACGGAAAATCCGTGCGCTATTCACTCGCACCCGGAGTCGTAACGTCGGGCTCCGGGTCGGCCATCAACCTTGGCTGCTGCTTGCTATCGTTCAAGTAGCTGCCGGAAAGCGAAAGAACGCTAATGAAAACATCGTACTTGCGAATCGCCCTCGTGCCGCTGATCGCAATCGTGTCCCTGTCGTCGTGCTCCAAGCAGGGTGACAAGCAGACCGACCTCGTCCTCACCGGGTCGAGCACCGTCGCGCCACTCGCCGCCGAGATCGGCAAACGGTTTGAAACGCTTCATCCCGGCGTACACGTCAACGTCCAAACCGGCGGCTCATCCCGCGGCGTCGCGGACATGCGTCAAGGCCTTAACGACATTGGCACCATCTCACGCCCACTCAAGAAAGACGAGACCGATCTCCTCGCGTTCACCATTGCCCGCGACGGAATCTGCGTCATCCTCCACAAGACCAACCCCGTCGACGCGCTCTCCGACCAGCAAGTCGTCGAAATCTACACCGGCAAGATCAAGAACTGGTCAGCCGTCGGTGGCCCGGACGCGCCCATCACCGTCGTCAACAAGGCGGAGGGACGCGCGACGCTCGAACTCTTCCTACACTATTTCAAACTCAAAAACGTCGACATCACCGCCAGCGTCGTCATCGGTGACAACGAACAGGGGATCAAGACCGTCGCCGGCAACCCCAACGCGATCGGATACGTCTCCATCGGGGCAGCCGACTACGACGCGACCCACGGCGTGCCCATCAAGCTGCTACCCGTCGGCGGTGTCACCGCAACCATTGCAAACGTGCAAAACGGCTCGTTCCCGCTCTCAAGGCCGCTTAACCTCATCACGCGAAAACCGCCGGCCGGCCTCATAAAATCGTTCATCGACTTCGCCCAGTCGCCCCAAGTCCACGACGTCGTCAAGGATCTATACTTTGTCCCAATCGCGAAGTGACGCTCCGCTCATCTGGACCTTGCGCTGCTGCGCAGCCATCGCAGGCACCATCGTTCTGCTGATCGCCGCGTTCGTCGTCGTCGAATCGCTTCCCGCCCTCCAACACGTCGGCCCGGCGCGCTTCTTCACCGACGACTCGTGGCATCCGGCAGCCACCGCCGCCGACGGCCGATACAACCTCACGCCCATGCTCTATGGCACGCTCCTCGCCATGACCGGAGCGGTCCTCATCGCCACGCCGCTCGGCATCGCCTCCGCCCTCTTCACCCACTACTACGCACCGCGACCGATCGCCTTCACCTTTCGCAGATTCATCGAACTGCTCGCCGGCATCCCGTCCGTGGTCTACGGCTTCTGGGGGCTGGTCGTCCTCGTGCCGATCATTCGCACCCTACACCCACCAGGACCGAGCTTGCTCTCTGGTGTCATCATCCTGGCACTCATGATACTCCCCACCATCGCGCTGATGGCCGACGCAGCGATTGAAAATGTCCCCACGCAATACCTCCACGCCGCCGCCGCACTAGGCCTATCCCGATGGGCAACCATCCGTGGCGTCGTTCTACCGACCGCAAAGTCAGGCCTCTTCACCGGCGTGATCCTCCAAACCGGACGAGCCATAGGCGAAACAATGGCCGTCCTCATGGTCTGCGGAAACGTCGTCCAAACGCCCCACAAAATCTTCGACCCCATCCGAACCCTTGCAGCCAACATCGCACTCG
>CAYQFV010000064.1:6532-21171 GCA_964416845.1 uncultured Phycisphaeraceae bacterium | reverse complement strand
GCCTCGGATGGTCAGCGGAATCTGGGCCACTCCACCGGGTACGCCGACCAGGCCAAGCTGAAAGTCGCCGGACATTCGCGTCGCGGGATTGTTTCTAACAGAAAACTGAACCGCATCGGCGGCGGCCCGAATGTTGTTGGCCCGCTGAACAAAATCATTCCCAGCGGTCTGCACAACGGTGATGCAATCCTGGCTACACTGTGTAGGATTCTCGGCGTTGACGCAACCATCCACGCACGATTGGTACGCTGAGGCGACACCGAGCAAGTCATTCGCGGCCTGCAAATAGTCATCCGCGAGCGGTTTGAGTGCGCCGCTTCCGTTGAACGCGCCCTCTGAAAAGAACGCGCCGGAAGCATTGTTCGCGCCGCCTGTAAAGGCAAAATCCCAACAGTCGCACTTGTCGGCTGGAGCGGGGTCCGGGCGATGCATGCAACCGCTGGCCGGATCGCACTCATCAATGGTGCACGGATCGAAATCGTCACAATCGAGCGGCGTTCCCGGCCTACACGATCCTGAAACACAGATTTCGTCCCCGTTACAGACGTCGCCATCGTCGCAGTCCGTGCCGCAACAGGCGTCGGAGCTTCCGCAGCACGGGTCGGTGCTCCCGCAGCATTGCTGGGTACCGGTGCAACCGTTGGGCGTGTCATCTTGATCGTTGGGCGAGCCGTCACCGTCTATATCGTCGTCGTTACCGTTTGATATTCCGTCGCCATCAATGTCGTCGTCCTCACTGTTGGAAATGCCGTCGCCGTCGGTGTCGTCATCGTTGCCGTTCGGAACGCCGTCGCCGTCGATGTCGTCGTCGTGACCGTTTGACGCGCCGTCTCCGTCGACATCATTGTCATTTCCATTGCTAATCCCGTCGCCATCGACGTCGTCGTCGTCGCCGTTGAGAATACCGTCCCCATCAACATCGGGATCATCCTCATTGGGGATTCCGTCGCCGTCGATATCATTCGCGCTGGGGCAGATCTTGCGACAATCCGCGCACCGCTTGCACGGGTTACCTGGTTCGGAACCGAGGTCGAGGCAGCGGGGGGCGCCGGGAAGGGCGCCGGGAACGTCGCCGATCGTCCCTTGCGGATTCGGTGCAAGCAGGTAAAGGCAATCTGGATCAGCGAAGGTCCTGCAGCACTGGTTCGGCGTACAACAGCTCGATCTTTGTGCGAAAGTAGCGGAGGCATTGCGTTTGTCGCGCGGCACCGTGTTACCGCTGGCGACACGTTCGCGTAGATATCGCGACAGGCCGGCTGGAAACATGGCGTACGTAGCGGCGTCCACCGGTACCCAAGAGAATTCCGCGGTCCCGCTGTGAGAGCCTTCCAGCGCATTGCGAACGGTCGCCGCAGCCGCAAATGCGAGGTCCTTGGCAATATCCGGAACGGCAATGCCAAGATCGCCCAGTTGAGTCACCGCGATCCATGGGTTGGTATGCGTCGAATACCACCACGATGCGTCCACGTCGTTGTACCAGAGCAAGGTGAACAACACAGCATCGCTCGAAAGTAAAGCGCCGGGAGCGTCAATCGGAGTTTCTGTCGGCGATCTGCCCCTGGCCGGGTCTACAGGTCTTTCACCCTTGCCACGCAAGAACTGGGCACCGGGCGGGAAGTATGTATGATGCGACTTGCCGGTAAGATTCCAGACCAAGATGCCATCACCCCCGAAGGCATGATGCCAATCGTCAACAGGCGCACCCATGGGAGACGGTGTCACCGACTTAGTGACTTCGTCTACGAGGCTTTGGGATTGCGCAAATGCTACCCCCCCACCCCCCACCACGAATGCAACGATCCCAGCGCCAAGCACTGCCGCTCGTGGGATGTCACCACCGCAAATCAACGGTCGGCTGTTTGCAGCCATGCGTGTTTCCTCCCTGCGTTTCGCCTCGCCGTGAGGACGTCCGATCGCTTCCATTATGGGACGCACGCAATTCGGAATTCAAGAAAAAAACACACAATTCGTGGTTTCTTCCATTCTCGGAGGCTGGCAACCTGCGAAAGAAGGTCGCCAAGCTTGATTCATTCGTAGAAACCCCGTTTTTGGTAAAATCACCCCCTCTGGTGATAGCGTCAGGGCCGCTTTTCCCAGCGATTTGGGGTTCTTACGAATGAATCAAGCTTCCCCGAGCGTGCTTCGAGACTGCGGACTTCGCAGCCGTCCCAATGCCGGCGGCGACTATTTGCGCTGACCTTCCAGATTGACCATGAAGGTGACCTCGTCACCGATACCAGGAAACCCGAACGACATTCCGAAGTCACTTCGTTTGATCTTGAACGTCGTTTCTCCTCCGACGCGATACACTCCCGGGGCGATCTGTTTCGCACCGGTGATCTCAAACACGATCGTGGTGGAACGCGTCTTTCCGTGCACGGTGAGATCGCCGGTCAGTTCGATCGTGTCTTCGTCGATCTTGTTGGACTCTTTTGTTTCAGACGTCATCGTGCGAAACTGTTTGGCATTGAAGAAGTCCGGCCCCTTGAGATGGTGGTCACGTTTTCGATTGTTGGTGTCCAAGCTCTCGGACTTGATCGTCACGTAGGCACGAAACGCCGATGGGTCGCGATCATCGAAGAGCAGGCGCCCGGAGACGTTGTTGAATCGGCCGTAGACGTGACTGACACCACGATTCATGACCTTGAAGATGACCGTCGACTGAATGGGATCAATCTTGTAGACGTCGGTTTCGGCCTCGGTGCGCTGCGGCGCGGTGAAGAACGTGGTGGCGGTCACAGCGGCTGCCAACGTAGCGTTGCGCATCATCCTTCTGACTCCGTTTGGGGTTGGTGTCCATATTGCCGGCGTCGCCGAGTTGAATTCATACGCGGCGGGGCGACCGACATTTCCGCATATTCACCCCGTAAGATGATCTGAACGTGCCCACCATGCAAGGCGTCGTCTTCGAAAACTCAGATCAGAGTCGGCTACCCGGTTTGGTGGTCTCGAGTTGGTCCAGATCGATTCGGATGGTGCTGCCGGCGATCGGCACGGGGATGTCGACGAATCGAATCGATCGCGAAGCGGACCCGTTGCGGCGATAGACATCGACAATCTGCGGCTTGGCGTTGGTACGGTCGAGCGGGTCGGCGAGCGCGTACGGTTCCACCAGCGTGTAGCGCGCAGGATCGCGGAGTTCGTCGTGGAGCAGGTCGACTTCGGTGAGTCCGAGAGCGTTACGCTGTTCGACGAACAGGGTTTCAAACCCGAACATGTCGATGATTTGGGCAACATCCGTTTTCGACGACACGTACGAGGCGAACTGGAACCGTGGGTCCGACGCGCACGAGTAGAAGACTTTGCTTCCCCGAATGACAATGCAGCCGCGCGGACCGAGAGCGCGTCGAGCGGCGAAGATGAAGTCCCCGTCGCGATGCCCTTCGAACAGAATAATCTTGTTACGGATCCACGGCTCGTAGGCTGCGATGAGCGGAGTGTAGTCGCGCTCGAGTGGCGTTTGTTGACGGTAGCCGTTCACGACGGCGACAACAAGGACGGCTGTCGTGACCGCAGCCCGCCAAGCGAAGCGTGGAATCGCAGCGATCATTCGCGCACTCGCAAAGCCTGCCCAGATGGCGATGGGCAGATACGCAAAGAAGAAGTATCGAGTTTCCTTGGATTGGATGATGCTCGATTGCACGTAGAAGACCGTCAGCCAGAGCAGGAGGATCCCCCACGTCGATTTGAGGCGGCGGAGACTGCCGAGGAGTCCCAATCCCGCGAGCAGTAGGACGACCGGGCCGACTTGGCGTGAGAGAGTACGAGGATAGTACAGGAGCGAATCAAACGACAGCCACTCGCCGAACGATTTGTCGCGACCGATGACGTTGGCCATGTGGGTTGCGCTGCCGCCAGCGAGCAGCGTGCCAGCGAACAAAGCTGCGACGGGCAGAACGAGCGCAACGCCTGCGACGACGGCGTGTCTAACGGGAACCTGCTTTCGGATTGCCCGCAGGATCACGACCGCGCCCAGCACCGGGACGATAAAGACCGCGGTCTGCTTGAAGAACGGGGCGGCGAGGGTCAGTCCAACCGCGACTGCAAGTCGAGACCAATTGGGTTTTTGGAGATAACGGAGCGTTGCGAGCGTGGCGCAGATGAGTATGGCAAGCGTGGGCATTTCGAGCATGACCTGCCGGGTCCAATGGACGACACCCGGCATAGTGATGAGAAACGCTGTGGCGAGGAACGCGGCGAGCGGCGTGGCGACGTGTCGCGCAAGCCTATAGCAACCGGCCGTTGCGAGCAGAGCGAAACTGAGTGTGCAGAGTCTCGCAACTGCGGCGCTGACGCCGAAGATCGCGAAGAAGGCGGCCTCGACAACCGCAAACCCGGGAGGATAGACCCGGCCGATGCCGAGCGTCGGGTAGTGGGCGTATTGGCGGGTTGCGAATTCGATCGGCTGCAACCACGCAAGCGGGCCGGCGGCAATCCAATCGTGGATGAGTACGCCGTCCATCGCGTGGGTGGATGCATCGCTGAAGCGCAAACCACCGAGGGATATGTCTTTAGAGACAACGACGGCTGCGACCAACAGAAGCAGCGCAACGGCTGCGCTGTCGAGAAACGGTTGGTTTTCGGATCGTGCCGCTGTCATAGACGATGGCCTGTCGCAGGCAAACGAGTGTCACACGTCGGCACTCGCGCGGCCGGCGCTTCGACCTATAACATCGGACATTTTCCGCCGTTGCGGTTGCAATCGGCGACCGGTTTGGGCGTGGTTTTTCATCGGAGGCCCGATAATCAGGGAGATAATGGACCTTTTGCGCACGCGGGCGGGCTTTTGTCTCAACCCGGTCTGGCGTAGGTCCGAAAACATCCTTTGTGGCCAGGAAAGGATTCGCATTCCGCCGCAGAGCGGGAGCCTCGTACGACGGAACGCAGACGGACAAGTCGCGCTGCGGACGGCCCGCGTTTGGAGACGTTTCGATTGAAGAAGATGCTTCTGGACAACTTGGTGTGCCCGGATAGCGGCCGGGCGCTTGCTTCGACCGCCACGAGATCGGATGGCGAGGACATTCTTGAGGGTGTTCTTCGTGCGGAGGGCGAGCAGGCCTACCCAATCGCCGCGGGGATTCCGCGGTTCGTTGGCGACCCGTCGGAGGACAACCAGACGGCGCGTTCGTTCAGCGAGAAGTGGCAGGCCCACGACTACTACCGAAATCATACGGGACGCTTTTATACGGAATGGTTCTTGGATCGATACGGGTTCGGGGACGAGGCGTCGCTGGGAGAATTGTTGGGCTCGGCGAAATACGTTCTGGACGCCGGCACGGGGTCCGGGCGGGATGCGGCTAACTTCGCTGCGTTGACAACGGGGACGGTGTTCGCCGTTGACCTGACGGCTGGTGCGATCGAACGGGCGGCGGGCAGCGTGACGGCAGACAACGTTGCGTTCGTTCAAGCGGATTTGGCTCGGCTACCTTTCCGGAACGAGTTTTTCGATTTCATCAATTGCGATCAAGTGATTCACCACACACCCGATCCGCCCGCAGCATTTGCTGGTCTTGCATCGAAGCTGAAGCGGGGTGGGGAGATATGTGTCTACGTGTATCGCAAGAAGGCTGCGGTGCGCGAGTTTGTGGACGACCACGTTCGGCGGCAGATTCAGGGGATGTCGTTCGACGATGCGATGAAGGCGTGCGAGGGATTGACGCAACTCGGGCGGGTGCTGTCGAAGCTGAACGCCGAGATCACACTGGACGAGGACATCGAGGTTCTTGGCATTCGCCGCGGGACCTACGACTTGCAGCGGTTTGTTCATTGGAATTTGTTCAAGTGTTTTTGGAACGACGAGTTCGATTTCTTCACGAACAACGTGGTCAACGCGGACTGGTACCACCCGGAGCACTGCCACCGGTATGAGCCGGAGGCGTTTCGCTCGTGGTTTTCGGAGGGGTGGGACATCGTGTCGTGGGACGTTCGCGAGGCGGGCATTAGCTGCCGGGCACGCAAGAGGTGACCGATGTGCGGCATCGTCGGAGGGATCAACACACGTTTCACGGCTGCGCACCTGGAACGCCTCAGTCATCGCGGTCCGGATCAGTCGTGTTTCGTGACCGAGGACGCCGGGGCGGGGCGGAAGGTACATCTCGGGCAATGCCGGCTAAACATCGTCGACCGGAATGACATCGACCTGCCCGTGCGGATGGGCGACGCGACGATTCTGTTCAACGGCGAAATCTACAACTACATCGAGATTCGCGAGGAACTGCGTCAGCTTGGTCGGACCTTTGCGACCAAGACCGACACGGAGGTTGCGCTCGCTGCGTATCTTCAGTGGGGTCCGGACTGTTTGTCGCGATTCAACGGTATGTTCGCGCTGGCGATTTGGGACGGTCGGCGGTTCTTCTGCGCGAGAGATCGCCTTGGTCAAAAACCGCTGTACTGCCGTCACGGCGCACATCGGTTTGAGTTCGCGTCGGAGATCAAGGCGTTCGACGACTTGCAACTCGTGCAGCAGGACGTGTTTGACTTGTTCGAATTCACGTTCGACGACCACACGATCTATCGTGACATTTTCTCGCTCAAGCCCGGCCACTACCTGGTGTACGACGTGGAGCGCGGAACGTGGTATTCGCGTTGCTACTGGGACATCGAGCACTGCGCCGGCAGTCGTGTGACCGGCGATGAGAAGGCTGTCGACCAATTGATTGAACTGCTGGGCGATTCGGTACGACTGCGCATGCGTGCGGACGTTGACGTGGCTGTGTTTTTGAGCGGCGGAATCGACTCCAGCCTGATAGCGATGTTGGCCGGTGCCGGTGACGTATTCTCGTGCCAGTTTGACGAATTTCGGACGATCGTGAACGAGGAGCGGTACGTGGCTGACTTCGCCGCGCACACCGGCGTTGACGTGCACATGGTTCGCCCCGGTCGCGACACGTTCTTCGAAGATCTTTCGCGGATGAGTTACCACCTTGAGATTCCAACGGGATCGTTCAGCGCGTTTCCACTGTACCGGCTGGCATCTGCGAGTCGGCGTGGCGGGTTCAAGGTGATCCTGTCTGGAGAGGGTGCGGACGAGTTGTTCGCCGGGTATGCCCGCAACGCGTTCCTGGTGGAAGGTGGTGACCGCCCGCCGGACGAACGCGAACGCCATTATGCGTCGATGCTGGGACGATTTCAGGGCAGTGCGTTGGACCGGTTTTGCCGGATGGCGTCGCGGTCGGGGCTGATGGGCGCGTCGATGATGAAGATGTTTCTCATGCCGTTCTGGGATGACCGGCGAAGCGTCTTGGACAACATCTGCTACGTGGAAACGAAGGTGTTCCTGCAGCCGCTGTTGCAAATGAGTGATCGGATGTGCATGGCCCATTCGGTGGAAGCGCGGTGCCCGTTTCTGGATCATCGCATCGTGGAATTTGCGTTCTCGCTCGACGACTCGCTGAAGTACCGTGACGGAACGGGCAAGTGGATTGTGCAGGAGGCAGCCCGGCGGCTGTTGCCGAAATCGTGCCTGGTGTTGGATCGCACGGTTAAAGACGGCTTGCCTGCTCCGATCAACTTGTGGCTGAGCGGTCAGCACAGTTTCGATCGCAAGTATTGGAACGCGCTCATGACGGCGGAGTGCATGAAGGGCTTGCTGAATCGTTCGGGACGTCGTCTGACAACGGCTGCGAGCGTCGTGGATGTGGGCGCGCTGCTGGAGCGGTCGCCGGGGCGATCGCTCGTTCCCATTGCGGGTTAACCGGAGAGCGGGATTGAACACCACGAACACGACTGCGATACCAGACGACGCGATTGCTATGACGTCGCCCGCGTACGCGCCGCCGGCGGGCGAGTGTGCGCTGTCGGTCGTGACGACGTGTTTGAATGAGGAAGACAACATCGACGCGCTGGTGACGCGGGTTTGTTCCACGTTTGACCGGATGGGTGTGACCGCGGAGTTGGTGATTGTCGACGATGGCAGTTGGGATGACACGTGGTCGCGGGTGTGTCATTGGTCTGAGCAAGACTCTCGAGTGACAGGCATTCGTCACGAGCGAAATCGTGGGATTGAGGCCGGCTGGCGGAGCGGTATTGCAGCGGCGCGTGGGACAACGGTCTGCCTGATCGACGCCGATCTTCAAAACGAGCCGGAAGACGTAGCCCGTCTGTTTTCGATCTGGCAGAAGGATCCGGGGGCGATGGTTCAGGGGTCGCGGGTGTCGGTCGACCCGCCGAAGATGCGTTACGTGCTGTCGAAGGGGCTGAACGTTGTGTTGAACCGGGTCTTCGGCATGCGTCTTACAGACAACAAGTCCGGGTTTCTGTTGGGCGAGCGGGACGCGTTGGCAGCGGTATTGGAGCACAGGTACTCCTATCGATATTTTCAATGTTTCCTGGCGGTGGCTGCGCACGCTCGTGGCTATGACATTCTGCAGATCGATACGGTTTTTCATCCGCGCCGCTTGGGGAAGTCGTTCTTGAACAACATGCCGTTGAGGGTGGTCGGTCGTGTGTTGTGGGAGGTGGTCAAGGCGAGAGTCGAGTTCGGCGGCGGCAAGCGTCCCGGCCGGCGAATCTCCAAGCCAGATAGCATCATCACAACAACCGAACGTCGTGTTGTGGAGGGCGCCAAGCTGTGCTGACCGGTGATATTCAAATCGACGATGTGGAGTGTTGGAACGACGGTCTGGCGCTCGAGCACGACATCGACGATTATTACGAGCGGTCGGGGCGGGCGATTCAATTTGTCGAGCAGCGACGGCTGGCGATCATTCGCGACATGGTACGCGGCGAGCCTGACGACGCGATTTTGGAGGTCGGTTGCGGTGGTGGACATGTGCTAAGAATGTTTTCGCGGTCCGATCTAACTGGCGTGGACGTGTCCGGCGTGTTTCTCGACAAGGCTCGACGCAATCTTAGCGCCTGCCGTGTGACGCTGCTTAAGGGCGAACTGGACTCGGTGGATCTGCCGGACGGGAAGTTTGACAAGGCGATTTGTACGGAGGTGATCGAGCACGTTGTCACGCCGGATCGCATTTTGCGGGCGTTGCAGAAAAAGGTGCGACGTGGTGGGACGGTTGTGATGACGTTTCCCAACGATCGACTGATTGAAGTGGTGAAGCGGACGATTCGTTGCACGGGCGCGGGGTTCTTGCCGGGCTTGCGTCGCGTTTCGTGGGGGGCGGACAAGTATCATCTGCATCGGTGGCGGGTGCGCGAGATGCGATCGCTGCTGTCTCGGTTCTTCGTCATTCGTCGCGAGGCGTTTTCTCCGTGGCGGTTCCTTCCGTTGCGCTGCTGTTTTGAGTGTGAGAACGCGTTGGTCTGAAGTTGGTTTGTTGGCAGGCCAAACGGATCGGCGTTCGCATCTTTCGAACAATGCGTGGCCGGAATTCACTCATCGCTGGTTCGAGCGACGATCTTCACGGCTTTTCGCGCGGTCAATCGTCGGCCTGTGGCTGCGTCGACGAACGCGACGTAGATGTCGATTTCCGCGCCGGCGTGAAGCTTGGCGTTTTCCGCGATGGGCACGACGATCTTGTAGTGATTGGTCCAAAACTTTCCATACCAGGCTGCACGAATCTGATCCGCAGTGCCGAGGTGAACGAAACCGACTTGAAGTGACTTGGTCGGTGGGGAGTGATCGAAAAGTTTGACGGTGATTTGCCCACCGCGTTTGACAACATCGCCCGTTCGGTCCAGCGGTTGGAAATAAACCGTGATGGCATCGTCGCCGGGCACGCCGTCGAGATCGGTCCCGCTTGTCAGACCGAGGATTGCAATTCGGTCGACGTCAAAAATCGGTGCGGGTGGGGCTAGTCCCCGATCACGCAGTCCTTTGAGCTGCTGCTTGTAACCCTCGACGGTGTCGTCACGGGCTTGGATCTGCTCCTGCAGCTCAATCGTCTCAACCTTCAACGCGTTGACCTGCTGATACAGCGCGCGAAACTTCTCCTGCTCGGTCGGACCGCAGCCGCCAACAGCCGCAGCCGCGGCGATCGCGATTACTGACGCGGCGAAGATTTTCGGCTGACTCCAAGCACGAGACCATTTCATACGCTCGGGCTATACCGTCCCAGTCCTTCAAATGCAAGATGCAATCACGCCGGCATCGATGGCGTGCCGTCCGGTATTGCCTTGACTCGCAATCGCAAGACTTGGTACGCTGGTTTTTCGGGCCTTGGAAGAATACAGGAGGTGCCGAGGCTGGATCATTTCCTGACGGAGGATGCGGACGAATGCGACACTCACATTCCGCGGGTTTCTCTTCACCGGGCGTCGTTCTCGGTGTCATCTTGGCGGCGTCTGGTGCGTTGGCTGCGGGGAATCCGGAAGCGTCACAGCCACCGGCCAAACGATCGGAAGATCGTCGCTCTCCGATGCCCATTGGACCGAATTCAGCGTTTCCCGAACCTGCGGTTCGCCGAGCCGGACGCCCTGCTGGACCGACGGATGTGCGAGACCTTGCACGCAGAGCGACCGCTGTCGCGGCGGCTAGCGGCGGTCGCATCCTGGTTCGATTCAAGGACACGGCCAGCCGGGGAACGCGGAGGCGGGCACATGACTTGGTGCGGTCGGCCCGAATCGTGCGGGAGTATGGCTGCGTCAGTGGACTGCAACTTGTTGAGATCGGGAATGGAGATGTCGATTCTGCGTTGGCAGCATATCGCAATGATCCGGCGGTTCTCTACGCGGAGCCCGACATCGAGATGCACATCTTCGCGACACCCAACGATTCCGCTTTTGGGCTCCAGTGGAGCCTGCGGAACACAGGTCAGACGGTGAACGGCGACCCCGGGACTTCGGGGGCTGACATCCGCGCGATCAGCGGTTGGGACATTTGGAAGGGTGACCCCGGGTTCCGAATCGCGGTCATCGATACAGGCGTTGACTACACGCACTCGGACCTCGCGGCCAACATCTGGACCAACACGGCGGAACTGAACGGGCTGCCGGGCGTCGACGACGACGGCAACGGGTATGTCGACGACGTTCACGGATACGACTTCTTGAACAATGACCCGGACCCCATGGACGATCACGGCCACGGCACGCACGTGTCTGGAACAATCGGGGCGGTGACGAACAACGGGGTTGGTGTGGCCGGCGTGAACTGGCAGTGCAAGATCGTAGCGTTGAAGTTTCTCGGAGCGAACGGATCGGGCCCGACGTCGGGCGCCATTTCGTGTCTCCAGTATGCCATAGACAACGGGATTCTCCTATCCAACAACAGTTGGGGTTCGCCCGTGTACACGCAGTCACTGCGAGATGCGATCGAGGCGGCAATGTCTTCCGGCCACCTGTTCATCGTCGCCGCCGGAAACGGAGATTTCTGGTTTCGCAATCCCGTGAGCAACGATGTGTTTCCGCATTATCCGGCATCCTATGATCTCGCGAATATCATCTCGGTGGCAGCGTCGAACAACGACGACCGACGGGCTTCGTTCTCGAATTATGGGCTAACAACGGTGGACCTGGCAGCCCCTGGCGTCTTCGTTTACAGCACGCTGCTCGCCAATACTTACGGATTCTTCAGCGGAACATCGATGGCAACTCCGCACGTCGTTGGCGTAGCGGGATTGGTCATGAGCCAGAATCCGGGCATGGGCTGGCAGGCGGTCAAACAACGGGTGATCGGGACGGCGAGGCGAGTTAGTGGTTTTGATGGACTCATCACGGCTCCCGCAGTCCTCAATGTCGCGGCAGCGTTGGGAGACTGCAACGGCAACGGGATCGACGACGGCGACGATATTGTTTCGGGCTTGAGCAATGACTGCAACACGAACGGCATCCCAGACAGCTGCGAACCCATCGACTGCAACGGTAATGGCATTCCTGATGATTGCGACTTCGGACCAGGCGGGAGTCTTGACTGCGACGCCAATGGGATTCCCGACGAATGCGAGCCGGACTGCAACGGAAACTTGCGTGCGGACAGTTGTGACATTGTATTGGGCTCTGCGGACTGCAATGCCAACGGTATCCCGGACGAATGCGAGCCGGGCGGAACCTCGGACTGCGACGGCAACGGCAGCACCGATCTGTGTGATCTGTTCTTGACTGCGTCGTGGGATTGCGATTCCAACGGGGTCCCCGACCAGTGCGACATCGCGAACGGTCTGTTGACGGACTCGAACATCGATGGCATCGCGGATGAGTGCTTCTTCGGCGTTGCCCTGATGCCTCGGGAATCCACGGGGCCGTACACGATCGACGGTCGAACCATCTTCCTGGATATCGGAAGCCAACTCGTCACAGTGGACGTCTTCATGAACGGATGGGATCCGA
The DNA here is from genome assembly GCA_964416845.1 of uncultured Phycisphaeraceae bacterium. Taxonomy (GTDB): domain Bacteria; phylum Planctomycetota; class Phycisphaerae; order UBA1845; family UBA1845; genus CAYQFV01. Next base: position 8,949 of record CAYQFV010000064.1, on the reverse strand, counting down.
GCTTGACCGGCCAGCCGTTGTTGAAGACGTACCAGTATGCGTTGGACACGGTCAGTTTCACGACCGGCCTGACGGGATCGCTGGGTTACCCACAGGTGGCGTGCAACACCTCGGACGACTGCCGCGTAGACCCGTTCGTTCGCGGTGCCTGCTTGGCGACCGGGTTTTGCGACGTCAAAGTGTTCGGTTATTCTGACACGACTCGCTCGGATTATCTGTTCTTTGGTCAGCCCGTGTATCAAGGAGCCCTTCTGAACGAAGGGCTACCGCCTCTTTACGCGGGCCTACTACCGGGCGTCCTTCTCCCGGTCACACCCGTAGCGGATGTGGGCGTGCCGCGTTATGTGGGAACCGTTGTGCTGGAGGTGTCCCCGGACGCGGCCGGTGTCTTTGAAATACGGCTCGATGCGGGAAATACGTACGCGCTGGACCAAGACAGTGTTCCGTGGCTGATCACCGATTCGGTGCCCTTCCGCGTTGTGCTGCCGGCAGACTGCAATGCTAACGGCGTCGAGGACCAGGAGGACATCGCCTCAGGGGTGAGTAGCGATTGCAACCAGAACCTGATTCCCGACGATTGCATCGATCTGGAAGCGGATTGCAATGCCAATGGGAACCCCGACACGTGCGACGTCACCGGGGGTACGAGCCTGGACGCAAACGGCAACTTGGTTCCCGATGAGTGCGAGCCGCCCATTTTGTATGTTGATGCAACGGCGACGGGCACTCAAAGCGGAACGACTTGGCCTGACGCCTTTGTAGATCTCCAACAAGCCTTGGATGTGGCTGAGGCGTCTGGCGGCTCGGTCGCCGAAATCTGGGTGGCTGCCGGCGTGTACGTTCCCTCGAGGCTCGGAAACCCCAACTCGCTACGAAGTTTCACGTTTCAGCTTGTCAATGGCGTGGGCATCTACGGCGGCTTCATCGGGACGGAAACCGCCCGCGAGGAACGCGACCCGGCAACGAACGTCACGACACTCAGTGGTGATATCCAAGGGAACGATGGGCCGGGGTACGTGGGCAACAACGAGAACGCTCTCCACGTGGTCACCAGCAGCGGTACCGACGCAACGGCAGTCCTTGACGGTTTTACCATAACAGGCGGGAACGCCGATGGCGCGTATGCGGCTGGTGGAGGCATCGGCGGTGGTCTTCTCAACATCGGAGGAAGTCCTACGATCCGAAACTGCGTCTTCACAAAGAACTGGGCGGGGTACGGTGGCGGGGCGGCCAATCGTGACAATGGCAGTCCGACGTTCGTCGGTTGCGTATTCCTTGAAAACACGGCTGATACCATGGGCGGTGGTATGATGACTGAGCGCAACACGACCCTGATATCGGTGAATACGTCATTCCTGGGAAACACGGCTTGGCTCGGCGGAGGAATCTCGAACGACGCCAGCGACGTCACGCTGGTCAACTGCGTGTATAGTGGAAATACCAGCACAATCGCCGGAGCAGGGATCTATAACGGCGGAAACGTCAATGCCACGATGGTAAACTGTACGCTGAGTGCCAACTCCACGCCCGACGATACGGGATCTGCGATAGTCAACACTGGGACGACGAGCACAACGATGACGAACTGCGTGCTCTGGGGGAACGTCGCGGCTGGTGAGACGAAGGAGGAGGTACAGATCAGGGGTGGCGCTATATCGATCAACTACTCTAGCGTCCAGGGCTGGACCGGGCTGTTGGGCGGCAACGGCAATACTGGCGTCGATCCGTTGCTTGTCGATCCACCGGGAATCGACGGACTGATCGGCACTTTGGATGACGATCTTCGTCCGGCGGCTGGCTCGCCGATGATTGACGCGGGTGACAACTCGGTGATAACGGAGGCGACGGACGTTGACGGCCAACCACGGATTGTCAACGGGAACGTCGATATCGGCGCTTATGAATTCCAAGGCCCATATCCTGTGTGCGGGGACGCCGTCTGCGACGACTGGATGGAGGACGCCTGCAACTGCGTGGACGACTGCGGATTGCCTCCCAACAACGAAACACCGGGCGTCAATTGTGACGATGGTCGCGACAACGATTGCGACACGTTGACGGACTGCGCCGATCCGGACTGTGCCACGGATTCGCTTTGCCTCGCAACCGTGATCTACGTCGACGACGGTGCATTGCCGGGCGGAGATGGCACGACATGGGCAACAGCCTTTGATGATCTCCAGACGGCCCTTGCGAGCGCTGCCAACGGAGATCGAATTTGGGTGGCGGCTGGCGTCTACCGCGCGACATCGCCGGGTGGTGACCGTACTGCATCCTTCGTGCTGAAGAACGGCGTCACCCTCTACGGCGGATTCAACGGGACGGAGTCGAATCTCGCAGAGCGGGCCGTTCTGCTGAATGAAACCATTCTGAGTGGAGATCTGAACGGCGACGACGGACCGTTGTGGACCAATCGT
>CAYQFV010000064.1:0-6432 GCA_964416845.1 uncultured Phycisphaeraceae bacterium | reverse complement strand
AACCATTCTGAGTGGAGATCTGAACGGCGACGACGGACCGTTGTGGACCAATCGTAGCGACAACAGCTACCACGTGGTTGACGGTGGCTGGACCGACATGACAGCCATACTCGACGGGTTCGTTGTGACAGCCGGGGACGCATCCGGGGTTCTGACGACTGACCGTCGGGGCGGCGGCATGCTTATTGAGGTCGGCTCACCCACGGTGCGAAACTGCATCTTTTGCGAGAATCGGTCAGATGAGCAGGGCGGCGCTGTGTTTGTAACCACGGGAAGCCAGCCGACGTTTCTCAACTGCGTGTTTTCCGCCAATGCGGGCTTTAGCGGTGCAGCACTGTTCGTTGGCTCTGGGCCTCTATCCGTGGTCAACTGTGTTTTCGTCGGAAACACTGCTCAAGTCTCCGCCGGTGGCATCTGGACTTCCGGTGCGACGACGATTTTCGTCAGCAATTCAATCTTCTGGGGCAACAGCAACGATAGCAATGCGGACGAGACCGCCCAAATAGGCCCCACCACCTCGTTGGCGAACGTGAGTCATTGTTGCATCGAGGGATGGACCGGGGACCGGGGTGGAGTGGCTATTATCGCCGATGATCCCATGTTCGTGGATATGGACGGTCTCGACGACACGCTCGGAACGGCCGACGACGACCTGCATGTCTCGCTGTGTTCACCATTGATCGACGCGGGCAACAACGCTCCGCCGGGCGGAATCGCCGACCCGGATATTGAGGGCAACCCGAGGATTTCCAACGGTGTGATCGACATAGGAGTCTTTGAGGATCCCGATGCCGGGGGTTTCCCCGATACGGACGGCGACAGCAAGCCCGATTTTTGCGACCCGTGTCCGCTGGACAGTCCCGACGACACCGACGGTGACGGGGTGTGCGACTCCGACGACCAGTGTCCAGGGTTCGATGACCAGTTTGATTGTGACGCCGACGGCCTGCCGGACGGGTGCGAGGCTGACTGCCAGCCGAACGGCGTCCCGGACGACTGCGAAATCTATCAGGATTGTAATCTGAACAGCATACCAGACGAGTGCGAACTCGCAGCCAACGACTGCAACGCGAACAGTGTGCCCGACGATTGCGAGCCGGATTGTCAGCCGAACGGCGTGGCAGACTCATGCGATCTCGCTACCGGTGTCAGCCAAGACTGCGACGACGACGGTGTTCCGGATGAGTGCCTGCCGTGCACTGAACCCTGTCACTGCAATGACCTTAATCCTTGCACATTCGACCAGTGCGCGGGGGGAGTGTGTTCGCACGTTCCCAATGCCTTCGGTGACGTTGACTTCAACCAGACGGTAAACCTGTTCGATTTGTTCTGCCTGCTGGATGGTTTCGGCGGTACGTTTGCCGGCAATTGTACGGCTGAACGGGTGGACATTGAACCGTGCGACGGCAACGGCGTGGTCAACCTCTTTGACCTGTTCGTTCTTTTAGATGTTTTTGGCGGCATGGACCCCTGCTGCTCGCCGTCGCCTGACTCAATCCTTCGCAACACGCCTGGGCCGGCGATCGACCGTACCGCCAACCTCCCCGCAGCCACCATCAAGCTCGTCGCATCTCAGCGGTCCGCCCGCGCGGGAGACCGTGTTTGGATCGATATCTTCGCGGGCCCGGTGACGAACCTGCGAGGCTATCAGATAGCGTTGGCCGTAGCCGGCGGTTCACGGGGGTCATTGGAACCAACTGCACTTGCGGTCCATGACAACCGCGAAGATTACATGTTCGCTCGGATGGAGAGCGTCCACGCGGAAGCCCCAAGCGGCGTCCGCGTTGTTGGCACGTCGATGGCAGGTGGCGTGACGACTCGGCGTGACACGTACATGGGGTCGTTTGCGTTTCGAATTCCCAGCGACGCACACGGAACATTCGCCATCAGCATTCGTCCCGAGGAGACCATACTGGTCGACACAGCCGGCCGGCAGTTCGCGCTTCGACCTGTCAACAGCGTCAAAATCTTGGTGCGGTGACGATCACGCGGAGACTTTCCCGCCCCAGCGCGTACCACAGCCCGGCTCGTTGCTCGGGGAGCTGTCGTTGTTTGCGAAAAGGCGGTGGGGCGTTGACCGTCGAATTCAAGGCTGGCTGGTCGTGGAAGGATCAGTAACTCGCCAAATGGCATGCGGTTACAGGAAGATTGCGCGAGGGGAGACTCGAACTCCCACGGGTTACCCCACAGGATCCTAAATCCTGCGCGTCTGCCAATTCCGCCACTCACGCGTTGGGCGATCAGGGGTGCTGAATCCTACCCTGCTGCGATGAGTGGTTCAACGGGGCAACCCGATCGTTGATGGAGGACTCGCAAGAACCCTTCTACCGGCGGGCGCCATGGTGTGGGCTCGAACCGTTCGGCGGCGTGATCGGGGTTTGTCTACTTTCGCTTCTTCTGCTTGTCTCGCGTGGACTTGATCTTCTCAGCGTCAGCGGCGGCCTGTTGGAGTTTCTGGAAGAACGAGGGTTTCTTAGGCTTTTTGGGTTTCGTCGGACCCTCGGTGCGGGTCTTGGGCGGCGGTGGCGGCAGTTGCTTGAGCATTTCGATGTGTTTTCGGATGCGCCATTGTTCGATCATGCCAAAGAAGCTGCTGGCTCCGATGTAGAGGTTGAGCCCGCTGGGCATGTTGTAGAAGAAGAAGCCGAAGATGAGCGTCATGTAGGGCATCATCTTTTGCATTTGGGCGGCTTGGTCAGCTTTTTCCTTCGACTGCGTAGGCGAAGGCGCGGCGGTGGGTTTGGGCATGAGCTTTTGCTGCAAGAACATGGCGATCGACACGAGAATGGGGAGCAAGTTGAAGCTCGTTACCGGGCCAAGCAGTGGAAGTGTAAACGTGCGGGAGAAGTGCACCAGTGCATCCGGTGCGGTGAGGTCGTGGATCCAGAAGAAAAACGGTTGATGCCGCATATCGATGTTGTAGTTGAGCGAAGTGTAGAGCGCGATCCAAATGGGCATTTGGAGGAACATCGGCAGGCAGCTTGAAATGGAGGCTACGGGATTGACGCCGGCTTCCTGCTGCACTTTCATGAGTTCCTGGTTGCGTTTGGTGGCATCGTTGGCGTAGCGTTTCTTGACTTCCTCCATCTTGGGCTGCAGGACGCTCATCTGCTGCTGCATGCGCATCATGTTCACCTGCCCCTTTTTCGTGATCGGGTGCAGGATGGTTCGGACGATGAGGACGAGTACGATGATCGCCAAACCATAATTGAACACGACCACCTTCAACCAATTGAGCATGTTGATCATGAACACAGTCAACGGTTTGAAGGCCATGAACGAGCAGCACGACCCTGCGCCATAGCTGGCCAGGACCTGCTCATCGTATCCGCGGGCGACGTAGTCTTTGACGTCGCGAAACGCCTTGCGAGACTTGGGGCCTAGATAACAATCGATGTCGAAGTCTTTGGTTTCGCCCACGCCGACGCGAATGGCCTTGGTGGTCGTTCGGAACGTGACCGTCTTGTTCTTCTTGTCAGGCGCCATCAAGGGCGTTTGCTTGACTTCGCCGATCCAGTCGCCCCCCTCGCCGCCACTGCTGGCGGGGCGGAACGACTCGAAGACGACGAAATACTTGTTGGCGACGGCAGTCCACATGAGCGGTGGTGACGCGGATCGCTGGGTGTAGAGAACTTCTTCTTTCTTGATTCCGCCGGCCAACTTGCCCGACGAAGAGCGCACGACACCCTCGCTGAACGATCCGATGTAGAGCGAACGATCGTCCATCCTTGGGTCTTCGCGTCGAATGCCAACAGCTCCGAATTGCGTCACGATCACCGTCTGATCGGTCTGCGATAGGTTTTCAATTTCGAGCGTGACATTCAGGTCATGCCGCTCGGGACTGCGCGATTGTTCAGTGAGTGCGTACGTTTTTCGGAGCCTGATGAGCGGAGCGTTTTCGTGGCGGATGTCGAGCTTGAACGTCACCATCGTGTCGGATGATCGTTCCACTTGCCAGGGAACGTCGGCCAGCGGCACTGTGAGCTTCAGGTCACGCAGATGCACTTTTTCAACTGCGAACGAACGATAGATCGCGCCGTCTATCCCGTCCTGTTCCGTCAGGACGGGGTATGGCGGCGAATTCTTCTCGACCGTGAGGGTGAAGTCGCTTAAGTCCGTGGCCACCACCGATGCGCCAATGTTCGACAGCTCAAGCGTCAGACCATAGGTCTTCTTACCCTGGTCCCCGATGATCAACGTTTGAGGAGAGTCGGCCGCATCGAATTCAACTGCTGGATTCTCGTCATCAGCGCCTTTGCGGGACGACGCGATCTGATCGGGTTCGGATGGGTTGGACGGATCGGCTCGATCGTCCAGGCCACCCTGGTCGGGCGTCGTGGCGTTTGTCCCATTTCCCGCGTCGGCTGTTGGCGATGGCTTGCTCTTGGGTGTCGGCGGCCAGATGCGCACAGCAATGATTTGCCAAGCGAAGAACACCAGTGCGGCCCATAGCAGGGCACGAACGACCTCTTTGTTGTTCATGGATTCTTTCAGAACTCTACAAGCGTCAGGTTGGAATGATTCGTGTCGCTACATGTGCTCATCGGGACAGTCGCCGCGCCGCGTCCGTCGCCGTTCACCGGGCCTACTTCCCGTCCAACAGTCGTGTGCCAAGAAAATCATCCAAGTCCGGGACGGCGAAAATCTTCTTCACGGCTTTTTCGATATCGTATTCCACGCGAACAAATTCAACGTCGGCCCGATACCCTTCCTTGGGGCCTGGATCGGACACGGTCACTACGACGTAGCTGGCGCGCACATCCCGATCTCGGGGTTGGCCCACGCTTCCAACGTTAATGATGGCCTTTTCATCCTCGGTGATTCTGTAGCGATTCACCTCGGGCAATTCCCCTGGCGGGTCAAAATACGGGTCGTCCAGAAACACGCCGGGAACGTGCGTGTGACCGACCATGCACGTCATGTGGTGCGGCTCGAGGCGTTCAAAATTGGCGAGGATTTTGGTTGGGTTGGTGTAAACATCCTCGGCAAAGAGATACTCATTCACGGGCCGTCGTGGCGAGGCGTGCACGAACAACAGGCCGTTGGTCTCGTAGCGAAAAGGCAGCTTACCCAGCGTTTCCCAACGGCGGTCACGCAGGGTTTTGTTGGTCTCCTCTTCGAAAACGAATCGAGTCCAGTAGGCTGCCCGTTCGGCGCTGATGTTGAAGCTGCACGGCTCGTAGAAAACAGCTTGATCGTGATTGCCACACAGCGTTGCCGTTGCCCGTTCGATGACGAGGTCCAAGCACTCTTTGGGGCTCGCGCCGTAACCGACGACGTCCCCCAGACAAAAAATCTGTTTGACGCCACGCCTGTCGATGTCGTCGAGTACGGCGAGCAACGCTTCGAGGTTGCCATGGATATCCGAAATGACGGCGAAGGTAGAAGCCATGCGCCCTGTCCGTATCTGCCAACCGCCCTCGCACGCGCTGCCCGAAAGCTTTTCGAAGCTTCGGGCCGATCGAACCCCGAATGCTAGGGCGATCGTTTTGGTACGTCAACGACTACCCCATGCCACGCCGACGTATTATGATCGATCCGCACGCGCGGGCGGGTTTCACGCCTCAAAACGGTGTTTTGGACGGACGCATTCGGTAATGGGTGAGTTAAACGTTGACCAGCGGTGGAACCTGGCGGTCGAGACGTCAGGCCGTTCGGGGAGCGTGGCGCTCGGGACCGGATCGGCAATTGAACGCGTTCTGTATTTCGAAACCCCACGGAATCACGGCGCAGAGCTGTTGCCCGCCGTCGATCGCGTGTGTCGCGACGCCGATATCAGTCCCGGCGCGCTGGATGCGTTGTACGTATCTGGCGGTCCGGGCAGTTTCACTGGGCTGCGCGTTGGCATCACATTCGCCCGGGCGCTGGCGTTGTCGGGCGATGTTCGGATCGTTCGCGTGCCGACGCTCGATGTCGTCGCCCAAAACGCATTGGAGGCGGACGATCGGCCGCAACACGTGGGCGTTGTGCTGGACGCCAAGCGAAACAAAGTGTACGCCGCCGCCTACGTTCTTCGTGGCAAGTGCTATGAGAGATTGGATGACGCGGCTGAGCGCGATCCGGTCGAATTCTTCGATTCGATTCCCCGACCGGCGGCAATCCTTGGCGAGGGCATTGGGTACATCAGGCAGGCGGTCACAGAATCGGGGCTGCGGGTGTTGCCCGAAGCTTTGCACGCCGCTCGCGCCGAACACGTCTACCGGTTAGGGCACGAGTTGGCGACGGCTGGCGCGTACGACGACGCTTTCAGCCTCATACCGATCTACGTGCGTCGTCCCGAGGCTGAAGAAGTGTGGGAAAAACGACACGGAACGCGCGGAGTGTTGTGACCGCACGGTCGGCGGTTGGGCTGTTGCGGCGCGCACTGACGTGGTCGTCTAGCGATTCGTTTGCGAATCCTGGTCGTCCGGTGGGGCATCGGTGATCCTGATG
>CAYQFV010000063.1:2614-21403 GCA_964416845.1 uncultured Phycisphaeraceae bacterium | reverse complement strand
ATCATCGCACGCAAGAGGTCACGAAAACAAGAAGGGGTTCACAGGACGCTTACAGATAAGGAGCCCGATCAAACACAAACCGGTTGAAAACCGGTGAACCGATGGGAGCAGGCAATTCGTAGAGCGGCGTGAGCCAAACAGCAAGCGTGCAGTGTCACTCCGTCCGAGCGACTAAATCGACAGGCCCTGTACTGTTAGTCGGGGCTGACGTGGCGGCGCCGTGTGATCTCAGTCAAACAAAAGACCCGCCCAGGCAGCTTGGCCGGGGCGGGTCGTTGTGAACACTTTTCTGGGTCGGGGCGTTGCACCTGCCCGCATCGAAATACCTCGCGGGACCGATGCGAACGTTGCCCGTAAATGTACTGGGGCTAACTGGCTCTCTTAAGAAGCGCTTCGATATCCCTCTTAAGCGAGCCGTCTTGCGCTGCTCCACCGCCGACGTACACCTTGTTGATCTTCCCTTGCTGGTCGATCAGGAACATCGTCGGAAAGCTTGAGACTTTGAACAGATTCTTGCCGGCGTTCGAAGGATCGAACGCTTGCGTGAACGTCGCACCGAGGTCCTTGAACTGCTTGATGACGAAATCTTTCGTCTTGGTGCGGCGGTTCTTCGGATCAGCGCCGTGCTCAACGAGTTGGTCCAAGCTGATCGCGGCGAACCGCACCGGTTTACCCTTCAGTTCCTGCGAGATCGCTTCGACCTTCGGCAACGCCTTTTTGCAGTGCGGACACCAACTTGCATAGAACTTAAGGAGCGAAACCTTGCCCGGCTCGACCGAGTTGAAGCTGCTGCCGGTGCTGGTGACGAACGTCGCCTTCGGGGCCATCTTGCCCTGCATCGTCTGCGCGGGGCGTTGGCGAGGAGTGGCTGGTTGGGCGGCAATCTTCTGCGGTGCGAGCGGCTTGCCGGAGACCAGCGTATCGATGTCCTGCTTCATCCGCCCGTTCATAACGTCGCCGATGCCCGAGTAGACGCGCTCGACCTTGCCGCTCTTGCCGACCAGGAACATCGTCGGGAAACCGCGGACTTTGAACTTGTTCGTCCCCGCCTTCATTGGGTCGAATGCCTGCGGGAATGAAATACCCATGTCTGACCACTGTTGACTCACTTGCTCTTTCGTCCGAGCGCGGCGGTTGTTGGGATCCGCGCCGTCCTCAACCAACGTGTCCTGGCTGATCCCAACGAAACGCACAGGCTTGCTCGACGCCTCGTAGTCCTTCGCCATCGTGCTCAGTTGGGGCAAAGCTTTCTTGCAGTAGCCACACCAGCTTGCGTAGAACATGTAGAGTGATACGTCGTCCTTTTCGGTCGTGCTGACAGACTTGCCGTCCGCCAGAACGAACGTCGCGGGCGGTGCGGGTTGGCCCGAGAGCAGGGTAGCGGGCTTGGGGGGCGTCTTTCGGACCGGCGGGGTACGCTTGCGACCGATGTTCACAACGACTTCCGGCTTGTCCGGAAAATCGGTCTTGAGCGTCACCTTCTGACCGGCGACTGGCGGGAAATAGTTGGCCGGTATGTCGAGCGTAACGGTGTAGTAATTCTTCCGCGTCTCGACGATCGTGGTCTTGATGTCGCCGTCGACTGTTGCGGAGAGAACCTTGTACGGCTCGTCGGTGTTGAACGTGACGCGGATCGGCTGCTTGCGACTGGCAGGCGTTGCCTTCGGAATGATGATCTCTGGGGGCGTGATCTCTACCTGCGGAAGAGCGTACACGTTCGTCGGGATCGTGATGATCGGTTGCTCGGGAATGTTCGTTCGGAGTTTGATCTGGCCGCGATTGTACTTGTCCTGATACGGCGGCTGGGTCTTGAGCGCCAATTCGTACACTTGGCCTGGCTTTTTCTCGGTCAGCTCAGCCGTGAACGTCTTGGTTGTGGGAGCCATCAGCGACAACTTGATGGGCGACTCGGTGTTGTTGGTCAACGTGAGGGTTCGCTTCACCGTTTCGTTCGGTTTGATGCGACCGAACGTTCCGCCCTTGGGAGGATCGATGTTGACGCGTTGCTTCACGTTGCCACTGATGGACAAACGGATCGTCGAGTTTTTTGGATCGTTGCACGTGACGGTAACGGTCTTGGACACCTTCGCTCGCAAACGTGTCGTGTTGATGATGATCGGAATCTTGCCGGTCGCGCCCGGAAGAATCTCGCGGTCGTAAGTCTTGGCGACCGTACACCCGCAACTGGGCTTGACGGTGATGATCTTCAGTATCTCGGTTCCCTCGTTGCGAACGACCCAAGAATGCTCAACCTTGTCGCCCGCCCAAACGTCGCCAAACTGTACGGTTGTCAGATCGACCGAGATTTTCGGGCTGCCCGATGGCCCGTCCGTCTCCGACTTGGATTGACCCTTCGCAGTCGAATTGGCCGATTTCTTGGGCGCGGTCGCACCCTTCTGGTCTCCCATGTTGCTTTGTGCCAACACAAGGGACCCCGAGAGCGCAAACGCCGTTGCCAACACCGAGGCGAAAACACGAACCGGCCGGCGCCCCACACCGGTTGTCGAGACCCTCTTTACCATCCCAGCAAAACGCCGTTTGCCACTCATGACTTTCTCCAGAGTTGATCTTCTACCCACTATGTGAAGTGCACGCGGCCCGAAACGACATCGAGCCCAGCACGGCAATTCACGGATCATACGCGGTCAGCCCAAACCGCTTCAAGACACCACGCCGACTGGTTACCCGGCGGTTACACGCATGGGGCAACGCGTTCAAAGGCCGTCGATCCTTCGGCTCGTTAGGCCGCCACGGTCGAGTTCGATCGCCGCGACCCTGCCTGCACCTCAGGGCATCGGCATGTGACCACGAGACTCGTCACGACTGTGTCCACTGCCCACCGGTTACGTCGGTTGATCGCCGCGTACACTCACGCACGACCGAGGGGAATCTCTCGCCGATCAACGCGTGCGTCCCAATAGCATTCTGCAACGCTCTTTCGCGGACCCTGCCCTAACACTAGCCGCCACCGCAGAAGGTGGAGCAAGGTTCGGATAACCAAACTGACAACGTCGGGCAACCTGTCCCGGCTCCGCGGATCGCGCACCGACGCGCTCAAGACTGCCAACGAGTTTCGGCGTCAGGATTGGCATGCACGCTTCGACTGGACGGCAGATCAACCCCGCACACCACGACCGACTGCAACGGGCGTCGTCGGCGTATTCTTGGCAACCGGGCGGCAAGCTTAACGACGCGGTGTTGGACTGAAAAACTACAGAATGACTCAAGCAACGCGTCAGCCGTCGCACGTGGCGCCACGGACGTTCGAGGGTTGTAAGTTCAGTGTCACCTGTTTTCGTCGCGGACGAGTCGTCAGCGAGTCGCTCAGCGCTACTGGTTCCCATCGGTGAGGAATGGAGCGTCCGAAATAAGCGTGAGATAGCTAAAGATGCCATAGAATTCTTTAAATTTCACTGTGTGCGCCGCGTCTCTCGAGTGGTGGCCCCGCGGAGATTCACACTATGCGGTGAACGCCAAGGATAGAAGCTCCGTTGCCGGAAACGGTCGTTTCTTCACAAAAAAAGTCCTTGCATCTGCGTTACCGTTTTGATACAAACGGGGGCGTAAGTTACTCGGACCAGCAGTAATTAGGAGGGATCGGTCGGGCGAGCTTGCGCGTTCGCATGTATGTGAGATCTTGGGCTTCGCATGTCTTCTTCGAAGCCCGCCGTAGAGCGAGCGTATCTTGCTCGTTGTTTTTCGTGGATTCTTAACCAAAGGAGGCCTGGAGCGGGAAAAGGGAATGGGTCGGAAGTAGCCTCCCCGTTTTCGAGTCGGTTCGTCGCGCAGTGGGCGTGGCCACATCGCGTTTGGTAATGCGTGCTGGCTGTAGTTCGCATATTGCGGCGGTCGCTTTCGAGGGGAGTCTCGCGACGCTGTGATGCGTGGGAGTGCTCGCAGTGTCGAAGCGGACCGAAGGGTTGTTCGCTTTCCATTCCTTTCTGTACGTGTGGCAGTCTTTCGCCGCGTTTCCCGTTTCCACGTCGTTAGGCACATGGCTCGTTTTCGGCAGGAATGGAGATCAACCGGTCAGTCGCGTGAAGGCGCGGCGGCAGCGTGGGTTGATCTTCACCCGTCGATGGGGTGGCGAGGCGGGTGCTGCGTTGTCGCGTCAACAGGGTTTGGTGTCCCGACCATCCAAGTGATCGCCGTCGTGGCCGACTTGGTCAACAGCGGCGATTGGAAACTGGTCGGCGTTTTTGTGGGGGAGAACAGTCTGGTGATTCAGGCGAAACACTCGACGAGGCGTGATTGGGGAACGCTCGTCATGGTTATTGCGAGCACGGGAGTATTTGTGCTCAATTCAGGTGCCCAGTCGTCCGTCGCGCAGCAAAACGGGTGCGCGGTGATGTGCGGCGCGGGCGCGATCGCGGAGGGTGAGGCGGCGTGTGGTGATTTCGACTTCGCCTGTGTCACGTCTGTCGATTGCCCAAACGGAGAAGCGTGCGAAGGCGGATGGTGCGTGTATGACGACACGTTTGACGGCGGGTGTGCCGCGTCGATTCCGTCGTTTCTGCCGATCGCATGTGGGCAGGAGTATTGTGGTTCAGCGGGCACGTTTTGCGGTGGGAATTGCTCCTGCGCTCCGCCAGAGGACGTCACGGGAGACGGCGTCTTCGATTTACTTGACTTAATGTGTGTCTTGGACGCGTTGACGGGGGATTTCAGCACTTGCCCCATGAGCGTCGTCGACGTCGCGCCCTGCGGCGGCAACGGCAAGGTAAATCTGTTCGACGTGCTCGCAGTAGTGGGTGCGATTCGAGGTTTGCCGGGTTGTTGCGGACCGATTCCCGTCGGTCGTGATGCCGACTGGTACGAGTTGGTTCTCGCTACGGACACATTGATCACATGGAGCGGATCAGCGGAATTCCTCGCCCGGTATCAAATCGTAGCCGCCGGGCTTCCCGGAGCGGAATGTAGCGACGTCGCCGTGGTCGCCGATGTCGTTGCAGCGCCGTGCGAGCCGGGCAGTGTGTCGGCATGTGTGCAGGCTGGCACGTACTTCCTGGGGATTTCTCCGGTCGATCCTTTGGGTGTCGCTTGCGATTCGGCGTACACCGTTCGGGCGGACTGTGACTCGTGCGCGTTGCTTTGTGGCCCTGGTGACGGCGACTGTTGCGACTCTGTCGGCAACGGCACGGCTGGTTGCAATGACGGATCGTGTTGTTCGCTGGTGTGCGACGTTCAGCCGAGTTGTTGTTCGGTCGAATGGGATGCTTCGTGCGCTGCGCTTGCCAAAGGCATGTGCTCCGCCTGTCCTGCTCCGCCGGCGGATGAATGCGTGAATGCGACGCCGGTCGAGGTTCCGTCATCGTCGCCGGGAACGACCGTTGGCATGGGGATCGACGTAGCTCCGACCTGTTCGAATATCGGTGTCGATTCTCCCGGCGTGTGGTACTCGGTGATGGGCACGGGCAATACGTTGAGCGCCAGCATCTGCGGTTCCGCAAACTACGATTCGAAGATTTCGGCCTACTGTGCCGGCTGCGACACCCTGAACTGTATTTCCGGTAACGACGACCTCTTGGGTTGCGGGTTTACGTCTCGGGTAAACTGGTGTTCTCAGGTGGGCACGGAGTATCTGATTCTCGTACACGGCGCGGTGGGCGACAGCGGGGATTTCGTTCTGGACGTGTTCGACGATGGTGCGGCATGTAGTACGGCGCCTGATTGTGGCGTTGCGATTTGCGGTGACGGAGTGGTCGGCTTCGGCGAGCAGTGTGACGACGGAAACACCACGCCCGGCGACGGATGCGACGCGACGTGCATGTTGGAGCCGCCCCCCAATGACGATTGTGCGAACGCGCCGTTGATCACCGAGGCTGATACGCCGCTCTTGTTCGACAACTTCGCCGCCTCGACGGACGGCGTCTCGCACACGACGTGCCTGTTCGGCGGCAACACGCAGATCTTTGACGACGTTTGGTTCGACCATGTGGCGGAGTGCACCGGCACGGCGATCGTCACAACGTGCGATTCGGCGTTTGATACCAAGGTCGCAGTGTACGATGGCTGTGGCTGCCCTGCGGGTGATCCTGCGAAAATAGGTTGCGACGACGACACGTGCGGCCTGCAATCGCGTGTGGTGTTCGCGGCAACTCAAGGAAGCTGTTACAAGATTCGTGTCGGCGGCGGCGTTCCAACCGAGATGGGCGTCGGGTCGGGCGTGTTGCAAATCACCTGCAACAGCGTGATTCCCGAAGGCGCTTGCTGCATTGATGGAGCGTGTGATTCCACCGGTACCGAGGCGAACTGCACGGCTGCGGGAGGCATTTGGACCATCGGCCAAAGCTGCCCGCAGTTCGTTTGTCCCGCTCCAAACGATGAGTGCGATGGTCGAACACTGTTGACGTGTGGCACGGCCACCGTGGTGGACACCACGAACGGCACGACGAACGCGAATGACCCGCCCGGGAGCTGTTGGATCGGGGCAGGCGCAGGGTCAGTGTTTCTTGAATTTGTCGCCGACGCGAGTTCGGCGCGTGTTCGAACGGATAGTGCACCGGCCATCGGGAACGCCGTGGATTCAGAATACGTGGTTTTCGCGGTGGATCAGGCGAATCCTTGCGATCAGAGCCTTTGGACTCAGGTCGGATGCAGCGAGGACGATGGTGCCGGTCTTCTTGGCGACATCTGCGTGACCGGCTTGACCGTCGGGGACCGTTACATCATTGAGCTGGGATCCTTTGCATCCGGATTCCAAGGTCAGTATACTGTTGAGATCAATTGTCCGTGTTCGCCCGGGCCCGACAGCCCGGGGCGATGATCTCTGAATGATCGTACGTGTTGCCGGGGCGTTGTGGTTGCCTCGGGTTTTGAAGACAGGAACCGCTCGGTTGCCGTGTTGGTGACGCGGGCGGGTGATGGGTGTTTTGAAAGAGGGTTTTACGTATGGTCGGCTGTGCGGCGCCGTGTGGTGGCTTGGCGGTTCGACCAAGATGCAGACGCAAACGGACGTTTTTCTTCTTGCATGTTCGCGCAGCGGACACGATTTGTGCTCGGTTCCACCACGATCGGTGGATCGAGGTGGAGTCGATAGGGTGCGGTGGTTGCGAAAACTAAGGAGGGCTACTAAACGCCAAGTGGGAAAAGATACGAAGAGTCAGATGATTTCGTCGCGGGTTGGCGTGTTTCGCCGTCCCGCACTTGTTGCGATGTTTGGAGGAAAAGCTCAGTGCGAGTTTGTTCAATAGGAAGGAACGAGGCATGAGTAGAGTGTTAAAGCTAACCAGTTACTGTTGTTGCGTAGTTGGGATTTTGTCGCTATCGGCAAACGCCCAGCGTCGCGTGTTTTTTGCGGAGCAAGGTCAAAGTCCGTCGACGCAGCCTTCGGGCAACAGCGTCATCTTTGCCAGTCCGGGCACGACGGTGTGCGTGGACGTCTATGCGCAAGGTGATGCCGCGAATCCCGACACGAACGGTATCAACCTCCAGTGGGAAGATGGTACCAATGCTGTCGGTGACAGTGGAACAGTCATTGCCAACTGCTCCACTTTGTTCGTCGATACGGCTCGTGGGGATTACATCGGGTTTGCGTCCGCAACGATCGGTCCCGCCGCCTGCCAGAACCCGACGCCTCCGATTGGTGCTCCGTTCACCCTGGCTGTCGTCGAGTTGAATCTCGACCAGTCGCCTCAGCCGTTGCCGGCGAGTCCGGACGGTACTTACGTCGTCGAGGTCTGCTACGACGTCTCGGCAGATGCTTGCGGTGATTTTATCATGGACTTCGTCGCCATCGGCGTCGACTCCTTCATCACCAATGGTTCCGGTGTGTTGGATGGGGCTGCGGTCTTCTCCAGCCTGGACATTCGCGTTCGTCCGACGAATGACGCTTGTGTCGATGGAACGGCCATCGGTAACACGACGGCCAATTATGACAACAACTGCGCGACGCAAGACGGCCCGTTGGCCCATGCGGCCTGCGGTCTGAACACTGGCGGCGACGTGTGGTACGAGTACACCGCCGACTGCACCGGTGACCTGACGATCACGAACGCCGGAACCGGCGTTGTGGCTGCGTACAATCCGAATGTAGGTTGCACGCCGACTGATGCGGACGTTGCCGATTGCGGTACCGGTGCGCTAAGTCTCGTTGTCACCGCTGGTGACACCGTTCTGATCCAGGTCGGTCAGGATGGAACGACGCCCGTCACGGGCAGTATCACCACCGCGTGCGCGCCGTTCTGCACCGGTGGACAGGCAGCCGGTAGCGCCCTGACAAACGCAGAGTGCTCGCCGAACACGCCTCCGGATGATCCCAGCCAGTGCGAACTGTGGTTCTGTGATCCCGCCGCTGGCGGATGTACGGTCGTCAATGGCCCGGATGGTATTGCCTGTGACGACGGTCTGTTCTGTGCGGTAAACGACGTTTGCACCGCTGGTGTTTGCGCCGGTCCGGATGCGAGGAACTGTGACGATGGCGCTCCTTGCACGGACGATACGTGTAACGAGAGTGCGGGCACGTGCGACAATGTTGACATCAACTTGTTCTCGTGCACGACCGTCGCTGATTGCCCGGCCGGTGCCAGTGATTGCATCGGTGGGCAGTGCGAGTGCGTTGCCAACCCGCCGCTTTGCCTGAATGCTACCGACGTGACCGCTCCGGGTGCCGCTGCTGGCGCTTGTGGCTTCGTCGAAGGTGGCCAGATCCAGGTGAGTGTCGATCTCGGCTTCTCGACCACGAAGGTCTGTGGAGCTCAGTTGTTCATGGAGTATGACACGAGTTGCATGGAATTTGTGAGCATCGAGCCGGCTGGTGGCGTGTTCAACACCGTTCTGTTTGAGTTTGTTGACACCACCAATGGCACGATCGACTACGTCGTGGGCGCCGCTCCGGGACAGATTTGTGACGGAACCAACGGCCCGACGTCGAC
The DNA here is from genome assembly GCA_964416845.1 of uncultured Phycisphaeraceae bacterium. Lineage (GTDB taxonomy): Bacteria > Planctomycetota > Phycisphaerae > UBA1845 > UBA1845 > CAYQFV01. The sequence continues at coordinate 12,530 of CAYQFV010000063.1, read as the reverse complement.
CGCGATCATCACGTTCAACTCGACTTGCTCTTGCAAGACGCAGGGCGTGAAGTTCCGCGCTCACAACCCGCCGACACGTCTCGGTGGTGCTGATGGCTCGGAAGTTTGCCCGCTTGGTCACGTCAACGAAGCTGGTCTCTGCAACGAGATCAACAGTGGCGTGTTCTCGCCGTGCAACACTGGCAAGCTGACCATTGATAGCTCGGCTCCGTCGATCAACTGCCCGGTCTTCAAGACGGGTGGCAATGCCGATTGCGGCGTGGTGACCAGAAATGTGACCTGGGATCCGCTCGTTGCCGTCGACAATTGTGATGGCGCTGTGCCGGTTACCTGCTCGATCACGCACAACCGTGGCGCTGACGTTTCGGCGTTGCTGTCGTCCGGCGGCGATTTCCCGCCTGGGTTGACGACGGTCGATTGCGGCAGTGTCCAGGACACCTGCGGCAACAAGTCCGGTTGCACGTTCTCGGTCTTCAATAGCGGCCAGAACCTGATCGAGGTCGATGTTGAGTTGTCGCCGACCATGGACGCCGGTCCGATCACCCGTGGCATCGAGCTGACGGTGAGCGATTGCGGTTCAATTGCGAACGCAACCGCGATTACGGCATGTGACAGCGCGGAATTCGGTTTCCCGTTCAACATTCCGGGACATGGCGTTGTCAATGCCAAGGTACCGCCGGGCAACTACGCTTGCGTCGAAGCCCGCGATCCGCTCCACACGCTCAGTTCGTCTTGTGCGCTGACATGTGGCGTTCTGGCTGATGGCGGCACGGGTTGGGTTGCGTCGTTCAAGGGAACGAAGGACCTGAGCGCTACCTGCCACTGGCTGGTGAATGGTAACCTGAATGGCGATCCGAACATCGACATTCTTGACTACGTGACGTATCTGAACCAGGTCGCCAACAATGCGGCGCCAGGTGCGAATACGCCTTGTGGGATGGCGGGACCGCATGCGGATATCAATGGCGATGGCATCGTCAATCTGCAGGACTTCTCGTTTATCCTGATCAACATCTTCAACAATGACAAAGCTGGTTGCGACGCAGTTTGCGCTCCTTCGGCGGTGGCACCGGGCAATGGCCCGATCGATTCCATCTCGTTGCGTGAGCTGTCCGCTATGGGTCTCGGCCGTGCAGGTCGCTTGGCCGATATCGACCGCAACGGCACTGTCGACGTCGCTGACATGGCGCTGTACCTCGAAAACGGCGGAACCGCGAACACGGAAAAACCGGTTCGTGACGCCCGTCGTACCACCCGAGGAACTCGCTCGGTCCGTGGCTTGCGCTAACCGTTCGTTTGTGGAGCGGGATCTCGATCCCGCTTCTGAGCGGTAAGCAGCTTTGACGTATAGGCTGGGTGTGATGCATCGCATCACACCCAGCTTTTTTGTCTATCCCTCAGGCAGCGCGCGGCCTGCGAAGCAAACTTCCGTTATTGTGCAACCAGAAGTGCGCCATCAAACCATCGCCGTCATCGAGATGCGGCGCGTTCAGACCATTGTATGCGATGACCAACATCAACGAGCAATCGAATCAGCCGTCGCGCCCGCAGCAGGGCGTCCTTCGCGAAGTCTTGGTGATTTCGTTCCCGATCGTTGTCGCGACGTGCTGTCGCATGTTCATGGACGTCACGGACTACTGGTTGATCTCGCGGACGGGAGATAGCGACGCGCAGGCGGCGATCTTGCCGGCCCAGATGATCATGTGGTCCTACATCGTCATCGGGATGGGAACGGTTTCGATCATCGCCACATTGGCGTCTCAGGCGCTTGGCCGCGGACGGACCCAAACCTGCAGCGCGTACGCATGGCAGGGCTTGTATCTATCAATCGGTTTCTGGGTGATCGGCGCGGCGTTGTGGCCTGCGCTGCCGAGCGTGTTTCGACTCGCGGGGCACTCGGCGTCGATTCAACTTCTCGAAAACCGTTACGCGTCGATCTGCGTCTGGACCATCGGACCGTCGGTTGCCGCGGCTGGGTTGAGCAGTTTCTTTAACGGCATCCATCGACCAAGAGTAACGATGGTGGTCGCGTTGGAAGGCGTTGCGGCCAACGCGATCGTCAGTTACGCGTTGGTGTTCGGCAGGTTCGGCTTCCCGGCGATGGGCATCGAAGGAGCTGCTTGGGGAACGGTGGTTGGCACGTCTTATCGTACGCTACGTCTGGCGGGGGCGCTGTGGGCCAAGAGCGTGGATCGGGAGTTCGCCTCGCGTTCATCCTGGCGGTTCGACCGTGGGAAGATCGCCAACATCTTTCGGTTTGGCGGTCCGAGCGGCTTGCAGTGGTGCAGCGATGTGACCGTGTGGGCAATCTTCACGGCGGTTCTGGTTGGGTCGTATTTCGGCAAGACACACCAACTCGCCACCAACGCGGCGTGGCAGTATCTGCGCATCAGCTTCATGCCGTGTGTTGGTGCGGGGATTGCGCTCACGACGCTCGTCGGGCGAGCGATCGGCGAGCGCGACCTCGTTCGAGCCATTCGCGTCACGCGGGTGTGCACAGGTTTGATGTTGGCGTACATGGTCGTCATGTCGGCGGTTTTCTATTTCGGACGTTCTACGCTGATCGGATTCTTCAGCAGCGACCCGGATGTCATACGGATCGGATCGGGCGTGATGGTTTGTGCGGCCGTGTTTCAAGTGTTTGATGCGCTCGGGATGGGGCTAAACAGCGCGCTACGGGGCGCGGGTGACACGTTCGTGCCGTCAGCGGTGTTCATCGTCAGCCACTGGGTGATCGTCATCGGCGGCGGTTTCGCGGCGGCTGAGTTGTATCCCCAGTTGGGCAGCGTCGGCCCGTGGATGGCAGCGGCGGCGTTGATCATCATCCTGGGGTTGTACTTGTCGTGGCGATGGCATCGGGGTGCGTGGAAGAACATCGATGTGTTCAAACACGACACCAGCCCGTCCGTGCTGCAACCGCGTACGTCCGGGGTGGATCGCGTGAGCGAACCGGTCGCTTGACGATCGCACGCAGAACGGGAGGATACGGGCGACGATTGCGACGCGAGCAGTCAAGACGAGGATGTCCGATGGGCAAGGGTAAACGGCTTCGGTTGGGCGTTCTGATTTCCGGATCGGGGCGCACCCTCCAAAACCTACACGAGCGAATCAGCGCGGGCGACCTGCCTGCGGACATCGCGTGCGTGATCAGTTCGCGGGCGGATGTGTCGGGTGTTGAGCGAGCCCGGCGAATGGGGTTGGTTGTTCACGTTGTGCCATCGAACGCATCGGATGAGGCAGCGTTCCACGATTCGATCAGTCGTCTTCTCGACGAGGCGGCTGCGGACCTGGTGTGTATGGCCGGCTTTTGCATGTTGTGGCAGATTCCATCGCGTTATTCCGGGCGGGTTATCAACATCCATCCAGCCTTGCTACCAGCGTTCGGTGGGGCGGGCTATTTCGGACGGCGCGTGCATGAGGCCGTCATCGCCGACGGTCGGCGAGAGAGCGGGTGCACGGTGCATTTTTGCGACAATGAATATGACCATGGTCCGATCATCTTGCAGCGAAAAGTAACAGTCCATGATGGCGATACGGCTGACACGCTGGCTGCCCGCGTCTTCGAGCAAGAGTGCATCGCGTATCCGGAGGCGATTCGCCTGTTCGCCGATAATCGCATCACCCTTGTCGATGACAAGGTGACCATTGTGGGCGCCCCGAATCCGCACCAGACTGCATGACCCGGGCTTGCTGCAACTAGAACGATTGTGGGACGCGGGCCGCCAGACACACCACAGAATATGGCGGGTTGCATGAGAATAGTCCGATAAAGCGATCATCGAAGATCGCGCTTCGGCGCGGTCTCGCCACATGGGCGATTCTATAATGGTAGTGATGGGGTAGTCGTAGCGACACTCGCGTGTCAGTCAGTTGTTGCGTCGCGCAGAATATTGAAGGGCCGATGATGACCGACGGTCGTCAATTCAACTTGCCGGACGCCGGCGTCGTCACGGATGCAGCGGGTTTCGCTGCGGTGTGCGATCATCTTTCGTCTGTGGACCGTTTCGCGTTCGACGCTGAGTTCATCGGTGAAGATGCTTATGTGGCCGAGGTGTGCCTCATTCAGGTGGCCACGGATGACGGCATCTGGTTGATCGATCCGCTTGCAGGTTTCGAGATCCGACGATTCTGGGATCTGGTCACGGACGATGGCGTCGAAAAAGTCGTCCATGCCGGTCTTGAGGATCTGGCGTTATCATACCAGCATACCGGCGACACACCGAACAACGTGTTTGACATTCAAATCGCCGCCGGATTGGTCGGCGTGAACTATCCACTGAGTCTACAGCGGTTGGCCCGTTTTGCGTTGGGGGTTCGCTTGCACAAATCGCAAACGCTGACCGACTGGCGGAAGCGTCCCTTGTCGAAGCGGCAGATTCAATACGCCATCGACGATGTGGGCTACATGCTTGCGATCCACGCGTCGCTTCGCAAGCGTTTGGCGCGTCGCGGGCGAGCCGAGTGGGCGAAGGAGGAATGTGCGCGTTTCTGCGCCCAGGAAACGTATCGACAAGACCCCAAGGACGCGGTGTCTCGTGTGCGGGGCGCTGGGGCGCTGGGCCCGAAGGCGCTCGCCGTCGCTCGCCAATTGACCATCGAACGCGAAAAACAAGCGCGGCGTCACAACCGTCCACCGAGAGCGTTGCTCAAGGATCACCTCTTGATCGAGATCGCCAAGCACGGTTGGACGAGTGCGGAGGAGTTGATGTCGCTCCGGGGCATGACGCTGCGGGGCGAAGCGTTGAGCGGCATGATTGAGGCGGTCAAGCGTGGGCTGGCCACTCCGCCGGAAAAGCGTCCGAAGCAGTCCACACCGCAGGACGATTCTCCGCAGGAGATCGCGTTGTGCAAGCTGTTATCAGCCGTTCTGTTCGACTACTGTCGAGCGAATCAAATCGCTCATCAGCTTGCCGCCACCAACAAGGACATACGGGCAGTGGTGTTGGCCCACACGCGCGGCGAGAACGCTGTCGCGCCTCGTGCATTGCAACGCGGGTGGCGACAGGCCGAGTTCGGAGAGATCGTCGACGGCATTCTGAGCGGCCGCAAGAGCATCCGCGTCGAAAACGGCGAGTCCGGGTACCAATTGAAGCTTGAATAGCAGTTCGAACACGTTTGAGAAGATTCCGTCCGCGCGTGATCGGCCCGATCACCAAGGCCATCTATCGGGTTCGCCATCGGCAGCGGCGACCTCACGAACGCCTGATATGCCTTTCGCGTCATTTTTGGCGGCTGGAGCAACACTCGGTTGCAACGAGACATCGAGGCGCCTATACTTGGGTACAGGAGCGATTGCGACCTGCTTGCACACCATAAACTACTACCAGAGGCTATGTTATGGGTAATTCCTCCCTGACTGACAAGTCGATTCTTATCGTTGATGACGACCCCGACGTCTTGAGCGCGCTGACGACCGTTTTTGCCGATTGCGGCGCAAACGTCTCTTCAGCCGTCGACGGCAACGAAGCCATTGAGATGGTTGAATCCTGCCATCCCGACCTCGTCGTGCTGGATGCGATGCTTCCGAAGCGCAGCGGATTTCTGGTGCTCGAAAAGCTGAAGAGTCCCAAAGCAGTCGCCACAAGCCCTCGCATCATCATGATTACGGGCAACCACGGCAAGCGTCACCAAGCGTGGGCAGAGAGCCTCGGAGTCGATGCGTACATCAACAAGCCGTTTCGGATGGAGAGGCTGATGGAATCAGCCGTCTCGCTGATCGGGAACACCGAGTAGAACGCGAGCTAAGCGGAAGCCAACCTGGGGCACGCGGCGACAGCAACAGTGCACGGCTACAAGGGAGCGTGGCCGCCGCGTCGGTCCAGCACGGTCATTGAGGGACGTTTTCACGGACGACTATGGAAGAAGCAGGGAATCCTTAGGAATCGGCGTACATTTGCAGACAGCGTGAATCCCGTCGCAATAAGAGATGCATGCCTCGTCTCTGTTGCACGTTTGATTGCATGTTGTGCCGGTGTTCGGGTTGCCGCACGGCCCGGCGCTACAACTCGCCGTGTTCGTCGCCGCAGCCTCCGGACCGCCGTATTGAAGCTCTGATGTCTTTGGTTGTGACACAAACGTGAAACTGGCGATGGTGGCGCCGTCAGCCACCACGGAAAGCTCGGTTACATCGCCGTCGTCAACAGTCTCGATTTCGCCTTCAACAGTCATGACGCTGTAGGCGCTGCCACCATCGTCGACTCGATCCAACGGCGTAACAGATAGGCTACGCTGCATCTTGGATTGGATTTCTTCGAGCGACTTGCCGTTGACATCGAAACTATACTTGCCGTCCGAGTAAACGAGCGAAAGCCCCTCCACGCCGGAGAAATCATAAGCGACAGTATGCGATGCCGTGAGTAAGAGTTTCTCGCCTTCCCAATACCACTCCCCGCCCGTCTTCACGAGCAGTATCCCGGTATTCAGCAAGGTCACGGTGCCGGTGATCTTGACGCCGTCGGTCAAGTCAATCGAGCGATCGGTAACGCGGCGCTGTTGGGCGAGGCAAGCCGATACGCTCAGAGTAAGAACCAAAGCACACATGAGCTTGGACATCGCGGAGTTCTCCTATCGGTGGACCGCCGGACAAGGGGAGCGGGGGGGGAGGGGAGCAACGCAGGCCGACGACCGACTTTGCACCCTGAACGAAACACGGACTTGCGGAAGCTTCCACGACGCGACACGCTCCAAAGGCATGCTGCTCGTGCGAAGACTACAACATTGGTTACGAAAGTCAAGTGTTTTATACGAGTGGTTCTGGCATTACCAGACGAATACATACATCGACAACCGTATTTATCAAGCATGTAGGCACTGATCGCGTGACGCGTTACGCCGAGTTTCGACGCGTCGTCCGACCGGGTTCGCCGTAGCTGAAGCAGACCCCCGTAACACTCGTGGGCCTTCTTCCTGCTGACGCGCGATCGCATCGTTCGCCGTGACACTTGACGGGTGGCCCACCACCTTCTTTCGGGAGGTGGGGGCTTGATGATCGTCGAGGCGCTCGGCCTGCGCACATCATGGCATTCCGGTGAGGCAGAGGGAAAGAAAAGAGGGAAAGGTCAGGCTTACTAATTAAACGTCTTCGCCTTTTTGGGCCTCCAAGGATTACGCAAGCTGGATTCCAACTTCAGTCGGCTGGCGGTGCGCTGCCGCCATGGGTCGTCGCCGTACGGGGTCCACGGACCTCGCATCGACGCGTGGCGCTGGCCGCTGGCCCGCCACCAGCAGAGCAGGTTGAGCCTTGATGCTGCAATTACCCATTCGGGTTTTCATCCGGTGCGACAGCCGGAGGACCGATCGGCTGGTGGGTTGGTGCGGTTTGATCTTGAACGCCGGTATCGCGGGCTTTGACCACCGCGAACAGAATGCCAACCAGCGTCACAACGATCGCGACGACGATCCACGAGGCTCGAATGGACCCCACTTTGGCTACATCAGTGTCAAGACGTGGCACTTTGTGGACGTTCCGGACAACATTGCGAAGCTCGAGCAGGGACGCAGCCTCGCGTCTTTCGCGCGTCATCGGGCTGCTGACGGTCTCGTCTGTAAGCTCGCCCAACGCTGCGCGGCATGCCCTGCAAGACTCATCCTCCGTTGCCACCCCCGACTGGCAGTTCCAGCAAACACCGAGATACTTGCTTAGCCCAGGCGTTTCACCCGCAAACCGCCACTGATGATCCGTCGTCGGACCGCGAACGATCGTCATCCGTGTCAGCACGCCCCGACGAATCTGTCGAACGAGCCGTTCGCACGTGACACCCGGAAACGGACGCACGTGTTCCAGCACATACCACGGACCGGCGTGGACGCGCATTTTTTCGATCATTTCGGCCGACAACTCCTGGCCACACGCTTCGCACATCGCGTCGGCCCGGCGGACCAGCGCTCCGCACGAGACACAAGGTCGGGAATCTCCATGCCACACCTGATTCGCGAGCGAGCTTAGCGGTCCGAATCCCTTGCGAGCAGCAATCTCTACCGCGCTGTTGCCCGGCGGCTGCGGGATCACATTTCCGCCGGGAGGCTGTACTGTTGGTTCGTCCGCACACACGGTGATGGTTCTCCGTCCCTCGTTGTTCTAACTGGCTTCTAACCGTCCGTCCGCATCGCATCAACCTTTTAACACGTCGAGAGTACTCGCCCGCCGCCCACCGGCGTTGTGTACCCATAGCCCGTCGTCCACCGCCTCAGGATGCTTAGATGGTCAGGACGATCAGCGATGGCGATTTTACCCCGAGACGAGGTTTTGGGACAACTCGATTGCGACAATTGAGAGATTCGCCTAACTCGTCAGCCGACCGCGAGACATGCGCGCAGAAAACCGGCCGCCCACGAAGGCGGCCGGTTTTCCGTTGTGTTGTTTGGAGTCTACGGTAGAGGCTTAAGCAAATCGACGGCGTGCCCAGCCGACCATTCCGAAGCCCATCAAGCCGAGCAGAGCAGCGGCGGGTTCGGGCACGACGGTTCCTTCGATTTTTCCGCCCGAGTACGATGCGGACGTTCCGAAAAGATCATCCAGTGACGATCGGCCGGTGTTGAACTGCAGTGCGAAGATATACCCGCTGTCGAACGCATCCGCGCCGGTGACGGTCACGGCTGAGTTTTCACCCTGATACGTCCAGTCCGGTCCACCGTTGGGTCGATTGACAAGAATGGGACTGTTGCCCGACATCGACGCTTCGATTTCCAGCGTCGTGCCGCCCTTCATGCCGACCGAGTTGGTCACGATGTTGCCGAAGAATGCCGGCGTCTGCGTGTCGATGTCAGTCAGTGCGAACGTTCCGATACCCGTCCATGCGCCCGAGCCACTTCGAACCATGTCCAGGTGCAGGTTCAGGTCGAAGTTCATTCCGTCTCCGTTCAGGTTGCTGATCGACGCCGACCCGAGCAGCGGGCCGCCGACTTCCTGAAGCAAGACCTCTATGTTGGAAAACTCAGTCTCGTCGATGTCCAGGCTCACCACCCCCGACTGTGGGCCTGGTTGTCCTACGTCGATCGTACCTTGCAGTGTCGCGTTTGAGTTGAAAATAACTGCCATGTCCGCGGTCGCCGTCGAACAAAGTCCGAAGCCGAGCGCGGCCGCCACGATGAACGCTCTAGTAATGTTTCTGTACATGATGCCTGTTCACTCCTCGTTACGAAGGCCTACTGTGGTTCTCTCCCCCATGGCCTGTTCCGGCCACCGAATCAATTACTTTGGTACTGCCCTTACCGAACCGCAGTGCACGCATCCGAGCATCACCCGAGGGTGCCCCATTCGAATCGACGTGCCCAACCGGTGCGATGCGAGCAATGCTGACTTTGTAGTGCCGGAGAAGCGAACGACTTGTCCCACTCCTGCTTCCCCCCGGACAGTTGAATACTAGCGCGGTGAAATCGTCGAGGCAAAAAGAATTCGCGTTTCGATTCGAAATGGAAGAGAAATCTCAGAGATATTTCCTCCATGCGCCAATCGGGCATACGTATGCGACGATTATGGGCAGGCCCCAGTCGATACGTCCTAGATGCCACATTCCCGCACTCGATTCCGTCCGAAAGGGTGACGTCGCCGTCGACAGATAGGCCCGCGCGACGCGCCTCCCCGAGTTATCGATCCCGACGAGTTCCCCCGGCAATCAACACCCGTGATCCATAGCGGGCAGTCCCAAGAACCACCGAACACGAGTGCAGTCTCACGTGCACCATTCGCGCCTCAATTATCGAACCATCGTTCCCGAGACCGCCGCGAGGGCTGCGACGATCCGGGAAGTTTCAATCCGTTGCACGACGCCGTGGAGGCGATGTAGATAGGTAAGAAGCAACCGCGTTCGTCAGACCCACGCTTTGCGCGTGCGCGAAATCGGACGATCTTGCGACTTCATTGAGTGTCGCCGTCACCCGATGCTGCGTCTGGGCCGGCGATGGACTTCAGAATGGT
>CAYQFV010000063.1:0-2514 GCA_964416845.1 uncultured Phycisphaeraceae bacterium | reverse complement strand
GAGTGTCGCCGTCACCCGATGCTGCGTCTGGGCCGGCGATGGACTTCAGAATGGTCCGCGAGGCTTCCATGTTGTGATACGGACCGGCGGTCCGCAGCAAGTCCAGGAGTTTGAGTTGTGATGCGTCAGCACGCTGTGCAGACAGTTTCAACAGGCCGTCGATTTCGTTCTTCCACCTGCCGAGCATGCCTTCGAAACGGTCCTCTTCGTCGTCGTGACAATCGAGACAGGTCTCTTCGATGGCTTCAACGGTCGTGGGTTTGTCAAAATCGTGACAGCCGTCACAGTCAACGGCGGCTGCCATCGGATCGGGGGCCAAGTCGAAGGACGCGAACTCCGCCGTGGTTCCGTCTCGAAAGGCGGTCTGCGTCGCGTGGCAGCCTTTGCACGTCGGGTCGGGATACAGGCCGCTGGCGTGGCATTGGTCACAGCGCAGCTCCGCGTGCTGCCCTTCCAGCGGGATCGGATGCACGTAGTGTCCCTCGCGGATCATGGGTTCATGGCCGTTCTGCTCGACGGGGTTCAAGAACGAATGGCAGATGTTGCAATCGCGACTGAGAATGTCACCGGACTGATTGACGTGTTTTCCGTCGTGGCAGCGAAAACACCCGGGCGATGACAGGTGCCCGATGTTGTCAGGATAGGTTCGCCAATCCACGTGCATCTCTGGAAAGAAATTCATCCGATAAATCTGCCGCACCCCGTCGATCGCCTGGTTCACCGACGCCCGTCGTGCCTTGAAAATGTCGGGATAGTTCTGTTGATAGAACGTCGTCAGAGCGCTTCCGATCTTCGCGACGGCGATTTCGGCATTGGGATAAGGCTTGGTCAGTGTGGCAACAGCCTCTTTCTTAATATAGGGAAGAGTGGTATCGATCTTTCCAACATCTAGGAAAACGTCGAGCGCGGCGTCGGGTGAACGGAACTTGTGCGCCGGACGGTTGTGGCAATCCATACAATCGACATGGCGAATTCGCCCTGTCGGCTTGGGATCGGAACTCGGCCTGCTATCGGATCGGTAGATCATTTCCGTGCCGGACTCGTCAACCAGCCGGATCCACGGAATCTCCTGCAGCTTGTCATCTGTCGCGATGTACTCGATCTTATTGGTCAACGCCATGTGCATGTGGATGCCCTCCATCCGACCCGTGGTTTGATCGCCGCCGCCGGTCTTGAGGAGCATGTCGATCTCGTGGCGCGTGTTGGGTTCGTCCGTTGCAAAATGGACGATCTCGACCAACTGAGCGCCGAAGAACTTCTTAGGCCAATGGCATTGCTCGCACGTCTCGCGTGCCGGGCGCAAGTGCTCGATCGCCGGCGGAATGGGACGTGAAAAGTTGTCGCGTAGCGTGGCCAACACCTGGCGGGTACCCGAAAGCTTCGACTTAACGAACCAACTCGCACCCGAACCTATGTGACATTCTGCGCACGTGACGCGTGCGTGCGCGGAGAATCCGTGGGCCGTCGCTTGTGGCTCCATGGGTGCGTGGCAAGCTTCTGCGCAGAACTTCGTCGAGTCGGTGAAGTGGTATCCGTGGTAGCTCGTCACTCCGACGAGCGGGAGCAGAAGAAAGGTCCCTCCGATAACGATTTTGACCGCTTTTCGTTGGACCGGATCGTTCAGATCGACACGCGGGTAGCGAAAGACCAGCCGCTGTTGCGGGTCACGCCGGCGAAGACGCCAGCTCTTGAACAGGATCCCGAACGGGACGGTGACGATGCCAAGCATCAACGTGCCGGGCAGAATCAGGTAGCCGACGATGTCCACGTAGGGATTCGTGGTCGGAGTAATCACAGTGAACAAGCCGAAAGTCAGCAGGAGCGCGATCGACGTCACAACCGTGAACAGGCCGATCATCGTGATCGCATTGTTCCACAACGGCTTGATCTTGGGAACGTAAGTTACGGTGGGCGACAGTACGATGGCCGTCGAGGGCACGGTCGGCGGCAGCACTGAGTCAGGGGTATCCGGTGGTCTCGGGGCGGCCGAGTCGGGCAATTCTCGTCCTGCCGCCGCGTTCGCCGGTGACGAGCCGTTCGAATCGTCCGATCTCTTCGATGATGTGGATTCGATATCTGCTTGGTCAGCCGTCTCAACCACGTTGTGATCCTTGATGAATTGTTTTGCCTGCGTGGTGTCGCCCGCGGGGCATTGCCATCTATCACGCCGGACCGTCCGCGGAACGGCGATACCCACCCCTTGAGTACGGCAACTCTCGTGCCAAGGGCCGCGACCCGACAGCCGACGACGCGAACTAGATCAAGATTCGTCGTCGTGAGGGACGATATCGATCAGACGGCGGGTTTTCGGGAGCCGTAGACGCCGCTATGATCCCACCGGCCGGGTTGCAGTCTGCCCGTATCACGAATCGAGCACAGAATCGCGGGGAGTTTCTCATGGTTGGCAATGCCTCGTTCGCGACAGCCGACCTAGTGCCGTTTCTAGAAAGGTCTTTCGACTTTTCTGAAGGCGCGGCACTTGGGTGCCATGGCCAAGCGCAGCGCGGCCATGCG
>CAYQFV010000062.1:18483-21455 GCA_964416845.1 uncultured Phycisphaeraceae bacterium | reverse complement strand
CGGGGCTTCGACGTCCATGTCGCCGCTCCTTTCAACGATCGTTTGCGTTGATCGCAAGGCCTCACCAGTGCGTTCCAGTTCCAATATATCGGTCGGACACCGCCGAACAGATTTAAGACCACCCCCGCCACGATGATTAGATGCGATTGCCCTGGAGCGATGGGCGGGTGGGTGATTTGTGCGCTCTAGATTGATGGAGTAGGATCATCGTGGCTCGGCGGGTGGTGATTAGAGACACGGCGGACGTCCCCGAGGCGGGGGCAACCGATTCGATGCGTTGCAGACGGATCTTCGATGCAGATTCTGACCGGAATAGCGGTTTCGCCCGGCGTTGCGATCGCCGAAGCGGTGGTTCTCGACGCGGAGGAGCTGCGCATTCCTCGCCGCACGGTGGACGCGAGTGAAACCGCGTCGGAGGTCAGAAAACTGAAGGAGGCCATCGCGGTTTCCATTAGGGATCTGGAGGAGCAGCGAGCCGGGGTTCGAGATCGTCTGGGGCATGACGCGGCGGAGGTGTTCAACTGGCACATTGGGGTGCTGAAGGATGTGCCGTTAGAGCGAGACGTCATCGCGCTGATCGAGTCGAAGCGGTATTCAGCGGCGTATGCGACCAGCACGTTCATGCGCAGCCAGCAGCGTCGGTTTCTTCAGATGACCGACCCGTTGCTGGCGGAGCGCATTCGCGACGTTCAAGACATTGAACGGCGTTTGCTGCGAAATCTCCTCGGGGCTTCCGGGGAGGATTTGGCCCATCTCAGCCAGGAAGTCATCCTGGTATCGCATGACTTAACGACGTCGCAGTCGGCCCGACTTGCTGAAACGAAGCTGGCGGGGGTTGCGTTGGATGTGGGCGGGCCGACCTCGCACACGGCGATTCTGCTTCGATCCTGGGGCCGACCTGCGGTCGTGGGTTTGACCAACCTTGCGGGCGTGGTGAGCGGCGGCGATCTGTTGATCGTCGACGGCGTGAACCACATGGTCATCGTCAATCCCGACGAGGACACACTGGCGGAGTACCGCGGGCGCCAGGCAGATTTCGCCCGGCTGACTGACGAATTGGACTCGTTGCTTGACCTGCCGGCTGTCACGCAGGATAACGAGACGATCGAGTTACTCGCAAACATAGAGTACCCGCGCGAAGTCGCGACGAGCATTCGAAAGGGTGCGGTGGGTGTTGGGCTGTACCGGACGGAGTTTTTGTTCCTGCGCGATCGCGAGCCTGACGAGGAGGAGCAATACCTGGCATATCGGGCAGCCATCGACGGCGCGGACGGTCGCACGGTGACGATTCGGACTTTTGATCTTGGCGCGGACAAGATCACGCAGGGCAAACATTTCGAGCCGGAGCGCAATCCGATGCTGGGGAACCGGTCGTTGCGCTACAGCCTTCAGAATCTGGAGATGTTTAAAGTACAACTGCGAGCAATACTTCGGGCAGCCATTGGTGGGAAGGTACGCTTGATGTTTCCGCTTGTGACGAGTTTGATCGAGTTTCGCCAGGCGAAAATGACGCTTCGGGATGCCATGGAGGATTTGGAGGAAGCGGGAGTGCCGTTCGAGCGTGATATCGAAGTCGGCATGATGCTTGAGACGCCCGCGGCGGCGAGTCAGTGCCGGGAGTTCGTGCGTGAGGTTTCTTTTGTAAGCATCGGCACAAATGATTTGATACAGTATTTACTGGCTGCCGACCGAGGAAATGAACGGGTGTCTCGATATTACACTCCGAGTCATCCGGCGGTGGTTCGGACGCTTCGCGACGTAATCCGAACTTGCAAGCGTGGGGGGGTACCGTGTAGTATATGTGGCGAGATGGCTGGCGAGCCGATGTACACGCTCTTGTTGATTGGGTTGGGGCTTCGGTCGTTGTCGATGGCCCCGAATAACATTCCCGAGATCAAGAAGCTGATCCGGTCTTGTACGCTGGCCCGCGCCGAGCGAGTGGCGCGTCGGGCATTGACATTTGAGACGGACGGTCAGGTGACGAATTACCTGCGGTCCGAGACGCTAAAAATCCTGCCGGACGATCCGATCTGAGTTAGGTCATCGATGAGTTCCGGCTTTTAGAGTATTGATCAGTTGTGGACGGCGCTTAGTCCGTTGGCGTTGTTCCACCAGACCAACGGTGTTCCCTGCAGGAAGGTAGCACAGCACAACCGGTAACCCGGCTTCGGAGTGTGATTGATTTCGCCGTTGACGGCGACCTTCGGTTTCTTTCTCACCAAGAGATGCTCCGGCTGTTCGGGCGCGCCTGCACTCGGGCGCGTGTTCCGCTGCGCCACACGCGCGGGTTCAATCCCCGTCCGCGCATTTCTCTTCCCCTTCCTCGTCCTGTGGGCATTGCATCCGACGCCGAACGTGCCGTGGTCGATCTGAGCGAACCGATCGACAGCGACGCGCTTCTCGACCAACTCGGCGGGCAGATGCCGGAAGGCATCAGCTTGTTGAACGTGCAGGTGGTTGAGGGGCGGATGGCACGAGTTCCACAACGGGCATGTTACAGTATTCAGATTGCAGATGCGGACCGATCGAGGGTTTGCGAACGCGCGGCGGTGTTGTTGCGTTTCGCACCGATCTGGTACGAGCGTGTGATCTATGGACAAACGAAACCCAAGCGAATCGACTTGCGCCCCTATATCGACTTCATCGATCTGGTGGACGGCGAGCTACGTTTCGGTCTGCACGTGACCGGAGGCGGAGCTGCCAAACCTGCCGAAATCTGCGAAATCCTTGGCGTGGGCGGTTCGCACGTTAATCATCTTATTCGAAGGCGAACAATTGAATGGCGATAGAATCAACTTCTGAGATCGTAACCAAACCCAAAGAACGAAAATCAGCGAAAGGACCAACGCGAAAACGAAAGACAGCCGTCAAGAAAACGACGCGTAAGCGTCGAACCGCGACCAAAGTGGTGGCGGAAGAGAAACAAGAGCCGGCAGACACGGTTGAAACCGCGGCTGCGTCCGACGACGTCG
>CAYQFV010000062.1:0-18383 GCA_964416845.1 uncultured Phycisphaeraceae bacterium | reverse complement strand
TCTGGCGGCCAAGAGAACGACGGACTGATCGGCGTCGCCCCACCGGAGCCCAAGAAGAGGAGCGTGCGTCGCCCGTCTGCCAGGTCGACGAGGGGGAACTCCCCGCGCGGTCGCAAAGTGGTTGGCGATGTCGACGGGAACCGAACCGATCCTGATCAGGCGACTGCGAGCCCTCCGGCTGCCCCGGAGGTTGACGCGGCGGCGGCTGACGGTGTCAAGACCGACCGGTCTGATGTTGGTGCGTCTGACGGGCGATCGGGTAGCGGTGGACGCGGTCGTTCCGGTCGACGTGGGGGTCGGTCTCGATCGTCACGCCGCGCATCCGGGCGAACCTCGAAACCGGCGCCGTCGAACGAGCGAGTGGAGTCGGCCGGTGATGACAGTGCAACAGTGGCAGTCGAGCCGGCAGTAGAAGCTGAGCCGGCGAAGGCGATCGTCACGGAATCGCGACCGGCATCAGGTAGACGGCGAGGTTCATCGTCCCGATCGCGGGCATCGAAGCCGGTTGACGAACCGAAAACCGATCGCGTTGCGAAGGGCAAAGGCCAAGGTCGCCAGATGCTCATCAACGCGTCGTCGGACGACGAGTGCCGCATAGCGGTTCTGTTTGAGAACCGTCTCGAAGAGCTTTTCATCGAGCGTCGAAGTTCGGTCTCGCACGTTGGTAACATTTACAAAGGCATTGTCACCAATGTCGAGCCGAGCATTCAGGCGGCCTTCATCGACTTTGGGCTGCCGAAGCAGGGCTTCTTGCACATTTCAGACGTTCAGCCGCAGTACTTCGGCCAGCGTGAGATGGAGCCCGAGGGAGTCGGCAAAAAAGTCCCGCGTCGTGATCGGCCGCCGATTCAAGCGTGTTTTCGTCGCGGGCAAGAGGTGATGGTTCAGATCACCAAAGAGGGCGTGGGCACGAAGGGGCCGACACTGACGACGTACTTGTCGATTCCGGGTCGCTATCTGGTCATGATGCCGGGGATGGCCCAATTGGGCGTGTCGCGGAAGATTGAGGACGATGACGAGCGGCGGCGGATGCGGGCCGTCTTGAACGAGCTGACGCTTCCGAAGGACATGGGCTTTATTCTGCGAACGGCTGGCCTGGATCGGACCAAGCGCGATCTTCAGCGAGATTTGAACTACTTGCAGCGTCTATGGAAGACGGTTGTGAGCCGGGTACGGTCGCTTAGCTCGCCGGCGGAATTGTATCGCGAGTCCGACCTTGTGACCCGGACGATTCGCGACGTGTTGACGACGGACTTCGACAAGATCATCGTTGATACGCAAGAGACCTCCGACCACGTTTGCGAGTTCCTTCGTCTTGTTATGCCCCGGACGAGTGAGCGCATTGTTGAGGTTTATGAAGGGCAAGACCCGATCTTCCATCATTATCATGTTGAGGATCAGATTGAAGCGATCCATTTGCGACAAGTGCCGTTGCCGTCGGGCGGCAGCATTGTGATCGACTCGACTGAGGCGATGGTGGCGATCGACGTGAACAGTGGGAAGTTCCGAAGCGTCAACAGTGAGGAAGAGCTTGCATACCACACGAATCTGGAGGCTGCACAGGAGATCGCTCGCCAGTTACGGCTTCGGGATCTGGGCGGTCTGATTGTTTGCGACTTTATTGACATGCGAATGGACCGTCACCAGCGGGCCATTGAGCGCGTTTTGCGTGACGAACTGCGGAAGCACAAAGAGCGAGCTCGTGTGCTGCGAATGAGTAAATTCGGACTGATTGAGATGACCCGGCAGCGACAGGGGCCGTCGATCAAGCGAGGCGTGTACACGGATTGCCCACACTGCAAGGGTAGCGGACTGGTGAAGAGCCGCGAGTCGATGACGCTCCATGTGCTTCGTGCGCTTCGCACGTTCGTCAATCGCGAGGATGTTACGAGGCTGGAAGTGACTGTTGCGAGCGAAGTGGCTGCGGAATTGCAGAATCGCAAGCGTAGCGCGTTGTACGAACTCGAAACGGAGACCGGCAAGGCGATCGCGGTCTACGGCAACCCGACCTATACCTGGGACCAACAGGACTACAAGGCTGAGGATCGTCGGGGACGCATCGTCAAGCTCAACATCGACCACGGTTGATCGACCGCGGTCTCGCCTTGCGACCCTCGCAGACTACGACCCTGCGCGCCCCGGCGCGCGGGGTCGTTGTGTTTCACCCTCGGATGGACGAATCCGACGCCCGGTGTTGTTGGTCGATCGGGCTCGCTTGCGTCAGACGATGCCTGCGCCGAAATCATCGGGCTCGTCCGCGGATTTCGTGACCGGCTTGGGGGGCTGTTTTTCGGCCACTTTCGGCGGGCGCTTTTGCCGGGCGACGGGCTTGGGCGGGGTATCAGGTTGCTGGCGTTTTGGTTCGGAGGTTTTGTGGCGCGGTCGGCTGGGCGAGTTTCGCCCGCCGCGCGACCGTGAGTTGCTTCGTTGGGCGGCGTCGCGTTTGAGATCTGCGATGAGCGAGTTGTAATCGCCTCCGGACTCTTCAACGGGGGGTTGGTCGACTGCTTCGTCCGCTTCGTCCTCTTGGGGCGAATCGGTGTCGTCGATGGTGTTGTCAGCCGTATCGGCAGGCGTCTCGTCAATTTCGGGGTGTGGGTCGGAATCAACGTCAGTGTTCGCGTCGGCGATTTCATCGTTGATCGCGTCGTTTGCGTCGTCGTATTCGTCGTCGGTCACGGGTTGGTAGCCGGGCTCTTCGGAATGGATGACTTCTTGGGCGTAGGCTTCGACGATCCGTTCCTGCAATCGCTGGCGGCATTCGGAGTTGATGGGGTGGGCGATGTCGGCGTGCAGCTTGGTGCGTCCGCGTTTGTCTCGCACGATACGGTTTTCGGCCAGGCTTTGGCCGCACTCGTTGCAGAACTTAGCCCGAAGATGGTTCTTGGATTTGCACTTTGAGCATCGATCGGCGAGTTTGCGCGAGGGCATGGCTACAAAAATTCCTTCCGCGCCGTCGATGACTTTGATGTCGCGGACCACGAAATCGCGATCGAGCGTAACCGACGCGAAAGCTTTTAATCGATCGTGGGGGTTGGGGATCAGTTTCACGCGAACTTCAGATATATCCATGGATTGTCCTCAGCTATAAATCGGTGGTGTATCGAGAGTTTTCACGAGCTTTGTCCCCGCGCCGATGTTGGACGCTTGTAGCGTATCGCCGAACATTTCCGCATCTTCGGGATCGTCAAAGAGAACGAACACGGTTTGGCCTGCTCCGGTGATGCGTGCGTGGGGGGCGCCGGCGGCTCGGACGGATTGCACTAGCTCGCGCACTTTCGGGGCGACCCGAAAGATGGCGGGCTCCAGATCATTGTGGCACAGTTTCGCGACCTCTGCGGCGGTGGTCGCGCGTTGCAGAGGCTCGTTGTGGTTGTGGGCGTCGTCGGGTTGGCAGTCTTGAGGTTGCCAAGCTGCGTAGACATCGCGGGTCGACACCGGACAGCCGCCGAAGATCAGCAGCACCCATCCTGCCCATTGGAGGCGTGTGGGGGTGACGGTTTCGCCGAAACCGCTCACCAGCGCGGACGGGAGCGCGAAGAAGAGTGGGATGTCTGCGCCAAGTTGTGCGCCGAGGGCGATGAGTTGCCGCTCCGGAAGGTCCAGCGCCCACAGCCGATTCAGCGACATCAAGGTGGCGGCTGCGTTGCCGCTGCCACCCCCCAGACCCGCCGCCACGGGAATGCGTTTGCGCAAGTCGATGCGTACGCCGCAACACTCGTTGGAAGTGCTGTCAAGCAACGCTCTTGCCGCCCGAACGACCAGGTTGCGATCGTCCGTCGGCAGGCAGGGATCGGTACAGGTGAGCGTGATGCGGTGTGTCGTGTCGGGAATGAACCGCAGCGCATCGTAGAAATCGAGACCGACGACCAGCGATCGGATGTCGTGATAGCCATCGGACCGCTGCCCCAACACGGAGAGTGTTAGGTTGATCTTGGCTGGCGACGAAGCGCACAACGCCGCCAACTGACGCGCGTCCGGTGTTGGGGTGTCGATCATTGTAGCAAAAGACGCTCGGCGTCACACTATCAACAACGTCGACCGCGCAAGGAAGATTTCCAAATATCGGTCCGTGGCACGGCCTGGGCCCGCCGAACGTGGGTCGGAAACATCACCGCCGCATGGCAGTCATCATGACGGCACGCGGATCGACTTACGATCCATCAACCGTCCGTCAACAACACACGTCCACATTTGATGATATGGGTCGTTGCACGTCTGTCAAGCTGGGAAGAGTTTGGTCGGCTCGATCGCGCGCTGCGTGGCTGCTGTGATGCGATCGAGATCGTCTTGGCGGGGCACGCGATTCGCCGTTGACTCCATGCATCACGCATCGCCCGGACGTCGCGTTTTGGGGACATGGTGTCACAACCCCTACGGCTGACGATGATGACAACGAGCGTACAAGTCTCTGTAGCAACGCGAATTAGCAGCCATTGACGACCGCACTCCGTCGTCGGTGGGGGACATGCCGGAGGCTCGTCGGCGGGCAGCGTTGGTTCATCCGCCGGGGAGGGTGCAGAAGCTATGGGGCCTATATCTCTTGATTCCGGATCGGGCGGAGGCATGAGCGCGTACGCGTCGGTGCGCTCCGTCCGTGAATCCACATCTACAACGACGGTCTCGTCCACGCGTAGCGCGGGCGCAGCTTCGGCGTCGGGCGGCTTGGCGACGGCGGCGACCTCGGTGCAGTCTCGTGTCGACACGTTTCTCGCCTCGTTCGGCGACGAGTTGGCTGGCGATCAGCAGCTTCGCATGATCATTGGCCTCCTGATTCTCAGCGCACTGTTGGGCAAGGAAGGGGACCAACCGATGAGCAAGGCAGCGGAGATGGGGGGGCTTCTCAGTGACCTGGGGTCGCTCACCCAGCGGAACCAAGTCGCCGTGTTCTCAGCCACCAACATCATTCAGATGCAGCAGCAATCCACATTGGTATACAGCGATCAGGCGGTCCAAGCCACGACGGAAGGCCAACCGAGCGGACAAGCCGGCGGCGGAACACGGCTGGACGTGACGGCCTGACGGGTAGAGGAAGACGACGTGAGGCGGAACGCTTGTGCGCTCGTGCCCTGACGCGCTCGCGTTGAGGGTCTCCAAGTTCGAACGAATGCGGACCGTGCGTTCCTCGATATCGGAAGCGGCCAACGCCAGTATCACCTTACTGCAGAAACAGCAAGACATACACCGTGGCCAGGGCGATCTGAACGGCTGCGAAGGGGATGGCCATCTTGACGAAGCGTGCGAATGACATCGTCAGACCGTTCTTGTGAATGATGGTTACCGCGACCAATGTTGAGGCCGACCCAATCGGGGTCAGGTTGCCGCCAAGGTTGGCGCCGAAAACGACCGACCACCAGAGGGGATCGGTCGAGGGCGTGCCTTGGGCTTGAAGGATCTTGGCCAGCATGGCTGACAAGGGGATGTTGTCGGTGACGGAACTGAAGGCTGCCGACGATATCAGGATCGCTCCGGTTCCCGCACCGTGTCCGATGGTCTCGTTGAGGCTGATGACCTTGGCGAGTCCCACGCCGATCAGATCGAGTACCAGTGCGTGTTCCATCACGTTGATGACGACGAACAGTGCTGCAAAGAACCCCAACAGATCCCAGTCCATCGCCCGATAGAACTTGTCCACCGTCGACTTGTAGCGGACCAGCATGGCAGCCGCAAAGGCGAGCGCGACGAAGCTCATGCCCAGATCCTGAATGATGGGTAGGACGGACGCTGTAGCGATCGTGACGATGAACAGGATCAGCATCGCAGCGCCGAACCAGAAAAAGCCATCGCTCTCGATCCCGTCGTTCTCGTCGAACCCGCTGACGAGCAACTGGGCTTCGGTCTTTTCTTCGGCGTTGCTCAGCTTCTTGATTCCGAACAGTCTTGCGCCGAGCACGATCGTCGTGATCGTTGCGACCAGCACGTACGGGGCGGACTTGATGAAGAACGTTACGAAGCTAATCCCCGCGGCATTGCCGACGATGATGTTGGGCACCGAGCTAATCAGCGTTAACAGGCCGCCTATGTTTGTCAGCAAGCCTTCGATCAGGAGAAAGCCCAGAATCAGGTTCGCACGGCCGAGCTTTTTGAGGGATACGCCCGTCAGCGATCCGACAATGATCATCGCAGTTACGTTGTTCAGCACGGCGGAGAAAACGACCGTCATCAGGCCGTAGAACCACAAGAGCCTGCGCGGGTCCCCTTTGGAAGCTTTGGTGAGTTTGATGGCGATCCAGGTGAACAACCCGGACTTGGACGTGATGTCGATGAACAGGCTGGCTCCGAAGATCAGTGCGATGACGCTCCAGTCGATCGCCGGAATGTAAACGGGTAATTCGACGGTGTGGCCTTGCGCGACGCCGAGCGGAGGAAGTCTGATCAAGAACTTGTGATCGACGAACTCGTACAGGTGAAACACGTTTGCGACGAACAGGCAGACAAGTGCGAACACGCCTGCGATGATTGATTTTTTCGCATGGATCTTCTCCTCCAGGGCTAAGCACAGAATCAGCCCGACGAGCAATGCCGCGAAGACGAGCGTGATGGCCAATGGCACGGCACGTTCGGCGTGGGCATTCGCGGTCGCAAGAAGCAACTGGTGCATATGGCGAATCGGCCTTTCTTCACTGCGGCTGGCAGGCCTGTTTTCTGTTGATCAAAGCATCAGAAGCGGAATCTGACGCAGTTCCACCGCCAACGCATAGGCGATTCCGTGCATGGCGAGTTGATCCTTGTCCTTGGTGTTCAGCACCAACAGGTCCACCTCGTGTTGTTCGATCAACCGCTTGTATTCCGTCAGGTGGTGCCCGAATACGACGACATCTTCGACCTTTACGTTAGTGCCCGCCTTCTGCAGAACCTCGACGCAGCCGTCGATGTAGTCCTGTGGTTCCTTCAGCAGTTGTTCCCGCACGGCTTCTCGGGCTTCGTCGGTGTCGATGGTGGGTATCTTCGAGATGACCCCCATGTATCGCCTGAAGGTGGCTTCATCCTCCACGTGCGTCAACCACAAGGTTCCGCCAGCCTCCGTAAACCGGACTGCATGGTTTACGAGTCGATCGTCGCCGGTCATGCGACCGGTGATGGCCATCACTTTGTCGGTGTTCTCGAATCGTTGCTTCGCGGATTGCTCCGCCTTGGGATGCGGTAGCAGCATGACCGGCACGTCCGTGTGCTGGGTCAGAAGGTCGACGTGGGTACCCAAGCTGTAAGGCCACTTCCAAGCCCCACTGTGTAGGTTGCGATAGGTACAAATGACGTCTGGGGTGGCGGATTCCACGAGTGCCAGAAGCTCACCCGCGGTCGCGAACTCCGATCCGTGCACGTTACGCCACCGAACCTTTTCGCCGGCGATGACGACCTTCAGGAAGTTACGGATTCGGTCACCGAAGAGCTTGGCGTTCTCCTCATCGCAGTCCGTGACGACGAGGACTGATTCGACGTTGACCGGTTCCGGCCGAAAAACGTCGCGCGACGCTGAGCGGAACATGCTCTCGAACTGATCCACGTTCGTCATGATTCACACGCCTCCCTGCCCATGGCGGCTGTCCCCATTGAAAATGTTCGCACGCTGATATACCACGCCGCGGGGTTTGCGGCGATGCGCACGGTGAGAGATTTCCTACGCGGCGACGCGGCCGCGAATCTCGTACCGGATGGTGCTCGCGCCGCATCGCGCGGTTTGTAACGCTGGCAGTGGCGACTTGACGCCGGCCCGGACGTGGTTGCATCGTAACTCGCCCGGTGCTAGAAGGTTTGGTTTGTGGCGGTTCGGGATCGGGCGGCGCTGGGGCATGGAGGCGTTTTGGGGCGTCGCGCATGTCCGCGATGAGCGCGTCGGACAGGCCTTAATCAGCCTGAAAACATGCTGTCGACCGGCACGGAATTCTTGCGAAGAAGGGTCGCCATGATCAACGCCGCCGTAGCGGACGCACTCAACCGAATTGCCGATCTGATGGAGATCAGCGGCGACAGTGCTTTTCGCGTTAACTCATATCGACGGGCAGCGCGGACCATCCAATCATTGTCTCGTGACGTTGGCGCCATTGTACAAGAGGGAAGCCTGACGAAACTGCCTGGTGTCGGGGCGGGACTCGCAGGAAAGATCGAGCAATTCGTTCAGGCTGGTCGCATTGACTTGCTGGAAGAACTCGAAGTCAAACTCCCGCCTGGTTTGCCCGACCTTCTAAGGATTCAAGGGCTTGGCCCGAAGCGACTTGCGAAGATGTATCGAGATCTCGGCGTGGACGGCGTTGAGGCCCTCCGTGATCGAATAACCAGCGGAGAACTGGCCAAGCTGTCCGGTTTCGGCGCTAAAAGCGTCGAGCGTATTCAGGAGGGATTGGCCTTCCTGGAACACTCCGCTCAGCGAACCCCGCGCGGGATAGCGCTTCCCGTGGCTGAGGAATTGGCGTCTGCATTGCAGATTCTTGAAGGCGTGACGCGAGTGGAGATCGCCGGATCGCTTCGCCGGGGTGATGAGACCATTGGCGACATCGACCTGCTTTGTGAATGTGACGACGGTCCGCGGATCGTTCAATCGTTCGTTGCCTCGCCTCACGTGAAACGAATCCTGGCGAGCGGCGAGACGAAAGGATCGGTCACGATTGGCATTGAGCGAAATCGTGAATTGCAGGTGGACCTTCGCGTCGTTCCGCGAGAATCGTTCGGTGCTGCTCTTCAGTATTTTACCGGGTCAAAAGAACACAACGTTCGGCTGCGCGAAATGGCGGTTCACCGGAAGTGGCGACTCAACGAATATGGCCTGTTTGACGATTCCCGGAGGATCGCGGGCGACACAGAGGAGTCCATCTACGAGCAACTCGGACTGCCCTACATAGCGCCGGAACTGCGAGAAGACCGCGGCGAGTTCTCACTTGGGGAGCCCGCACGTCTTGTTTCCGAGGGCGATCTACGTGGGGATCTTCACGTTCATACGATTGCGAGTGACGGCAAGAGTACGATCGATGAGATGGCTGCCGCCGCCGAGGCGCTCGGTTATGCGTACCTTGCGATCACCGATCATTCGCGAAGCTCGACCATTGCGAATGGCCTGAGCATTGAACGGTTATTGGGCCATCTTGACGACATTCGCGAGGCGAACCGGCGGATTGGTGGCATTGCACTACTGACCGGTTGCGAATGTGACATTCTTCCCGACGGGACGCTCGATTATCCAGACGATGTGCTCGCGAAGTGCGACATCGTCGTCGCGAGCATTCATTCTGCCATGCGGGGCGGCGACGTGTCACCGACTGATCGGCTGCTCGCGGCGATCGACAATCCCCACGTCAACATCATAGGCCACGCGACCGGTCGTCTTCTAGGAAAGCGCCCGGCTATGGGAATTGATTTCGCCCGAGTGTTTCGCGCTGCGGTTGACGCGAACGTTGCGTTTGAGATCAATGCTTCATGGCAGCGCTTGGACCTTAGTGCGCACCACGCTCGTCAGGCCATTGAAGCGGGCGTTATGCTGGCGATCAACACTGACAGTCATCACGCAGACAGTCTGGGGCGTGTTGGCCATGGTGTTGTGACTGCGAGGCGGGCGTGGGCGAGCATTGACCACATCCTCAACGCCCGCCCGCTATCGGAACTGCAAGAGTGGATTCAAAAAAGGAAAACCGCGTAGACCGTCAGGAAGAAAAACGAACACGGCGTGCTGTGGGCTGGACCCACAGCACGCCGCTTAGGAAAGGCTCCCCCCTGCTTTCCCGGTACGTCTTGTTATCCCAGTAGTGACAGCAACGGAGATGCCTGCTGGTTCGCCAGGCCGAGCAGTGAGATGCCCGCGTTCAGCAAGACACTTTGCTTGTTCAGTTCAGCCGTCGCGACGGCGAAGTCGGTATCGCCGATGACGCTTGTCGCCTGGGTCAGCCCGGTGCGTTGAGCTTCGAGCGAATTGATCGAGGTGCGCACCTGGAACTTCTGAAACGCCCCGATTCGACCTCGCTCGGTCGCAAGATCACTGATCGCTTTCTTGATCACTTTCTGGGACGTCGCGACATCGTTGGTCAGCGAAGCACTCTCGCCGCCTCGAATGTCGGATAGGAATCCGCCCGCATCGCCACCGCCGAGCCGGATACTCGCCAGTGAATTGATGCCGATGGTCTGTCGGGTGCTGTTGTCCGTGCCGAGCTGGAACGTCGCGCCACCCGTCGTCTCGATATTGAACGTTTCGGTATTGGATCGGTTCGCAACGCGACCGTATCCATAGTCCGTGCTCAAGCTGTACTGCAGGCTCACTCCGTTGGCCGTGAAACTCACGTCGAGTCCATCGACGTTGGCTGTTTGCCCGTTGATCGTGACGGCCGCATCCACACCTGTCGAACGACTTGTCTCGAGGATAGACAAGGTCGTGGATGTTCCAGTTTCTTTCAGGACCCCTCCGGAAAGCACATCAACGCTGACAAACTCGTCTGTTCCAAACCCGGTGGTATCGAGTTGGATCTGGTTACTCGCATTCATGATCGCACTGACGCCGGTCTGCGCTGTGGCTGTGTTGATCGCCGCAGTTATCCCAGTGCCCGTGAGGCCGCTTCCCAGCGAGATAACGGCGTTCCCCAGTGTGCCTGTGATCGAGATCGACGTTGTACCGCTTGTATTCAGGCTTGTTCCGCCCGCGCCAAAGGTCGTGGCAGCGAACGCAGCCGAGGCGGTCTGGGCCGATGCGGTGATGGTCGCAGTGATTTGCGTGGCGCTGGTGGCCTGGCTTCTCGAGAATACGCGGAGGTTGGTCACCTTTGTATTGTCGACGCCGGTTGTATTGATCCCAAGTGTACCATCCAACAGTCGTTTGCCGTTGAATGATGTTGTCCGGACGATGCGGTCAATCGAAGCAATCGCGGAGTCGATTTGAGACTGGTTGGCCGCGATCTCCGAGGCCGACACTGCAGAACCATTAGCAGAAGCCGAAACAAGTGACTGTATGGATGTCAACAGCGAACTAACTTCACCCAATGCTGAGTCGGCCACTGCCAATTGCGAGTCCGTTCTTTGATTGTTGTTGATGGCGACGTTGGTTGCGGTTAGATCAGCGTTGAGTGACGAGAGGGCGATGAGACCGGCGGGATCGTCCGAGCCAAAGTTGATGCGTTTTCCTGTGGAGAGCTGTCGCAGTGCGTTGCTTTGGGCGGTGGATGTTCGGTTGATGATGTTCAACAGGGAGAGCGTGTTTGTATTTGTGATTGTCAGTGCCATGAGCGTTTCCTTCCGTACCGGGCGAACTCCGAAGACACCTTCGTCGATCATACCGAACGTAAAATACGCTCGCGCGGCGGGCAAGCGGAATGCGAAGAATTATTTCAAAAGACTGCGGAGCGCCGCTGAAGTAGGTTATTCGAGGACATGAGGATCAGAAGAAACCGGACGTGCAATGGGAGGGGAGTGTTATTGCGCGGTCAGTGATGCGGCAGTGGTCAACGGGGGGACGCGCAGTGTTCCTGGGCAATGCGTGTGAGGGCGTCTCTTCCCGCGGCGGGGCGGCCGATCAAGTGGGAGATGTGATAGTCGTAGAGGTCGAACATTCCCGGAACGTCCGAGTCTGCGATCGGTCTGGCTTGTCGTAGCGATACGGAAGAGACGCGCACCTGACGTTTTTCGATTCTGGCGGGCTCGCAGTCGCGGCAGATGATCCCGCCGTCGTGAGATGAGAAGTATAGATGATGAGCTGTGTCCGGAGTGCAGCCGCAACCGACGCAGACGTCCAGACGGGGAGACACGCCGACTTGTTCCAGCAATGTACGCTGAAATGATACGATAGTGGGAACAACGTAGTGGGTGTCGGAGAGGTCTTCGAGAGTCCGATAGAGCGACTCGAACAATCCGGGATGCGGGTCCCAGTCTTCGGTCAGTTGCGACGTGATGTCGGCTGCATATTGTGCGGCGTTCAGTCGGCCGAGACGTTCTCGTAGTCCGGAAAACCCAGTCGTTTGCTTCCAGCTTGTGACGTGGGCCAATGATTCCTGGCCGACATGCCGGACCGAGCAGACCAGATCGCCCGCTT
Organism: uncultured Phycisphaeraceae bacterium; assembly: GCA_964416845.1. GTDB lineage: Bacteria > Planctomycetota > Phycisphaerae > UBA1845 > UBA1845 > CAYQFV01. The sequence goes on along the minus strand of CAYQFV010000062.1, from coordinate 6,382 downwards.
CCAGCAGATCCATGCCTGGGCTGAATCGCTTGCGGGTGGACCGACGAGCCCCTTTTGCGATGACACGGAGCTTGCCATGGTCGCGAGACATGAGAACCAGCACGAGTGACGACTCGGAATAGTCCAATCGGCGAAGAACAATCGCGGCGTCGTGAATCAGCGGCATGGCGATGGTGACTCGCAGTGGCGAGGTGGAGAGGGGCTACCCGGGTGATGGGCGGTTTGCAGCCGATTGATAGAGCCCGTTGCGTTCGATGTAACCGCGCACCGAGTCGGGAACGAGATATCGGATCGACGCGCCGTCACCAAGACGCCGACGAATATCGGTCGCGGAGATGTCGATTCGAGGTGTCTGCTGAACATCGCCAAGCAGTCGATCGACTTGAGATTGTGACAGACACGCTCGTAGCGGGTCGACGTTGATCTCATCCCAGCCCGGTCTTGCAGCCGTAATGATGCGACAGGCATCGACGAGCGATCGGACCCGATGCCAAGTGGCCATCTCGGCCAACGAGTCCGCACCGACGATCCAGAACACGTCGACATTCGAGCCCAATAATTGCTGAAAATACGAGATGGTGTCAATGGTATACGTCGGCCCGCTGCGTTTGAGGTCGTGGTCGCTGAATCGAAAACCGGCTTCTCCCTCGATGGCAAGCTTGACCATCTCGCCACGGTGTGCACTGTCCATCAGGTCCGCAGCGTGTTTGTGGGGCGGGCTGGCAGACGGCAGGAAGACCACCTCGTCGAGGGATTGCCGTTCGGCGATGCAACGCGCGATAATGAGATGCCCATGGTGAATGGGATCAAAGCTTCCTCCATACAGACCGACACGCTTGGACATGACATGGATCGCAAATACCCGAATGGACCGACTTCTCAGGCCGGATCGTAGCGATCGAGAGTCCGGGCGTCAAACGGACGCGCCGGCGTGCGATTCTCTTCAAGCGCTCGCTCGTCGTGCACCGATAACCAGTCATACGCTCACGGATGGTGCAAAGGACGCTCTGCTTGAACTCGCCACGCGTCAGTTTCGTACTGGCTACCCACAATCGGCAGGACGTTGTGCTGCGCACCCTGGACCAGCTCTCGACCGCTGCGGTCGCGAGCGGGTCTTCCGAAGTGCTCGTCGTTGACAACGCCTCGACCGACGGAACGGTCGATGCGATTGCCGGGGCGTACCCGTCCGTACGTGTCATCTCGCTGAAACGCAACCGAGGCAGTTGTGCGAAGAGCATCGCGGTCGAACGAGCCGTTGGTGAGTACATCGTATTCCTCGATGACGATTCCTGCCCGCATCCCGACTCAGTCGAGCGCATGATTCAACATTTCAGGGCGGACGAGCGTCTCGCAGCGGCGGGGTTCCTCGTCCATCTTCCCAACGGCGAGATGGAGTGCAGCGCCCTTCCGAACGTTTTCATTGGATGCGGTGTCGGTTTTCGTGCGTCGGCCTTACGCAGCGTCGGCGGGCTCGACACGTCACTATTCATGCAGGCAGAGGAGTACGACCTGAGCTTTCGCCTCGTCAACAACGGATGGCGTGTCAAGACATTCGCTGACCTACACGTTGACCATCTCAAGACGCAGACTGCCAGACTGTCCGCCCGGACCGCATACTTTGACACGAGAAACAATCTCTTGCTCGTCGACCGATACCTGTCGTCGCGCCACCGCCGCACGTACCGGTCTGATTGGGTCCAGCGGTATCGGTGGCTGGCGTCCGACAACGGCCACAAGCACAGTTTCAACCGCGCTCGCGCCGCCGCGTCCGTCCGAGGCGTGTTGGACCGGTTGCGCTTCACAAGCCAGCGGTTGAGCGACACCGCGTTCGAATCGTTGTTCCGCGTCGACGACATCAGCAACAGATTGAAGCTGTTGCGCAGCGACGGTGCTCGTCGAATCGTTTTCGCCGACCTCGGGAAGAATATGCACGCCTTCCACCATGGAGCCCGCCGGGCGGGCTTAACAGTACTGGGAATCCTGGATGACCGGTTCGCGAGACAAAATCGTCGCTACCGAGGTGTCGCCGTCATGCCCGTGGCAGACTCGTCCTCGCTGCGTCCCGACGCCGTCGTCGTCGCCAACACCTCGTTCGTGCATGCCGCCGAGACCCGACGCCGCCTGAATGATGTGGTCGACGTTCCCGTACACAGTTGGTTCGAGCTTCCACCCGTTCGTCCCGAGCCGCACTTCTCATTGAGACCGAAACCGATTCTGTCCGATACGTCACTTTCCAGCGATCGAGGCTCATCGCCGACGGCGGCTGGATACGCCTCGACCTGATGGTCGGCATTGCTAACGACGAGAGCGCGGGACCGGGACACCGGTTCGGGTGAGGAGACCTTGTGGCAAAAACGGCACTCATTACGGGAATCACCGGCCAGGACGGATCCTATTTGTCCGAACTCTTGCTTCAAAAGGGCTATCAGGTCCATGGAGTCATCCGACGAAGCAGTTGCTTCTCCACGCAACGCATCGAGCATCTTTACAAAGACTCGCACGATCCCCAGGCGAAGCTCCGGCTGCACTACGGCGACCTGCTCGACGCGTCAGGGCTGCGTCGGGTCATCAGTGATTGCGCACCCGACGAAGTGTACAACCTTGCCGCCCAGTCCCATGTTCGAACCAGCTTCGATCAACCGATCTACACCGCGGAAACGATCTCAATCGGCACGCTCAATCTTCTCGAAGCGATCCGCGACTATCGCGATTCGATGGGCAAGGATATCCGGCTTTACCAAGCCAGCAGCAGCGAAATGTTCGGAAACGCTCGCGAAGTGCCTCAGTCCGAATCGACGCCCTTCTACCCGCGAAGTCCCTACGCCTGTTCCAAGGCCCACGCCTTTTGGCAAACGGTGAATCATCGCGAGGCGTATGGCATCTTCGCGTGCAACGGGATTCTGTTCAACCATGAGTCGCCGCGTCGCGGAGAAACGTTCGTCACGCGGAAGATCACGCGGGCTGCCACACGCGTTAAGATTGGCCTGCAAGCAAGAATCTACCTGGGAAATCTCGACGCGAAGCGCGATTGGGGATTCGCCGGTGACTATGTCGAAGCGATGTGGCTGATGCTGCAACAGCACGACCCGGATGATTACGTCGTCGCCACCGGAGAATCGCACAGCGTGCGTGACTTGCTCGATGAAGCGTTCGGCTATCTGAACCTCGATTGGCACGACCACGTCGAGGTCGATCCCCGGTATTTTCGGCCGACCGAAGTCAATGTCTTACAGGGCGACAACACCAAAGCCCGCAATCTCTTGGGTTGGAGACCGCGCGTCGGATTTCGAGAACTCGTACGCATGATGGTCGACGCCGACACAAGGCTCGCCGAGCGCGAACAGGTGCTCGTCGCGACGGGCTTGGAATTGTAAGTGTGGTGAGACGAACCCTGAGAACGACCGAACAGGCACGAATCGCCGCCGAGAGATGGGTACTCGCGCCGCGCCCATTGAGTGCAAGCCATGCCTCACGATTCAACATTCTGGATTGACCGACGAGTCTGTGTGACCGGCGGTGGCGGGTTTCTCGGGCACGTCTTGTGCCGGCGGCTCGCAGAGTTAGGCTGTCAGTCGATCTTCGTGCCTCGCCGAGTTCAGTACGACCTGACCGACGGTTCCGCCGTCGCGCAAATGTATGACGATGCTCGTCCCGACGTGGTCATCAACCTTGCGGCTGAAGTGGGCGGCATCAGTGCCAATCTGGTGCAACCGGGGCGGTTCTTTTTCGCGAACATGGCGATGGGGCTTCACTTGATCGAACGCGCCCGTCAGATCGGCATCGAAAAGTTCGTGCAGGTCGGCACGGTATGCTCTTATCCCAAACACTGCGACGTGCCGTTCCACGAGTTCGACTTATGGAACGGCTTTCCTGAAGAAACAAACGCCCCGTACGGAATCGCCAAGAAAGCCCTGCTGGTCATGCTGCAGGCTTATCGTCAGCAGTATGGTTTCAACGGCGCGTTCGTCATGCCCGTCAATCTGTACGGACCGGGGGACAATTTCAATCCGCAAACATCGCACGTCATTCCCGCGCTCATTCGCAAGTATTGTCAGGCCAAAGACACCGGCGCGAGCTCCGTACTCTGTTGGGGCGACGGCAGCCCGAGTCGCGAATTCCTCTACGTCGACGACGCTGCCGACGCGATCTTGATCGCAGCCGAAAAACTCGACGACAGTGAGCCGGTCAACATCGGTACCGGCAAGGAAATCACCATCTGCGAACTAGCCAACCTCATCGCGACGATGGTGGGGTACACCGGGCGCACGGAGTGGGACGCGTCCAAGCCCGGCGGTCAACCGCGCCGCCGGCTGTGCGTCGACCGTGCCGCCGAAATCCTCCGGTGGCAAGCGTCAATCAATCTTGAAACAGGATTGAAGAAGACGATCGATTGGTGGGTGCAGCAACAATCCCCCACGCGACACGGGTCGGTCGCAATGGCGTCGCACCGGTAGCACGCGATCCACCATCTCCACCTCCGACGACCGGCGAGTCTCCACACCGAACGCTGCGCTGTCACGTTCGAAGACCCGATCGAATTCGAGAGTCGTTGAGTGCAGCAGGCGAAGGTTCTGCGTCGCTCGGTCGCGTGGGATGATAGTGCCATCTGATGGCACTATCACATCAGCAACCCTATGATTCGCTTCCTTTGGAGCGACGGCGCAGCAGGAGCATGGAGAGTCCCATAAGCCCCAGAACGGCCGCGCCGGGCGAAGGAACCGGATTGGGGTCGATCGTAAACAGCCAGTCCGACGCGGCCACGTGGTCTTGGTCCGAATGATTGACCCAGCCCCATCCACTGGCCCGATAAGGCCAATCGGCGAGTTGTGGCGCGTCCAGCCGATGCCCCTCGTCATCGTCCTCATCTCCAACTCTAAACGTGTACGGTCGCCCGCCGCGTTGATGGCCGCCCGCATAGTCGACCAGATTGAACGACGCTTCCTGGGAATTGAAGCCATCTTCGAGACGCGTGATCGTGCCGGAGTTGCCGGAGTCGCTTTCGCTGTCGCTGTCGCTGAAGACCATGATGTCATCGTCGGACGGTTCCAGGCTTTCGACGCCCGCATCGTAGGTGAAATCAACGTCCCACCATCCGACCGTCGCACCGGGAGCAGCGTATGCGTTTCCCTCGTTCAGGCCTCCGAACACAGTGCCGGAAATCTGGATGCGACCGCCTTCACCATCGTCGTCCGTATCAAGGGTCATCAGCACCCCTGCCTGCCGACCCGTCGCATCCACGTAGTTGAAATCAAACGTAAAAATGTGGTCCTCAACGCCGTCCAGACCGTCAAGTCGCAGGCCGTAGAGCGGCGGCCGAGCGCCCCCGTCCGGATGGTTGAACAAGCGATAGGCTCCATTGCCGAGAATCGGATCAGCCGCAACCCAGCGGTCTGCAAGCCCACCGAGAATGAGCACCAACACACACAGCGTTCGTCGTTCGATGAACATATCCCGTACGCTCTTTCTAGTTGATGACGGTCCGCCGGAAGCTCCGACCCCGGCAGAGAATGGGGACTCTCCCCTGAAGAGCCACCATCACCACAGATCGACGCGAACGATCGGCGACTTTCGGCCGACGGGCAAAACGGTTTCAGACCGTCCGATTCTTGATGTTCGAGCCTATCCTCGTGGTGGACAGTAGCCCAAGACTCACGAGCTACATCCAGCTTGTGCGTGTGCCGCGAAAGTGGGCCATGTTCAGGGGGCTTGAACGCAACCTACGTTCCAACAGTTAGTTGCAATCCTCGAGCGAACGATGTCACGTTCCGCCCGAAATCTGTTGCCTTCACGCCGGGGCTGTGGGGCACGCACCAACGGGGTTTGGGCCATGCCTCACCTGAGGGGGATCGCTCGCCGGGCGTGCCCCGCCGAGAGGTCGGGACGCGGTTGATGTCGGTTTGTCGCCCACGTTGGAAAGCTGCCTTGCAATCTCGGTGGAATCCCCTAAGGTGCCGGTGTTGTGGTGCAGCCTGGAGCATTGTCGATCGGGGCACTGCACCACGCTCGGTAATGCGTCGACGGAGGACCGACACGGAACGCAGAGACACGAAGAACGTGCTCTGCAGCGCGTGTGGCTGAGTTTGTGGCGTCGAGGCGTGCCTGCTGGCCACGACCTATGATCAAACGCCGCATTCTGCCGTGAGGGTTCTAGTTGGCGGTTTTCGGCCGGACGCCTGCGGAACGGCAAGAGGAGAACGCCTAGGCTCGATGGAACGCCGGCGCACTCCGACGTAACGGGACCCAGAATCGAGCGACCGGCCTCGCCGGACGTCACGCTGTTCGTTATGCTTGCAAGATGGGGCGATTAGCTCAGTTGGCTAGAGCGCCTGCTCGACACGCAGGAGGTCACAGGTTCAAGTCCTGTATCGCCCATTCACTTCAC